>JARKQN010000111.1 GCA_029974835.1 Bacteroidales bacterium
CCTCCTCCCTCCAGCCTCTATCTTTTCACTGAACCCGGCAAACTGCGCGTGGAAATTTACCCCGCCGACCTTACACTGAACCACTATCCGGTACTCCTGCGCATGACCCTCTCCGGTGACCGCCTCAGCCTCACTTCCGATCTGTCCGCTTTTCCCAACCCCCTCGATCTCAACGGGGGCGAGATGCTCACCCTTCGCGACGATGAACTTGCTCCCTGGTTCCGCCCCGACCACCTCCTGGTCAGCGGGATGAGCCGCCAGGCCCTCCTCCAGAATCCCATCCTGCCCGAAGGGTTCTACACCCTCAGCCTGGAAGTGCTCGACTTTTACCGCAAAATCCCCATATCTTCCTGCACACCTGCCCTGTTCATGGTCTCCTTCAACGATCCGCCCCTGCCCAACCAGCCCGCCGACGCAGAGGAAATCCCCTGGAATGAACCCCAGGAGATCTTCTTCACCTGGACACCCCGTCACAACCCCCTTGCCTATCCCGGTTTTATACCACAATACACCCTCGCTCTCTGGGAAGTCCTGCAGCAGGGTCAACATCCCGAAGATGTTGTTCGCCGTCAGCCTCCCCTTGCCACCATCTCCTGCTCTTCGCCCTTTTACCATTATTCCCTTTCCGATCCCCTGCTCACTCCCGGAAAAACCTATGTATGGCGCGTACGGGCCGAAGACCCCCTGCAGCGCACTGCCTTCAGCAACGACGGCTGGTCTCAGGCCTTCACCTTTCGCTACTCCCTTCCCTGCCGTGCTCCCGACATCCATGTACAGGCCGTCGGACAAAACACCGTTCATCTTGCCTGGGATCCCCAACCCGAACATCTCCGATACCTCGTGCAGTTCCGCCCCTGGTCCACATCCCGGAGCGAAGAACAACCACCCGTTGACTGGTACACCATGGAAGCCTCCTCCGGAAAAGCCATGGTGGACCGCCTGCGCGGAAATACCGACTACCAGTTTCGTCTGGCTGCCTTCTGCCGTTCCCGGGAACCGGCCTTCAGTGCCCCGGTTGTTGCAAGGACCGCACGAAGGGAATTCCGCTGCGGCGAAGAACTTCATCCTGTTATCATCGATAACTTCAACCCTCTTCCCATGCTCCGGAAAGGCGATATCATTACCGCCGCAGGATTTGAAGTTACGGTACTCGATGTTACGGGCAGCAACGGATATTTCAGCGGTCGGGGAGTGGTTACCGTGCCCTGGATGAGCTATATCAAACTCGAGGTGGCCTTTGAGGATATTTACGTAAACGAGCTCTACCAACTCGCCGATGGACAAATCCAGGCCGTGTACCGCATGGGGAATGCCCTGGTTACCGGTTTACCCTCAGTCAACCGTCCCAACCGCATACGCAATGCCTATCCTCAGGTATGCGATCGGAACATTACTCTGGACAGTGCCGTTGCTTCTGTCACCCTTGGTCTGGACGGGCAGATTGTAATCGTTTCCTCCGACGGAAAGCAGAAGGTGGTGGATCCGGGTGCGGCAAAAACCATTGCCATCACTTCCCCCGCAGGAAAGCAGTACCTTGTGGAGCGCACCGACAAAGGAACCAGCATCTTTGAGGCTCCTCCCATTGTGAACCAGGACCGTACCAAACCCACCGCCGACGAGCGCAGCCGGAACAAAGGTCGGGTGCTCTTCCGTCCCCATCCACAGCAAAAGTATGGCATTGACCTGCCCGTTGCGGAAGATCCTCCGGGCAACTACAAAACACGAACCCTTGCCGGGGAAAACATCCTGGTGGGATGGAAGGCAGTAGCCGAAGGACAAACTGACAAAATCACGGCTCTGGAGCAGGATATTGCCGATTCGCTGTACTTTGCCATGGCCTCGGGCAATGTGGTGATGAGCCGCCGGCAGGAACAGAACCAGCGGGAAATCCTTCTGGCCGGCAACCCCCACGAACAGGAAGATGCTCTCTATGGCTGGGTAACGGAAGAAAATCCCACAGACAGTGCAAAACGGCGGCGTACCCTTGCAGGGGAAATTACGGTGGTCAGCTATCCGTTAAAGTACCAGGAAGTCATTCTGGTGCCGGTTAATCGTACCAGGGGCATTGACCCCAACAGGGCCGCAGAGTATCTCAACAGCATCTACTCCCAGGCCGCCGTGCAGTTCCGTGTTTTGGCCATTGACAGTTTTTCCGTATCTTTAAATGACAAAAGCGGCCGGCTGGACAACACCGACCGCAACAACCGCATGGATTATTCCGACGAAATGAAGCTGGTCATCCGGAGTTGGAAAAAGAATGTTCTCTACGACCCGCAGGCCTGTTATATGTTCCTACTGGGCGGGTCGGTGGATCCCACCGAAGCCGGGTACATGCCCCTGGGCAGAAGGTTTGGATTTCTGTTCCGCAACAATCAGAGCGAGGAAGAACTGCTGCACACCCTGGCCCATGAACTGGGGCACGGACTGTTCACCCTGCGCCACACCTTCAGCACCAGCAACCGCTTTTACCAGCCAACGTCTGTTACCACCAACCTCATGTCGTACGGCCCACCTTCCTCCACCCGCCTTTACAAGTACCAGTGGGATCAGATCCAGAACCCCTCCCTCGCCCTCTTCTCCTGAATGGAAAAGGAGGAGGAGGGGGAAGTCTATTCTATTCCTGATTTGATAAAAACGATAAGAGAGGCTAATATTACCGGAATGAAATTATTATATTTATTTTATGATAAGTGTCCTGAAATGGCTTTAAAAAATGTTAAAATAGGCAATAAATACCTTAGCTATATACATATTTCTTGTTTTGAGTTAGTAGAAAATCAATATTACAGTGAAGAGCCCAATAAATATTTTACAAAGGAATTGTATGCAAAAATTGATCCTTCAGAAATTAACAAAACTGATGCTATTGGAATAAAAAGCAAAAAAAAATATGTCCGCTATAATTTTCATAAGATAATTTCGCCGGAAAACGCTTTTGGGAATTCATCCTTATCTGATAGTGTATTATTTTATTTTGCAGTACCAAAAGAAGAAGCTGAAGATTTCGAAGAATACTTATTTGCAAAAAACAGACGTGAAATCATTATCGAAAAAGCTCTTAAAGAAATGGAACAATACATTGGTTTCCCATATGCATATGGAGGAGGTGCAAACAGAACTAGCTTGGACAGTGTTGGAACGGCAGAGATGGATTGTTCAGAATTTATGAGTCGTTTTATTCAAAAAGCCTGTGGTTTAGAAAAAGTACCTGGGTATACAACTACGTTAATGAAGAACTGGATTAGGAACAAAAAATATGGAGATGATAATCTTGAATATTTAGATGGAAGTAAAGATAAAAAATTTAAAAATATACAGCCGGGAGATGTTTTCTTATGGTGGACAGAAGAAAAGGGAGGACATACAGGTGTAATTGTTTCTTATGATAGTACTACTGATTTAGTAACCGTTATAGAGGCTATAGGTGAAAATGGATCACGTGAAGAGTCACTTTCAAAAAATTTAA
This sequence comes from Bacteroidales bacterium, assembly GCA_029974835.1. Lineage (GTDB taxonomy): Bacteria > Bacteroidota > Bacteroidia > Bacteroidales > VadinHA17 > LD21. Next base: position 3,467 of record JARKQN010000111.1, read on the forward strand.
CGGGATACTGTAAAGACTGTATAAGGATTTCAGTATATACCAGGACAGGAGCATCTTTAGCAGATCATGATGGATGGGAAGGATATTTCAGACCAAAAATAAAATAATTATGAGAAGGTTTATAAGTTTTTTTATTCTTCAACTATTCATAATAAATAGTTGTTCATCTCAGGAAAGATTTTCTGAGGTAGATTTTTTTAAATATGTTGATGCTAAAAGTGGTTTAACACCCTATTTTCTGGACATTTTTTTAAAAATAGTTTAGGACAAATCCCTTGTCATCCTGTTAAGCAAAGATAGCCCACGTTCCGAATTTGTCAAGGGTATAACAAGCGATGATAAATTGTTTGATTTTTCA
>JARKQN010000003.1 GCA_029974835.1 Bacteroidales bacterium
TTCCTTGTCGGCCTCCTGCTGAAGTCTTCGGAATATCTCATGCTGAGATTCAACATAATCAAATTATCGGCGGCAGCGGCATTTCTTCTTGTCTTGTTTTACGCCTGCATCGCCGGTATGGGCGTTACCGTCCTCCGCTCCGCTCTGATGGCTCTGGCTTTGCTGATTGCTTTAATCTGCGACCGGCAAAAAGATCCTTTCAATATTCTGGCCGTGGCAGGAATTGTTATTCTGATTATCTCGCCGGAGGATTTGTTCGATATTTCTTTTCAGCTTTCCTTTCTCGCGGTGCTTGCCATTATTTGCATTGTCCCGCACTGGAGCAATCTTGACTTTAATCAATTCTCAAATCTCTCCGGCTGGAGCCGGAGCCTCATCCGTTACTTGTACATGTCGGCACTTATCTGCCTGGCGGCGACCATCGGCACTTTGCCGTTGATTATCTATTATTTTAATCAGGTTTCCTCGGTAACGATTATCGCCAATCTGATTGCCGTGCCTCTTTTGGGCACATTGTCTCTCGCCCTGGCAATGCTTTTTCTCCTCGCTTCATTTTTCTCACCGGTCGTCGCCGGTTTCTTTGTTCAGGCAACATCCTTTTTTGTTCGAATATCGACGGAGATAATTAACAACCTGGCTTCCTACTCGTGGTCTTCGCTCAGCATTACGAAACCGAATATTCTCGAAATTGTTATTTATTATCTGTTTTTGATCCTTCTTCTGCAGTTTATCGATATAAAAAGGGAAGCTAAAGGTTTTTTCCCGCGGCATCCCCTGCTGTTGCGCTGCACACTCATCCTCATGCTGTTTTTCTTTATCGGTGATGCAATTTATTTGTCCTTCAGGGATAAATATTCCGCTGATTTGAGAATAACCGCCATTGATGTCGGTCAGGGAGCCGCCACCCTGGTCCGCTTTCCCGGCGGGGGAAATATGCTCATCGACGGCGGGGGCTTCGCTAAAAGTTCCTTCGACGCCGGGAAAATGATTGTCGCTCCTTATCTTTACCAGGAAAGAATTCTTAAAATTGACACAGTGGTTCTCACCCATCCCCATCCTGATCACCTGCTGGGACTTATTTATATTTTAGACAACTTTAATGTCGGCGAATTCTGGAGCACACAGATAACCGGTAATGATGAATTTTATCAAAAACTGCAGAAAATAATA
>JARKQN010000028.1 GCA_029974835.1 Bacteroidales bacterium
AAAAGGGCTGCGGGATGGGGCAAAGCATTCCCTGCCTTTTCGACAAAAGCAAAAAATCGGCCACCTGCATTGCGGGAAGGTCTAAGTTGCATATTATAATCAGGTTATTTAACAAATCCGCAGAGTCTCCGGTAGGACCGGAGCGGATTGTTTTCAGCACTTTTTACATTTCTATGAGGCAAAGATAATTAAAAAAGTGGAATTTCAAAATTGAAATCTACACATATCTACCCCCGAAAGAAGTTCACACCGAGGTGAATGAGTGGATGGGTAGAGAAAATAACCACCGCGAAAATTCTGTCTAAATATATTGAACTTTTATTGGATAAGAAATACTTCACAGTGTCGGAAATGATAGAAGCTGTTATACAGGAAAATTCTATTTTTCTCGAAGAAGGAAACAGCTTGTCTTACGTTGAACGATCGGTAATCACTTTTTCCTAAAATCTCTCGGTTTAGCATCCTTATCAGAATTTTTTTTACCGGAGAACGGCTTATCGGATTTAAAAGATTTAGCTCCCGGTTTGTCAGAGCGACCTCCTCTTCCGTCTTCGCGAGAGAAACGTTCCCGTGACTTAAAAGGCTTATCCGATCTGGAAGACTTGTCCCGTTCCCTGTCTTCACTACTTCTTTTAGGACGATATGCATCCCTTGGTTTTTCCTCACCGGTGGTCTCCTTTGCTCGCTGTGAACGGCGGTATCCCTCTCTGGAATTCCTTTCGGAATACGTGTCATAGCCGGCAGATTTTCCTCTGCCGCGGGACACTTCTTTTGAGGGACGATCATCACGTTTGCCGGAAAAGATCTCGTATTCGCGCATCTCACACTCCAGCGCGCCGTTATAGAGTAAAAACCGCCTGGAGTGCCTGAGCCCAATGGCATCGAACGACTCTTTCCGGTAACTCAATACATAAGCACGGTATCCCGGAAAGACATGTTTCAACCGCTCTCCGATCATCGAATAGAGTTCATCCAGGTCCTCTACTTTAAGACGTTCCCCGTAAGGAGGATTTGTC
>JARKQN010000035.1 GCA_029974835.1 Bacteroidales bacterium
GATTACTCGCTTCGCCAGCCTTAGCCTTGTACGAAGGCCGGCTTTGCCGGCGTAAACCTTCGGCTATGCTGGCTTCGCTCGTGATCGCCGGATAGGGGATTGCTCCCTTCGGTCGCGAGCTCGTCGTCCCGATCAATATCGGGACTCCCCGGTTCAAACCCCGCCGGCCCTTCGGTTTTCATCCCTCCGGGTATTCGAATACACTTCTTACTTTTTACTTTCGCCTTTATACTTTAAAAGCAGCCAGTAAGGCTGCTTTTCTGTGATCCCGGAGGGATACAAACCCCCAACCTTCTGATCCGTAGTCAGATGCTCTATTCAGTTAAGCTACGGGACCATGCGGTTTTACGCGGGGCAAATATAGCAAATTTTTATTTTCGTGAATTATGACTATTTTTATTTGCCTCTTCCTAAACAGGCAGTTTCTTTTTATTGTATTGATAATGAACATTTAAACTACGATATATGAAAAAAGCAGCAGGTATTGTAATTAAGGTGCTGGCAGGATTGATTATTCTTATCCTTGTCGCTATGTTCACAATCCCGGTAATATTCAAAGAGAAAATAAGAACAAAAGTCGAATCTGTCATAAATGAATCTGTGAACGCCAGGGTGACTTTCGGCGGCTATAACCTTTCGTTTTTCAGGAACTTTCCCAATCTTTCCTTCTCGCTTAAAGAGATCTATGTCGAAGGCATCGGCCCGTTCGAAGGCGACACCCTTGCCGGTTTCAGATCGCTGAGCCTCGTATTTAACCTTGGAAGCCTGCTCGGCAGTTCGGGCTACGAGATAAAATCCATCATCCTCGACAGGGCTGTCATTAACGCAATCGTTCTTAAGGACGGAACCCCGAACTGGGACATTATGAAACCATCCGCCGATACTCTGCCTGCTCCCGCACAACCGGAGGAAACCGTAGCTGAACAACCGGCAGGCGAAAGCTCAATGAAGGTTCTCCTCCGGAAATTCGAGATCAGGGAGTCGGTCATTACCTATAATGATGCAACCATGAACCTGTCTGCCGTCCTGAATAAACTGAACTATACCCTGTCAGGAAATATGACCCTTAGCGAGACTGACCTTAAAATGACCCTCACAGTGGATGAAACTACTGTAAGGATGGACGGTATTAACTACCTGAACAAGGCTAAAATTAATTCAGATGTCAGCCTGAGGGCCAACCTCGACAGCATGAAGTTCATCTTCGGCGACAACTTCTTTGCTGTCAATGAACTTAAACTGAAGTTTGCCGGTACTGTTTCAATGCCCGGAGATGATATTTCCACCGACATTACATTCGGCACCGACCAGACTTCATTCAAGACACTTCTGTCACTGGTTCCGGCAGTATATATGGAAGGCTACGAAAATTTGCGTGCATCAGGTTCATTCACGCTTGCCGGACTCGCAAAGGGTATATATTCCGATGCCGACAGCACGCTGCCTGATATAAAACTAAACCTTGCCGTTAACGACGGAGTTGTCAGCTATCCGGATCTGCCCGAAAAAATCACTGCAATCAATATCAATACAGATGTATTCGTCAACGGAACCAATCTTGACCTCACCACGGTTAATCTCGACAGATTCCATTTTGAACTGGCCGGCAACCCGTTCGACATGTCATTCTTCCTGAAGACTCCGATGAGCGATCCCGATTTCAAAGGGTCCTTTAACGGGAAAATAGATCTCGAAGCTCTTTCGAAAGCTGTTCCAATGGAAGACATGAAGCTTTCGGGCATAATCGAGATGGCAGTAAACATGGCAGGCAGGCTTTCGATGATTGAAAAGGAACAGTATGAGAGCTTCACAGCCAGGGGCACTATGGGAATCAAAAACATGCTTGTGGCTATGGCGGGATATCCTGAGGTGCTTATCAGGGATGCATCATTTCTTTTTACGCCTGCCTATACATCAATGGATAAGCTTGATATTCTTGTTGCAGGTACAAGTGATTTCCTGCTTAAGGGAAATGTCGGAAACTACATCCCGTATGTCTTCCGCAATGAAACTTTAAAAGGAAATCTTTCGCTCGCTTCATCGAAAGTCGATGTAACTTCCATTATGAATGCCATGGCAACGGATACCACGGCAGTGGTGGAAGAGGATACAGCCGCCCTGGCTGTTATTGCAGTTCCCCGCAATATTGACTTTGATTTCAATGCACAGATTTCTTCACTCATATACGACAATATAAAGGCGGAAAACCTGCGCGGCCACATTATCGTGCGCGACGGCATTCTCTCACTCAGGGAAACTGGAATGTCGGTTGTGGGAGGAACAATTAAGATGAACGCTGACTACGATACACGCGATACGCTTAAACCGGTTGTAAAAGCCGACTTTGAAATGAAAAACATCGGCATCAAAGATGCCTTTAACACGTTTGTTACCGTTCAGAAATTCGCACCGGCAGCAAAAGGACTTGACGGACGCGTAAATCTGCAGATGAAATATGAAAGCCTTCTCGGCAGCGATATGATGCCGGTTATAAAAAGCATCAACGGATACGGAAAACTGCAGTCCGATCAGGTCCAGGTTCTTGAAGCACCGGCATTTGATAAAATGAAGGAAATACTTAAGCTCGGAGATAATTACACCAATACATTTAAAGACATAAACGTCAGTTTCAGAATCAGCGAAGGGAGAGTGTATGTAAACCCGTTCGATGTGAAAATGGGGACTATAAGAATGAATATTTCGGGCGACCAAGGGCTTGACCAGACACTTAATTACCTTGTTAAGACTGAAATACCCAGGGCGGCTCTCGGTTCCTCCGTGAATGCGCTGATGGATAACCTGACAGCTCAGGCTTCAGCTTTGGGTATAGCCTACAAGCCTTCAGATGTTATAAAAGTGAATGTAAGGGTACGAGGTGTTGTGGGTAAGCCTGAAGTGTCACCCGATTTCGGTTCAGGCGGTGAAGGTGCCGGCGGCGGAGTAAAGGAAACTGTGAAGGAGACGGTCAAACAGACAGTTACCGAAACAGTCGATAAGGGTAAAGAGGCTCTGAGAAAGGAAGCTGAGGAACAGGGCGACAAACTGATCAGGGAAGCGGAAGCAAGGGGTCAGCAGCTGAGGGATGAAGCCGACAAGGCTGCCATAAAACTTAAGGAGGAGGCTGAAGCTGAAGCCGCAAAACTTATTTCTGCCGCTGAACCGAAAGGTGCCCTGGCAAAAGCTGCAGCCCGCAAGGCTGCAGATGCCCTTGTAAAAGAGGCGGAGAGAAAAGGAACACAGTTGCGTACTGAGGCTGATAAACAGGCAATTAAACTAGTTGACGAGGCTAAGGCAAAAAAAGAGGAGATGATTGCCAGAATACAATAAAGGAACCAGAGTAAAAAAAGAGAGGGTGCCTGCTTAAGCACCCTCTTATTATTTTATTTAATCCGGTAATGTTAAACCCTTTTTTCCTTGATGCGGGCTTTCTTGCCTGTAAGCTTGCGCAGGTAGAATATTCTTGCCCTTCTGACTTTCCCACGCTTGTTTAACTCGATCTTCTCAATAAAAGGTGACGACATGGGGAAAATCCTTTCAACACCCACGTTGCCCGACATCTTCCTTACAGTGAAGGTTTCTGTGTTCCTACTGCCTTTTCTTTGTATTACTATGCCGCGGAACTGCTGAATCCTTTCCTTGTTACCCTCAACAATTTTGTAATGCACGGTTACAGTATCGCCGGCCTTGAAATCGGGATATTCCGTACCGACTGCCAGCTCTTTCTCAACAACTTTCATTAAATCCATCGCTCGGGATATTAATCTTAATACTAGTTTCTCAAATCAGGGTGCAAATTTATTAATAATAATCAATTTTATACAACCTGTGCAAAAATATTTTTCAGGAACCCAAAACTTTCTCCCTGTTATTGCTTCACCTTATACCTGTCGCCAGTGCTTTTCACAACAAACCTCAGCCACTCTTCGGGGTAACCGGGCTGGCTTACTTTCGGATTGACCCTTGAATATCCGGCAGGAACGGGCTGTTTCACCTTGACATTCCCATCCATGTATTTGGTAAACAGAAACCTGTAGAGTCCTTTCCATTCATCAACAGTGAAATTGCCGGTCTTGACCGAATACTCCGTGACAAGCGAAACGGCTGCCACCGGATCGTTTTTATAGAGGTCAGATGCCTCAGAATCGATTTTCTTTGTTTCGGCAATGAACCTGTCCTCAAGTTCCTTCTGCTTTGCCTGGAAATCATCAATCATCTGGCTTGTGCGTGTGTACATAAAATTGCTGACCTGGTTAAAGACCCAGAATGCAGAGTTGTCGCTGAAAGTCATCATATCTCCGTTTCCGACGGCAAATGCTTCCGGAACCCTTGTCATGCCGCAGTACATCGGTGAATAAACCGTGAAAAAGGTATCATCAACTCCAAACCACAATATTCCGCCGACAGGGTCGGGCAGGTATGATCTGCTTTGCGAAATAAATGAAAATCCGGTCTGCTGGGTTGATATGGCCCTCTCGTGAAGGTATGTGACTCCGTCAATTTTCCACTGCATCGGTCTCCAGCGAACAGTGCTTCCGTAGGGACCGGCCCCGGGATCTTTGCTCATATCCATCGGTGTGCCCTGGTAATAATCGCGCATCATGTTCATAACATCCTTCAGATCGATCTTGTTGTCGGGTTTAATCCAGAGCGGCATCCTGTTTTTAAGGTTTTCACCCATTGCGTAATCAAGATATTTTCCCATCTGGCTGTTAACCTTGTTAAATCCCGACCATACCCTTGCCTCGCAGAACCTGGCACCGCTGTAATCGATCGGAGCATATACGTCGCTGAACGAGAAATCCCTGTCATTGCCCTTAAACCAGCCATAGCTCCGTGCAACATCCACTACGTCCCATGCATATACAGTCTCAACTTCAGGGTTATAGATTTTATTAAGGTCTTTTGAGGAAATCGATTTTTTGCCGTCGGCAACCGGGAAAGTTGTTATCCTCGGGTGGTTTGCATGACCTGAGATATATCCTTCGGGTATCCTTCGTGCCACCCAAACGGCTCCCTTTTTGCCGGGACCTCTTCCTATAAGCTCCATTATCCATGCCTCATTTGCATCGCCAATCGAAAATGACTCACCCGAACTGGCATAGCCGTACTGGTCGAGCAGGGTTGCGATTGTGTAAATGGCCTCCCTGGCGTTCTTTGCCCTCTGAAGAGTCAGATAGATAAGGCTTCCGTAATCAATAATGCCGGTTGAGTCGGCAAGTTCTTCTCTGCCACCAAAGGTGGTCTCGCCGATCACAAGCTGATGCTGGTTCATATTTCCCACAACCGAATATGTGTGAGCCGTCTGAGGTATCCTTCCAAGGAATTTGCCGGTGTCCCATTCATATATATCCACCATTGAACCGGCAGGCCAGTTCCGGGCGGGCCAGAAATAAAGTTCACCGTACAGAACGTGTGAATCGGCTGAATATGTAATCATCACCGATCCATCTTTTGTTGCACCTTTGGTGATGATAAAATTTGTACAGGCGTCGGCCTGGTATGATGCTGCCATATACAGAACGGCAGCCGGTACAATAAAGAACAACAGTTTTTTCATATAATATTATTTTGATTTCACATATACCTGGTGACAAAAGTTACACAACCTTACCGGGCAAAGATAAAACCTTAAGTAAGATTTCAAAATGATTATCAGAGTGATTTAAGTATGTCGCTTATTCTTTGGATGGTGTCAGTATCTGCCTTCTTCCTGCGGAAGCCCGGACCATTTATGGTTTCAGACACCGGGTTGTACTTTCCTGCGGGAGGGATCTCTTTTGCCGCGCTCATGTGAAACTCCCTCGCGCCTGTTCCTGTGGCAATAGCCGCTATGTTGGTTTCATTTATCTTACCTCCGGGCATAATAACAATTCTTTCTGCAGCCTTACCGATAAGTTTTCTTATAAGTTCAATCCCCTCAAGGGCCGAGGGGGCTTGCCCCGATGTCAGTATTCTGCCGGCACCGGTTTCGATTATTTCGGAAAGACTTTTAATCGGATCATTACAGAGGTCAAAGGCCCTGTGGAAAGTAAACGACAGATTCCCGGCAAATTCCCTCAGCATGGAGCACCTGGAAGTGTCAACCGAACCGTCCGGCGTTAGAATACCGGTTACAATTCCGTCAACGCCGGCTTCGCCGCAGAATTCAATGTCGCTTTTCATTATATCGAGTTCGTGATCATCGTAGCAGAAATCGCCGCTGCGTGGCCTTATCAGAACATGTACCGGCAATCCGGTATTTCTGCGTACTGATTTTATCAGCCCCTGCGACGGGGTAATGCCTCCTTCCGGCAGGGCGCTGCATAGTTCAATGCGGTGTGCGCCTGCCTTCTCCGCATTTACTGCAGATTCAACCGAATCCACGCAGATCTCAAGTTTAAATTCCATTCAATTGGCACTAACAGGATATAAATTTACTTTATTTTATTTATTATTGTGAAGTAAAATTATGCATATGAAACCTACCTTACTTGTACTTGCAGCGGGCATGGGAAGCCGTTACGGCGGAGACAAACAGCTGGATCAGGTCGGACCCTCCGGCGAAACAATAATAGATTATTCAATATATGATGCAATCAGAACCGGGTTCGGAAAGATTGTATTTGTTATAAGGAGAGATATAGAGCAACAGGTTAAAGAGCGGTTTGTCGGTAAGCTGAAGGGCAGGATAGAGGTGGATTACGTATTCCAGGACCTTGATGACCTGCCTCCCGGCTCGAAGGTTTCACCTGAACGTAAAAAGCCCTGGGGCACCAGCCATGCAATTCTTGTAACCGAAAAGAAGATAAAGGAACCTTTCGGGGTAATCAATGCCGATGATTTTTACGGACTCGATTCCTTCAGAATCCTGAAGGATTTTCTTGTTAACGATAAAGATCCTTCCTCTTACTGCATCGTCGGGTTTAAGCTTGGCAACACTCTTTCCGACCACGGGCATGTAAACAGGGGAGTGTGCCGCGCCGATGAAAACGGCCTTCTCCTTAACATTGTTGAAACAAGGCAGATTGAAAAGACAAAAACGGGTGCCGTCGCACCGGGCAAAGACGGCGAAAAAATATATTTTACCGGAGATGAGATTGTATCGATGAACCTTTGGGGTTTCAAACCTTCATGTTACGGTTTTCTCGGTGAGGAGTTCAGAACCTTTATTAAACTTTACGGGATGGATCCGAAAGCCGAACTCGATATACCTACTTCTGTCGACAAATTTGTAAAAAGCGGACAGATAACCATTAAAGTTCTGATGAGCAACGAGCACTGGTTCGGGGTAACCTACCGCGAAGACAAACCTTTTGTTGTGGAAAACATCAACAGGATGATAAAAGAGGGTATTTACCCGAAATCTCTTTATTAGAAAAAAAGTCTGTTCCTACCAGAAAAAATCCCTGACCAGCGTTGAGGTGTTATCCCTGTTGTCGGTTACGGTGAGGTGCAGAGTGTGTTTGGTCCCCTGTGTAATTCTTTCAGGATCAAATCTGTAGAAAATCAGATTATTTTTCAGATCATATTCAAAAAGCGCCCATTTGCCGTCTATCAACCCGCTGTAGCTTTTTATCCCCGAGAGATTGTCGGTGATTCTTATCTTTATCTCCTTAAGAAGCGACATATCGGCGTCCTGCGAAAGCCCGTTGGCCGAAATCACAGGTGGAACAGTGTCGGCCGTAACAGTATAATCGCCGAGACCCGGAATATCGGCAGTAATCTTTCCGTTGGAATACTGGCCGCCCACATATGTAAGTCTGCCTTTCTCGTCGATGCCCGCTATAAGAAGCTTTGAAGCGCCGTACGGGGGAACGGAGTCAACCTTTATTGAAAGGGTGGCAGGTTTGTGGATTGGGGTTAGCCTGTTGTGTATCCTGTAGACAGGAGAGAAAAAACTGCCATTTACCCTGGCAGAAGAGAATGTGAACAATAACGTATCGTAAAGTGCATCCCTGGGTATGCTTAATGTAACACCTTCCCGGGAGAAAACGTTCACTTTGTTGAAGGGCATGACCGTAATATCAGTCTTCTCACCATACCCTTGATTGGCGGTTATGCCTGCGGGTGAGGATGCTGAGGCTTTCTCATCGCCTGCAACAACGCTGAAGCTAAGCACCGAACTGTTTCCGCTTCCATCCCTGACAACAATTCTGACCTGGTGAGTCTTGCCGGTATTAAAGTCGAAAAAACCGTTATTCATATAGTTCCTGTACATACTCAGCCTGTTGTTGGGAAGAACAAAGGTTCGGTGTATGTACATATTTCTTGAGATCAGGGCCTCATAGTCAATATGTGCATTGACGTACTTTGTCTCGCTGAAACTGAACTCTGAAAGGTCGCAGTTGAACCAGGGTATGGAATCAATAAAGACTTCTATTGAATTAATTCCGAACCTGTTGGAAGTATTGTTCATTAGGTCTCTGGCGCTTATGCCGAAACCGGCAGTGCCTGATATCCTTATTTCTCCCGGGTTAAGGCGGAAGATGCCGTTGCTACCGGTAGTCTGGAATATCTGCCTGGTACGGGAACCATTTATCAGCGTTGACCTGCTTCCCGGATATACAGCCAGTCTTTCAATAAGTGGTTTAAGATTATCCTCTATGCCGAATCCGAACTGCAGGGGATTAACGGGTTTTTCGCCATCTGTCTTCCTGACCTCAAAATGAAGATGGGGGCCTGTTGAACTGCCGCTGTTGCCGGAATAACCGATAACATCGCCTCTTTTAAATGTAAACCTTCCTGCAGGCGGATAGAGGCTGACGGCATAACTTCTGCTGCTGTACTGGTTGTTCTTAACGTATTCGTCAATTTCGGGAGTAAAGGAATCGAGATGGGCATATACGGTTGAGTAGCCGGAAGGATGTCTTAAGTAAATGGCCTTGCCAAATCCGCCGGGTGAAACAAGAACCAGGTAAACGAACCCGTCTGCCGCGGCAAGGACACTTTTCCCCGTCACTCCCTGTGTCTTAATATCTATGCCCGAGTGAAAGTGGTCGCTTCTGAGCTCCGCAAAATTGGCCGACAGGAATAAGGGAATGTTCATCGGAGGGCCGAAAAGATCCTGTCCGGCACTTTTTAATGTTAAGATTAATACAAGACTTATCAGAAAGTAATACCTGCGGATTCTCACATGTCTTTTTTTTCAATTGCGCAAAACTAGCTTTTACCGGTTCATGTGCAAACTAAAAATGTTAATTTTTTGAAAATATGATTAACAAATGCTATCTTTGCCTCAAAGATTTTTGTATGACCGGACAGGGTTATGATGAATTGAAAAATCTTAACAGCAGACTGGACGAATTGATTCATCGCTACACAACCCTGAAAGAAGAATACAGGAGTCTTAAAACCCTGAATGAAAAACTTGAAAAGAAGCTTCTTGAAAAGGAAGCTGAATTGAAAGAACTTGAAAACAAATACGAAAGACTTAAAATTACAGGAGCTTTATTGGGAGAAGGAGAAGCGGGGCAGGAAGCAAAGAGAAGAATAAATGAACTTGTGCGGGAAATCGACAAATGTATTGCTCTTTTAGACAGATAAGATATAACAATGGATGATGAAAAGCTTTCAATCAGGGTTAATGTTGCTGACAGGTATTATCCATTGAAGGTAGAAAGGGAAGATGAGGAGAAGATCAGACGGGCAGCAAGGATGATAAATGAGAAAGTCCTGCAGTATAAGCAGAGATACACTGACAAGGACATTCAGGACTTTCTCGCGATGGCATCACTGCAGTTCGTGATAAAACTGATAGATGAAGAGGAAGCGTTAAGCAATGATTATCTCCCCAACGCCCTGAATGAACTGACCCTGAAAATCGGGAAGGTTCTGGAAGAAAAAGAGTAATGACGTTCTTTTAAATAGACAATAACTGATTGCCCGCATTGTTTCTTCAATAATTTTTGAAACTCAACACTAAAAACTTTGGGGATAAGCTCAGTTTGTTGATGACAGGCCTCATCCCGACTATGTCGGGATCTCGGTTAATTCCGGGACAGTGGAAGTTTGAGACAGACCGGCGGCCCCATCCATGAAGTCATGGGGTTTTAAAAACCTGAAGAAACTTTGCGGGTTTTTTTTTGTTAAATATAAAAACCATTATTTATGACACTGTTAGCTATAAATACATTCAACATCATGACCGTAGTTGCTGCCTTAGTAGCTCTGTTGGCAGGCTTCGGATTATCCTTTGTTCTCTGGAATAAAATACTTAAATCAAAAAGGCAGAAGATGATTGCAGAGGCGGAAGCCGAAGCGGAGGTTATCAGAAAAGAAAAGATCATCCAGGCTAAGGAAAGATTTCTTCAGCTGAAATCGGAGCATGAGAAAGTAATTAATGAGAAGAACAGCAAGATTGCCCAGGCTGAGAACAGAATTAAACAGAAAGAGCTTAGCCTTAACCAGAAATTTGAAGAGCTTCAGCGAAGCAAAAACGAGGTAGAGGCTATTCGCGAAAACCTCAGCGTTCAGATGGAACTGCTCGAAAAAAGGTCGGAGGAACTTGAAAAACTGCACCGACAGCAGGTCGAGAAGCTCGAAGTAATCTCTGGCTTATCGGCAGGCGAGGCAAGGAGTCAGCTTGTTGAATCGCTTAAGGAAGAGGCAAAGTCGCAGGCAATTGCCTATATCAACGAGATTATGGACGAAGCCAAGATGACGGCCAACAAGGAGGCAAAACGCATTGTTGTTCAGACAATTCAGCGTGTGGCCACGGAACAGGCCATCGAAAACGCCGTTACCGTGTTCCATATAGAATCGGATGAAATAAAAGGCCGGATAATAGGACGTGAGGGAAGGAATATCAGGGCGCTCGAAGCAGCGACCGGTATTGAAATAATTGTGGATGACACTCCGGAGGCTATTGTGCTTTCAGGGTTCGACCCGGTGCGCAGAGAGATTGCAAGACTGGCGCTTCACCAGCTGGTGACCGACGGACGAATTCACCCTGCAAGGATTGAGGAGATCGTGGAAAAGACACGTAAACAGGTTGAAGATGAGATTCTTGAGATAGGTAAAAGAACGGCCATTGACCTTGGCATCCACGGACTGCACCCTGAACTTGTCAGGCTGGTGGGGAAGATGAAATACAGGTCGTCATACGGCCAGAATCTGCTGATGCATTCCCGCGAAGTGGCAAACCTCAGCGCAATTATGGCGGCAGAACTGGGCCTGAATCCGAAACTGGCTAAAAGAGCCGGACTGCTGCACGATATCGGAAAGGTGCCTGATGATGAACCGGAACTTCCTCATGCCATCCTCGGTATGAAACTTGCCGAAAGGTACAAGGAGAAACCCGAAATAGTAAATGCAATAGGATCGCATCACGACGAGACTGAAATGACTACCCTGATTGCGCCTATTGTACAGGTGTGTGATGCAATCTCCGGTGCCCGTCCCGGCGCAAGAAGAGAAGTGGTTGAATCGTATATAAAAAGGCTCAAGGAACTTGAATCGGTAGCGCTTTCATACCCCGGTGTTACAAAAACTTACGCAATTCAGGCCGGAAGGGAGCTGAGAGTGATTGTAGGCGCCGAGAAAACCACAGACAAGGACGCTGAAAAGCTCTCCTACGAGATTGCGCGTAAGATTCAGAACGACATGACTTACCCGGGCCAGATTAAAATTACCGTTATCAGGGAAACCAGGGCAGTGAGCTACGCCAAATAGGTTGCTGAAGACCGGTATTCCATGATTTAATCAGCTCATGGATGTTGATTTATATCGTGCCGGCACAGATGCCTTTTGTTAAATACTTTACACACCTTTTATTGCAGGCTATCCGGGAAAGATAGCCGGGTAACCTGCTTTTACATCCCCAGAAATCCGCATTGTCAGTGTAATCAGAGGGCTATTGCAGGTATACAGAACCATCCGTTTTCTGTTTATCGGATTTAATCCGGTAAAAATTCCTTAAAAACCTTATATTTGGGTTTTCTATTTATTTCCTGAAATGGCAAAAGTCAAGATAATTAACCTTGTCGGTGCAAGGCCTCAGATAATCAAAGCATCAGCAATAAGCAGGTCAATTAAGAGCAAATACCAGGCAAAAATAAAGGAGGTTATCATCCATACCGGTCAGCATTACGACCGTGAACTATCGCAGGTTTTTTTTGAGGAGCTTGAGATCCCAAAGCCGCATTTTAATCTGGGAGTAGGTTCGGCAAGCCACGGTAAACAGACAGGATTGATGATGACAGGGATTGAGGAGGTGCTGCTCGCCGAGAAACCCGACTGCCTTATGCTTTACGGGGATACAAATTCGACACTTGCAGGAGCCATCGCCGCGGTAAAACATCATTTCCCTGTGGTTCATGTAGAAGCGGGACTGAGATCCTTCAACAAGAATATGCCGGAAGAGATCAACAGGCTTCTGAGCGACCACTGTTCAACGCTCCTGTTTGCTCCCACCAATGCGGCCTTTAAGAATCTTGTTGCCGAGGGATTCAGACCCGAGAACGGGCCGCCGTATAATATCAACAATCCCAAGATCTACCTTACCGGAGACATAATGTACGATAACACATTGTTCTTTTCCTCCCTGGCCGAAAAGAAAAAAAGTCACCTGCTGCAGATGCTTGATATCGGAAGAGGGGAGTTTGTCCTTGTTACAATACACCGGGATATAAACACTGATGACATACTAAGGCTAAATACCATTCTTACGACAATTCTCAACCTTGCGGAGGAGACAAAAACGGTGTTCGTGATGCCGCTGCATCCGCGCACCAGCCTCTCAATAAAAAACAATCTGGAGCAGATGCTCCATAAGCTTGAAAAGAGCAGGTATATAAGAATAATTCCTCCCGTTTCATATCTCGAAATGACCTTCCTTGAGATGACCTCAAAACTAATCATTACCGACTCGGGCGGGGTTCAGAAAGAGTCTCATTTCTTTAAGAAACCATGCATAGTATTGAGGAAGGAGACCGAGTGGGTGGAACTTGTAAAAAACGGAACAGCTATACTGGCCGATGCCGATCCTGCTCTTATTGCAGGTGCCTACAGCTTCTTCCTTGAAAAGGCTCCGGTGCTTGAATATCCGGCTTTTTATGGTGACGGCAGGACGGCTGAATTTATACTCGATGAGGTGTTGATGATGTTCCGGTGACGGACGGTCGTAAACAAAAATCACAGCCAATGTACAATAAACTTGCCGGAAAAAGGGTGCTTGTTACTGGAGGTGCGGGCTTTATTGGTTCGAACCTGATTGAATCGTTGCTTGATTCGGGTAACAGTGTTGTATGTCTCGACAATTTTTCGACAGGAAAGAGAAAAAACATCGGATCATTTCTTGCCAATCCCCGCTTCAGGCTGATGGAAGGCGATATACGCGATATGCAGGTCTGTTTGAAAGCAGTTGAGGGTATTGAATATGTTTTTCACCAGGCGGCACTTGGTTCTGTTCCCCGCTCCATCGCCGATCCCGTGTCGGCAGCGGATGTGAACATCGGAGGTTTTGTTAAGATGCTGTTTGCGTCTAAGGAAGCGGGAGTGAAGCGGTTCATATATGCAGCAAGCTCTTCTACATATGGTGATAATGCCGATCTTCCGAAGGTTGAGGATAAAATCGGGCGGCCCCTTTCGCCCTATGCTGTAACGAAGTATGCCGATGAGCTTTTTGCTGAGGTTTTTTCCGGTGTTTACGGTACAGAGGTTATAGGCCTTAGGTATTTCAATGTTTTTGGTCCGCGACAGGACCCTGACGGGGCCTATGCAGCGGTGATACCTAAGTTTATACTGCAGCTTATGCGCCACGAAAGGCCGGTCATAAACGGAGATGGCACGGTTTCGCGGGATTTCACATATGTTGAGAATGTGATACAGGCGAATCATCTGGCGGCTCTGACAGAAAACAGGGAAGCGGTTAACCAGGTTTATAACGTAGCCTGCGGGGAGAGCACCAGCCTGAACGATATGTTCAGGATAATACGTGAGACTATCTCGCGGTACGACCCTGAAGTGGGCAGGATAGAGCCCGTTTACGGCCCTGAAAGAAAGGGGGATATAAAGCACTCGCTGGCGTCGGTGGATAAGGCGGTAAGACTGCTGAAATATAATCCGGGTATAAAAATTCATGATGGCCTCCAGGAAACCGTAAACTGGTATATGAAGTTTGGGAAATGATGATGCCTGATTTTTACAGGATAAAGAGTAACGTACTAAAGAATAGAATTCTTATTGAGAATTTTTCTTTCTTAAGTATTTTACATATAACAAATCTTATTCTGTTCTTAATCACAATTCCTTATCTGTTCAGAGTCCTGGGCAGCAGGTTTTATGGGCTTGTTGTTTTTGCACAGGCCTTGGTGGTCTATTTTTCAATTTTCATAAACTTTGGATTTAACCTAACAGCAACTCGTGATATCTCAGTTAACAGAAATAATCCTGTTAAAATATCTGAGATTGTATCATCAGTACTTACACTGAAAATAATACTTTATGGGATATCACTTTTCCTAATGTATCTTTTTACTGTTTTTATTCCATATCTAAAGGAACATAGAAATCTTTTCCTTTTTTCGATGCTTTTTTGTCTAAATGAAGCACTTTTCCCTGTCTGGTATTTTATGGGAATTGAAAAGATGAAATATATTACATTCATAAATGCTTCAACCCGCGTAATTTCAACAATTGCGGTTTTTATTTTAATCAAATCATCAGTTGATTATATATTGTACCCTTTAATTATGGGTTCAGGTACTGTAATAGGTGCCTTTATTGCTCTTTTATTAGTATTTACAGGCCAGGGTATCAGGTTCTCTTTTCAGGAATCTAAGATACTGAAGAGTTACTTTTTGGAGAATATTCTTTATTTTTTGTCCAACGTGTCAACTCAGATTTACGCAAATGCCAACAAGCTAATTGTTGGTTCATTTCTTGGGATGATTGAGGTTGCATATTATGATATTGCCGAAAAAGTGATTAATATTCTTAAAGTCCCGTATTCTTTATTGGGTCAGACAATTTTCCCTAAATACTCACATGATAAAAACATAAGATTCCTTAAAAAGATCTTTTTTATTACAATGTTCCTTACACTGGTATTAATAAGTTGCTTGTTCCTGTTCTCTCATATAATTGTATATGCTCTCAGCGGAACACATGATTTAAACACAGTTAAAGTTTTAAGAGTATTATCCCTAACAATGTTGCCAATTTCAATAAGTATTTTTTATGGTGAGATTATGCTTATTGGGAATAATAAAAAACTGGAATATGCGAAGATGAGGTTTTGGGGTCTTTTGGTTTATTTTGGGATATTCCTTTACCTTAAAATAAGCGGACATTTGAATGCCCTCAACATTGCATTAATGCTTGTAATTTCTGAGTTTTTTATTGCCGTATATGCTTTCCTTATTTCAAGAATAAATGGTTATGACAGATAAAACGATTATATTCTTTAATAATATTTGAATTCAGGATGTTTATGCAATATGAGATGAATAAGCTGAAGAATTTACTTAAAAGTAAAAAAGTTGTTAGGATACTTTTCATGCCGGTTATTTGGTTCAGAAAATTATTAACCAGGAACCGTGAGAAAGTTTGCAGAAACATATTAAGTAATTTGTCAGAAATTCTGATTAATGAGCCCTTGGTATATCTTAAGGAATATGACGGATTATTTTGTATAAACCCTAAAAGTGATATTTTCTTCAGACTTGTTACTTACAAGAGCTATGAACCTGACATAGCAAGAATATGCCTGAAGTATCTTGATAAGGAGAAGGATGCAATTGATATTGGAGCAAACATGGGTTTCTATACAGTTCTTTTTGCGAAGAACTTAGGAATGAACAGAAAAGTTCTGTCGGTAGAACCTTCAAAGAATGCCCTGAAGTACTTAAAAACGAATATCAAAGAGAACGGAGTTACAGGAAAAGTCATAATTTTTGAAGGAGCAATATCAGACCACCCGGGGAGATCGGAAATAAAAGTTATCAGAAACAAGGAAGAATATTCTACGCTTGGTCCAATGATTCATCCTTCTGTTAAAAATGGAATGTATGAAAAAGAAATAATTACGACAGCAATCTTAGATGATCTGGTTCACAACTTTAAAATTGAGCCTGGGTTTATTAAGATTGATGTTGAGGGAGCAGAATGTCTGGTAATAAAAGGTTCCAGAACCGTCTTAAGCGAATTTCGCCCGATCATAGTATCAGAACTTTCGGATTATTTGTTGAAAGGTAACAGATCGTCTGCCAGAGAGGTTATTAATATGATTAAATCCTTTGATTATGAAATTTATGATCTGGCTACTGGTTTAAGAAACCCGACTTCAATAAAATTTGGGGATATAATATGTATTCCCAAGGAATTGCATATCAGATACAAGCTCTGAGAATGAATACGATTATTAAGGCAAAATTGAAGTTTACCGGCTCTGAGTTAATTAAGGGTATTCTGCAATCTCTGCTCATTGCTTTTTTAGTTCTATATCTTTTTATTGAGAATGAAATTATATGGTCATTGTATGTTTTTTTCCTTTTTCTCATTGCTATAATAAGAAAGAAACTCGTCATTTCACCATCAATAATAATCCTGCTACTATTACTTCCATTAATTTGGGGTTTTATTATGTCGTTTGATGATCAACCCATAAATACGGCAAAAGGTTTTTTCTACCTGTCAGTGCCTTTGATTATGGTCATGATCGGATTTCAAATGGCAAAAATTTACGATCTGAAGCATTTTTTAATTTTAATCCGTAATGCAGGTAATATTATTTCTTTGATTTTTATAGTATTCACAATTCAAAGAGCTGGTTTTAATGCGTTTCTGTCTCCATATACCGAGGCTCGATTTATTGTAGGTAGCGGTTCGCCGGTATGTGTATTGAGTCTGATTTTGGGATTCTTTTCAGGTAAATTTGGGTTAGACATTTATAAAAACAGGTATGAACGCTGGATTGCAATAATCTTGAACTTAACGGCAATATATCTTTTTGCATCTCGAACCTATTGGGTGTTGCTCGTACTGTTTATTCTATTGTTCAGTTTAAAAACAATGAAAAAAGAGAACCTTCTTGTGATTTTGGGTTTGCTTTTATTTATATTCTCTGTAATTTCTATTTGGGTAAATTCACAAAGTGATCTGTCATTCGCAAACAGTCTGCTATTTAAATTAATTAACTCCTTAAATGAGATACGGATAAGAGAATTTAAGACTTTTGAGGAGATAAATACATACTTTAGGGGATATGAAGCATTTCGTAGTTGGGAGACTTACAGCAATGGAACTCTTCTCGAGCTAATTTTTGGAGGTGGATTTGGTCAGCTTGTAGATTTAAAGACAGAAATTCTTCTTGCAGGAAGTTACTGGAAAGCTGTTCCCTGGGTTCATAACGGCTTCTTTTTTATACTTGTTAAACAAGGTGCCTTAGGTTTAGTTTTTATAGTTTCGTTCTTCATATTTTTTATTAATGAAGGAATAAAAGATTTAAATTATTTCTCCAGGGATAAGCATTTCCGTGGTATTATGTTGATTTCAATAACACTTTCTCTGTTTATTACAAATTTTGTGGATTGCGGACTTTTTAATTTCGAAATGTCTATTTTATTAATCACATTAGGATTTCTAATTTCGCTAAAATTAAAATAAAAGGAAAATCATAACGGGCTGATGAAAGAAGGGGGAAAAAGATTAAGAGGTATTTGTAAATCAGATAATCATGCATTCCCATTGATTAGTATAATTACAATTGTTTATAACGGCCAGGATTCCATTGAGAAGACAATCGAAAGCGTAATTAACCAGACATATACAAATATTGAATATATTGTAATTGATGGTCACAGCACTGATAATACTTTATCAATAATCAGGAAGTATGATGAATATATTGATTATTGGAGAAGTGAACCTGATAAGGGAATATCCGATGCATTCAATAAAGGTTACAAACATTCAACAGGTAGTTATATTGCCTTCCTTAATTCCGGTGATTGGTATGAGCAAAATGGAATTAAAATGTTAACCGAACAAATTGACGAGGATTATTCAATCTATTGTGGTCATGTGAATTTATATTCACTTGACGGAGAAAAATTTTTAGAGACTTTTCGAAGCCGTCCATGGAGATTGCTTCAAACTATGAGAATTGCACATCCGGCTACACTGACTTCGAGAAAGGTGTTTGAAAAAATAGGACTTTTTTCTGAAGATTTTAAATATGCAATGGATTATGATTTCATTCTTAGAGCGTTTTTAAACGATTTTAAGATAAAAGTAGTGGATAACATTATTACAAACATGACAATCGGAGGTAATAGCAGCAATACAAGATGTGTTTTTAAAGAAGAATTGGTTATAAAAAACAAAAATATTGGCAGGAAAAAAAGGCACTTTATCTGGTATCTGTTAAATCTGCTTTTCCACAGGCAATATGTTTATGCAAAAAAAATAGTTACACTTTTTGCGAAAAAGTACTTATGATTTCTTTAGCAATGAGAAAAAAAATTATCTTCTTTCATACTCTTAACGACTTAAGTGGAAGCCCAAAGATTCTTTCAATTGTTATCAGGGGCATGATTGAAAGAGGTTATGAAGCTGAATTATACACTTCATACAGGAAAGATGGTTTTTTATCCGATATCAAAGGAGTAAAATACCATTACGTTTATTACAAATTTCACTATTTAAAACCATATACATTCTTACTTTTCGTAATTATTCAAATCAGATATTTCTTTGCCGCTTTAAGTTATTGGAATGATGATGAGGCGGTTTTTTATATAAATACTATTATGCCTTTTGGTGCCGCTCTTGGAGCTTCACTTATCAGGAAAGAAATAGTTTATCATGTTCATGAATACCCGGTTAAGAAGCATTTAATAAACAGAATTGCAATAAAAATTCTAACAAAAAAAGCCACCAGAGCTATTTTCGTATCAGATTATTTGTCAGGATGTTATAAGATGGCTGTTTCAAAGAAGAAAATTGTATATAATGGACTCCCTCCTGATTTCATTCGAATAGCCTGTAAACATGAAATCCTTTTTACGAAGAAAGCTGAAATACTAATGGTATCTTCCTTGAAGAAATATAAAGGTATTGATGTTTTTTTAGAACTTTCCAATCGCATTCCACAATACAATTTCACTCTTGTACTTAACACATCTTTGAAAGAAATAAAAAGGTACTTTGCAAATTCAAATATTCCGGAAAATCTTAAGCTCATTGAAGCAACTTCCGATTTGCATGTTTTTTATTCCAGAAGCCATTTGGTAATGAACCTGTCTATACCCAATTTGTGCGTAGAATCATTTGGCCTTACAGCTCTTGAAGCAATGTCCTATGGCATTCCCGTAATTGTTCCTCCGACAGGCGGCATTAGTGAACTTGTTGAAGACGGGTACAATGGATTTAAGATTGATTCGAGGGATACCGAGAATCTGGTAAATACAATCAGGTTCATCTTTTCGGATAAGGAAAATTACCTGAGAATGTCAGAAAACTGCAGAAATACCAGTACCAGATTTTCATCTGAGAAAATGATAACTGAAATTGACCAGTTATTAATGAAATCAGGAGAAAGTTGAATATATCAGAAAGCGGAGATTAAAATATCCAGTCTGGATCAATATGTCTGAATTAAAAATAACCATCATCGGCTCGCGGGGCATCCCTGCAAAATACGGAGGATTCGAAACTTTTGCGGAAGAGATATCCCGGATTCTTGTAAAACACAATTATGATGTGACCGTCCAATGCGACCCGGATTCCTTCCATGATGAATACTATAATAATGTCAGGCTGCTCTTCTCAAAAAAAAACAAATCATCCGGAAGAATCCGATATTATTTCAGCGGTATCTTCCGGGGTTTAAAAAACTCTGACATATTACTCGTTCTCGGTTCGGGAGGGGCGCCCTTTTACTTCCTTAATGTCTTTTTCCGGAAAATAATAATAACCAATCCCGACGGCCTTGAATTCAAAAGATCCAAATGGCCCCTGCCTGTAAGATTATACTGGAGATTCTCCGATTTTATGGCAGCAAAACTTTCAGATTATATCGTAGCCGATTCAGCATCAATTGGAGATCACTTCATAAAGAAATACAATATTGATTCTTCAAGGCTGAGGATAATTGAATATGGTGCCCATATAAATAATAACCCGGATAAGGAAATCCTTGATAAATACCGCCTTAAACATAAGGAATATTTCCTTGTCGTCTGCCGTTTTGAACCCGAGAATAACCTTCATACTATCCTGGAGGGGTTCTTAATGTCCGGTTCGGTATATAAAATTGTGGTAGTCGGAAATCATTCTCTCAACAGGTACGGAAGAAATCTGATCAGGAAATTCCAGTCAGACAAAATAATTTTTACGGGAGGTATATATGACAAAAGGGAACTGGCGGCATTGAGATATTCATGCAGGGCTTACCTGCATGGCCATTCCGTGGGAGGAACAAATCCGTCACTCCTTGAAGCCATGGCAAGCAGCAACCCGGTTATCTGTCATGATAATGTCTTTAACCGCGAAGTAACAGCAGATAACCAATTATACTTCAAAAATGCCGGCGATTGTGCACAAAGAATTTCTGAAATTGAGAAGATGGATGAGAATGAACTGTCAGCCTTTGGAAAAGCAGCCAGGCAAAGAATTACCGAATACTATAACTGGGATATAATTGGAAATAAATATCTTGAGTTTCTTGATAGTATAAGAAGGGATAAATGTTTTTAAAATATAAAACAATATTCCCTCCGGTTTTGTGTTTAAATATATATTTTAGTTATATTTGTTTACCGAAGAAAAAACTGTCTAAATCTTTTTTACAATGTTTCTTCTTTTTGATAAACTGGATTTCAGCCTGCCTCTCTGGCTTTTAGTTTTTTCCGCTTCTGTATTATCTTTTTTTATTACATATTTTTCAATTCCCGTAATAGTAAAGATTTCAAAGCACAAAGGCATCTTTGATATTCCGAACGATAGAAAAATACATGATAAAGCAACCCCGCTTCTTGGCGGATTAGCCGTTTTTTGCGGATTGGCACTCTCAGTTGTAATATTCTGCCCGGAGAACGGCTTCAGGGAACTGGTTTATCTTCTCGGAGGATTAATCGCTTTAATGACATTAGGCCTTAAGGATGATATCCTGGTTATTAACCCGAAAAAGAAACTTATAGGTCTTTTTCTGGCTGCAGGCATAATAGTAATTCTCGGCGATATCAGAATAACCGATTTCCATGGGATTTTCGGAATCAATAAAATAGGCTACATATCCAGCGCAGTTTTTTCCGTACTTCTGATAGTCTTTTTTATTGTCAGCTTAAATTTTATAGACGGTGTTGATGGCCTGGCTGCTGCGATCGGGTGCATCGGTGCACTTTTCTACGGAATTTGGTTCATGCTGAAAGGCAATATCTTAATGGCAGTAATTTCCTTTTCGACCATATCAGCCCTGGCGGCTTTCATCCGGTTTAATGTTTTCAGTACTGAAAATAAAATATTCCTTGGTGACGCAGGGGCGATGATAACAGGTTTAATTTCGGCGGTATTGACAATTGAATTCCTGGAAGGACAGTCTTCAGATCCTGCCGGAATGAGAATATCCCGGGCACCTTTTTTATCCGGAGGACTCTATTTTATCCTTTTCGTCGATGCCATCAGGGTACTGGTTAACAGACTGATTGACGGAAACCCTTTTAAATCAGGGAAGAATCATATCCACCACATCCTTGTGGAAAGGGGATTAACGCAAAAATCAACAGCCATTATTCTGATCACGCTGAATAATCTGATTATCATTTCATTCTTTTTATTAAGAAATACTTCCCCGACAACGCTTTTAATTTATTCTGTTATACTTGCATTAATGTTAATCATTACTGTGGAATACATCCGCATCGGTAATCGGAAAAGAAGAGTGGAAAGCTTTACCGGAAGGGAAATCCGGGAATAAAAACAGAATAAATATTGTGGTTACAGCAAGATACTTTGATAAAATCAAATCACTGAACCTGGCAATACCCGGAATATGGTTTCTGTGCGGAACCCTTTTTCTGCTCCCTTTCCCCAGGTTTTTACCTTACTGGACACTGATCCTGTTTCTCCTCACCGGACTGGCAGAGTGGATAAAAAACCATAATCTTCTTTTTCCTGCCTTAAAAAAGGATCTGATTTACCTGGCCGGGCCATTACTCTACTTTGCAATTAACCTTATCTGGGCACTCATTCGAAACCCTCCCCTGAAAAACTACTCAAATTCATTCGTGTTTCTTCTTGTGCCGATACTTGGATATCCTTTCTTTACTTCATCAGAGATGGCCCGGAAACTTACACAGGTTTTTAAATTTTTTATAGCAGGCATTCTTTTTATCTGCCTTTATGAATTCTCGAGGGCGTTGGTGAACAGTATCAGTATCTCGGGCGGTCATCTGATTTTTAATCCTGAAATTGATTACAACACCGCCGCTTCAAGCGTAGACTACCTGTCAACAAAATCAAGGTTCAGGTCATTCGGGCTTGTCACATTCAGCCACCCGTATTATCTTGCATTTGAAGTCTTGTTCGCTCTTTTCTTACTTCTGAGATTCAGGGAGTCACTCAGATTAAATACTTCTGTCCTTTTAATTATTACCGGAATACTTTTGTTTTATCTCTATTCAATTTCATCCAGGTCATCTTTTATAGCAGCTGCCGTAATTTTGATCTATTCGCTTTACAGATACTCGGCCGGGAGAAAGATGAAATGGCTGTTCTATGCCTCGGCACCAGCCGTGCTGGCCGGGCTTATATTTATTTCACTTTCAAATCAGAGAATAAAGGATAAAACCGATTTTTTTATTTCACAGCTTAACCGGGAGCAGAGTAACATCAGGGAATCAGATCCGAGGCTGCTGGCGTGGATAACTTCTGTTGAACTGATAAAGGATTATCCCCTTGCCGGACTTGGTCATTCAGCGCGCGATTCGTTATATTCCAGGTATGTAAGAAATGGATATGCCTACGGTGCAAAACTGAATATCAATCCTCACCATCAGTTTTTAGAATGCCATCTATCATTCGGCCTCCCCGGCACCTTAATACTACTGTTTATGCTCTTCCTGCCATTGATCAGAAAACCGAAGGAAATGATACCCGGCCTTTACCATGTGTTCCTGATAGTAATATTAACAGGTTCTCTTTTTGCCTCATTCCTGTTCAACAGTTGGGGCTCTCTTTTCTTTATTTTCTTCTACTGCATAATTGTATGCAGCAGCTCAGACAGAAATACTGCTTTGCTCCCTGACAGATAGCAGAAGTAAACTTCTTCTTTTTCGGATTCTGATGGCTGAATTCAGATACTTTGGTAGATATCTTTTAAAGACCTGCCAAAACGCCTGATAAGAAGTATAATCAAAGCAATTATTACGGAGGCGGGTATTACGTAGATCCCGTAATATAACATTCTTGTTACAGGTTTGTCCGGTATGGCGAAGTCCTTTAATACGGTTACAATGTCGTTATACAGGACCTGCTGGCTCTCATAACTCTGTTTCCGGGTGTACAGGTTAAAGATATCTTCATACAGAAGCTGGGTCTTCTGCTCCTGTAGAAAAACAATCTGTCCGCCGGCAGCAGGCATTCTGTTGCGTGTTTCTTCAAAGTATTTCACCTTCTGCAGGCTGTCGAGCTGACTGATATCATAGTCAATCCTTCCGGAAATCTCCCTGTAATGCTGTAACCTTACCCTGTTTCTCCTCTGCAGCAATGAGTCACTGTTAACATATCGGAGGAGTCCTTCCTTAATCAACGGGAATAGCTTATTATCGGCCGTTTCAACCCTTACCGCAATCTGGTCCGTTATCAATGCAACTGTAGTGTCTTTGGGATTGTACACTCCTTTATAATCTGCCATTTCAGGAATGTCATCCTTATTCAGATCAATCATGAAAACCGCTTTCACGTCTTTCAGCTTCGAAATTTCATTTATGTCAACCGAAAGGGCCTCTGAAAGTGCGGTATAGTTCTTTTCAAGAGTCCACAGGTGTAACCTGTTCATATAACCGACCATTTCAGAAGAAGAAGCAGCGTTTGTTCTAAGAATCAATTCCGAACGGTAGGTCGGACCAAGAGTGTATTTGAGCAGATAGGAGAGAGCTACCCCGGCGATGATACTTATAAGAAGGGGCAGCCAGTTTTTAAGTAAAAAAATTAAGCTGTAAAGCAGGCCTTTCCAGATGGCTTTAAAGAAGTTGGTTATTCCTCTTCCCATCCTTCTGAACAGGTCAAGCAGATCAATCTCGTCGTTCTTAATCTGGTCGGTCATCTATCAGGGTTTTAGAGTTAATTTTTATCAAATTTAATATAAAACCTTAAAATCAGAAATTTTCCATAATCTTAACGGCAAGATCTCTTATAAGAGGCTGATAGTCATTCATGAACTCGCCTGTTACTCTGTTCCCGATCACGGCACATACGGTGAGGGCCCTGTGCCCGAGAAGGCCGGACAAGCCGTATACTGCAGAGATTTCCATTTCGTAGTTGGTGATGGTTTTTCCCCTTAAACTGAATTCAGACAGTTTTCTGTTTATTTCATTGTCAAAAGTTCCGAGCCGCAGCACCCTTCCCTGCGGAGCATAAAAACCCGGGGCTGACACTGTTATACCACGTATGAAATTCTCATTCTGAAACAGTTCCATGAGTTCTTTGCTCGCTTTTACGGCATAAGGGTAGGAGAGGGTGTCGGGCCATTCGAGGTAATCAGCGAGCATATCCGCCAGGGCAGTGTCGAGAAGCCAGTCGTAACCTTCATAAAAATGAAGCAGGCCGTCAAAACCCACCGCGGTTTCTGATAATACATAAGAGCCGACAGGTACATCTTCCCTGATGCCTCCAGATGTTCCAATGCGGATAAAGCTGAGTGAAACAGGATTATCTGATACCTCGCCTGTCTGAAGGTTGATGTTAACAAGGGCATCAAGCTCGTTTACAAGGATATCAATGTTGTCGGTCCCGATACCCGACGATATAACCGTTATTTCGCTGCCTTTGTAATAACCTGTAACAGTTCTGAATTCGCGGTTTTCCTTCTGGACCCTTATTTCGTCAAACAATTCTGCGAGGAAACCAACGCGGCCGGGGTCGCCAACTATTATTATACGGTCCGAAATGTCCCCGGGTTTCAGGTGGAGGTGAAAAACAGACCCGTCACTGTTTGTAATCAGTTCGGTTTTTTTCATTTTGGGAGATTTTATTAAGTCCCAAAATTATATAATCCTGACGAATACGAGGGCGCCTGGCCTGATATTCCGTGTGTAAATTAAAAACTATTTGTAATAATTCATTATGTTGCCGGAAATCTGAAGCAGTGAAATCTCGGCAATCTTTGCCTGATATTCAACAGAAAGAAGCCTTTCGTTGGCATCAAGAAGGCTCTTTTGCACCTCCCTCAGGTCAAGTCCGCTGAGGTTGCCGAGCCTGTACCGCTCCATTGCTATGGCCAGGTTTTCAGTTGCTGTTTCAAGATTCTGTTCTTCGAGCTTAATAAGCCTGAGGTTGTTGACATATCCGAAATATATCCTTATCAGATCGGCTTTAATTCCCTGTTCAATTTCTGAATACTTCAGTTCCTTGTTTTTTAAGTCCAGAGCTGCATTCTTTACCTGTCTGTTCACATTGAAACCGTCAAAAAGATTGTAACTGAGTGTCAGTCCGTAATTGAATCCGCTGGTATTCTGTGATTTATATGATGCCTGCGAGCTCTCGCTCAGTGCGTAGCTGTAACCCGCTGTTGCATCGAGATAGGGATATCGCCGGGCCATCGAAATTTTGTAATCGTATTCGGAGATTATTTTATTCTTCCTTGCTATAAGGAGGCTGGTATTTGATTCAATAGTCTCCTGGTAAAGCTTTTCGTACAACAGATCGGGGATGACAGTTATGGCGGTATCTTTTAATGTGAATGTCATTCCCAGGTCGGAGACGGCCATTAATTCGTTGAGTCTTACCTGCACCGATCTCACTGTTTCATACTGCTTTGAAAGTTTTGAACTGTCAGAGTTGAAATAGACTCTTGACTGCAATACCTGGAGTTTTGAGCCTGAACCGAGGAGATATCTCTGCTCGTCTATTCTCAGGCGCTCCCTGGATAATTCAACAGCATATTTTAAATTTTCAGCCAGCTGCAGTTGTTGAATGTAATTATAATAAGTTGAAGCCAGAGTGGCAAGGTAGCTCTCGATAGCCGCCTGCGTGTTTAGTTCTCCGATATCTTTTAATTCTCCGAGTTTCCTGTATGTTGTTTTTACATTGAAACCTCTGAAGATTGTCATACCAAGGGTGGCAGAGGCGCTGACGGAAGCAGAGGTTGCCCCTCTGGTGACATTGGATGTTCCGTCATAAAGATTTTGCCGGATGTCGTTACTGGTACCGCTGTATCGTCCGCCAATGTTAAGATAGGGCAGATATCCTGCGTACCCGGGAGTGAAGTTGTTGGAGGAGATCTCCTCATTG
Organism: Bacteroidales bacterium; assembly: GCA_029974835.1. Taxonomy (GTDB): domain Bacteria; phylum Bacteroidota; class Bacteroidia; order Bacteroidales; family VadinHA17; genus LD21. Next base: position 26,431 of record JARKQN010000035.1, read on the forward strand.
TTTTTTGCAACCAGTATAGAGAAATTATTTTCCAGACCGATTGCTATACAATCTTTCAGACTGTAAACAGCCTGACCCGAAAGACTTTCAAAAAACACTATTGAAAAGAGCAGGTAATTGAATAAAGCCTTTTTATTCATCTTCGGATTTTTTTGTTTCGGATGAAATGAACATGTACATGGCAGGCACTACAAAAAGGGTAAGCAGTGTTGAGAACAGCATACCTCCGACGACCGCCGTACCCATGGCTATGCGGCTCTGAGCACCCTCGCCAAGCCCGATGGCAAGAGGCATTATACCGAGAATAGTTGCCAGGCTTGTCATTAGGATTGGTCTGAAGCGTGCCGCTGCGGCGTACTTAATTGCATCAAGCTTTGACATGCCCGCTGCCTTTCTCTGGTTTGCGAATTCAACGATAAGTATGCCGTTCTTTGAGACAAGCCCGATGAGCATAATTATGCCAATCTGGCTGAAGATATTCATTGTAATGCCGAAATACCACATAAAAATCAGTGCTCCGGTCACTGCAAGAGGCACAGTCATCATAACCACAAAAGGATCCCTGAAACTTTCAAACTGGGCAGCGAGAACCAGAAAAATAAGTATTAGGGCGAAAGCAAAAGCAAACGACAGGCTTGACGAACTTTCCCTGAAGTCCTTGGAATCACCGGCAAGTGCCGTTCTGAAAGTATCATCCAGAACCTCTTTTGCAATCCTGTCCATTTCTTCGAGTCCCTGACTGATGGTTTTACCTTTTGCCAGTC
>JARKQN010000047.1 GCA_029974835.1 Bacteroidales bacterium
GAGCGTCCTCGCTCAGCCGGATTGTTCATAGTCATGTCAAGGGCTCAACCTGGAGTTTGAGCCCAACAGGTATTCTGCAGGTTCGGCTGAACATCCCCGCTCAGCCGGTGTGTTCATGGTCATGTCAAGGGCTCAACCTGGAGTTTGAGCCCAACGGAATTGGAGAGTTCGGCTGAACGTCCTCGTTCAGCCGGTTTGTTCATGGTCACATCAAGGGCTCAACCTGGAGTTTGAGCCCAACAGGTATTCTGCAGGTTCGGCTGAACGTCCTCGTTCAGCCGGTTTGTTGGTTAAATGTTATTACAGGGCTCAACGAGGACGTTGAGCCCAACGGGAGCGAGGACGTTGAGCCCAACGGGAGCAGGACGTTGAGCCCAACCGGAGGCTTGCCCCCGCGCAGGACAACCTGGGGCCACCATAATTTTCCCCCAATTTGGGGGGAAATACAAAGGGGGACAATAACCCGGGCGGCTTATTTCCCGACAGGCTATTTCATGACATCAGACCCGGAGAGGAGGAAAAAGAAAACAATATTTAGTATTTTTACAAAACAAAACCATTCTGCCATGAAATTCGCTGTAGTACTTTCAGGTTGCGGGGTATACGACGGCTCTGAAATTCACGAAGCTGTAATGACCCTGCTGGCAATTGACAAAAACGGCTGCAGTTACGAAATATTTGCACCAAATATAATGCAGCATCACGTGGTTAACCACCTTACGGGAGAGGTCACAGGCGAAAAAAGAAATGTACTCGTAGAATCTGCCAGAATAGCAAGAGGAAAAATAAAGGCCCTTGTTGAATACCGCCAGGAAGAGTTCGACGGACTCATATTTCCGGGAGGCTTCGGGGCAGCCAAAAACCTGTCGTCATATGCCTTTGACGGGACTGAGATGAAAACCGATAAAGTGGTCGAAAGTGCAGTCAGGCAAACACATGCCGCCGGAAAACCCATTGGCGCTCTGTGTATAGCACCAGTTGTCATTGCCTCAATACTCGGCAATATCGAAGTGACTATCGGAAACGATCCGTCCACGGCCGCGGCAATAAAAAAACTTGGAGCCATCCACCGCAACAGCGACAGCACAGGAGTCGTGATTGACGAAAAAAACAGGATAGTAACGACCCCCTGCTACATGACTGCCACAAGGATTTCAGAGATTGCCGAAGGAGCCGACAGACTGGTTAAGGCCTTGATTAAACTGGCAGGTAAATAATCAGTAATACCCGTTTTCAATCTCGTAAATTATCCTTTCGATGAGCGCATCCTCTCCGTAAGGATCATATTTCTCTTTCAGATTGGTTCCGAAGATTCTTGCAATACCCTGCCAGAAAGCAGCTGTAATTCCACCACGGTAGGTTTTAATCAGATCGTACGAAGTATTGCGGGTTTCCCTGTCAATAAGCTTGATTAAAATCCTTCCCTGTGTTATGGTAAGACTCCGCATGTCATCCTCATAATCCCTGAAGACATCCTTTTCGAACTCTCTCAGAAATTTTTTCCTTTCCTCTTCGCTGGTCATTGATGCGAGCTTCAGGTTTACCTCGTCCAACTTCATCCTTACTATCAGGGCATAAGGATATACCCTCCTGACGTTGTAAGTCAGCCTGTCATACCTTCTCATCTGCGCACGTGAGATGTTTCCGGGATTCCCGACAATGGTTATCTCTTTAATCTCCATCTCAGGCAGTATCTCCCCTCCCCTGTTAACCTTTTGCAGCACAATGAAACTCCCGGGCAGGGTGTCCGTTCTCACTTTAACGGAATCCTTCTGCCCCTTCAGGCTGAAGCTGCTGGCTCCCACCATCAGAATCATTATGAGAGCAACCTTTTTCAATGCGAAAAACTATACAAAATTAAGATTAAACCCGGTTGAAATATTAACATCCCGTACCAATCCAAAACCATGCCATTATTTTAGTCTGTTTCCGTTTGAAGTCAGTGAACTAAAAGTTACTTTTGAGGAAAATAACCGATATGAAACTCCGGATCGAAGATCTGGACGACGAATCGAGATTCAGGCACATCCTCACAGTATCATATAACGATATTGCGCCTTTTGTATTTGATTACCTGAGAAGAAAAACTGCCGTGACACTTACTTTCTGGTCGTTCTGTCTTGTTTTCCTGGGGTTGGCGCTTATAATCAGAATAAACATTTCAGGCTATTTCGCATGGGCAAAGATTTTCTCTCACACACTGCTGGGCACCATCCTGTTGCCGGTGGCTGTGGTGCCACTGCATGAATTCATGCATGCAATACCGTTTCTGGCCACAGGTGCGAAGAATATCAGGGCCGGAATGGATCTCCGTCAGTTTATTTTTTATGTCACGGTACACAGACAGGTAATCTCCCGCGGAACGTTTATTATTGTGGCATCCATACCTTTTATCGTGGTGTCGGCTGTTCTTCTCTTTCTGATTTACAATCTGCCAGGCCTGTGGAAATGGAGCCTCTCACTCTTCCTTTTTGTTCACACCACAATGTGTGCCGGCGATTTTGCAATGCTGAACCTCTACTTCATAAACAGAAAGAAGAAAATCCTGTCGTGGGATGATGCGGATAAAAAAGAAGCCTATTTTTATGAAGAATTCTGACCTGAACCGATTAAGAAAAAAGAATTAGAAAACCATTTACCAAAAACCCGATAAAACCTTTTAAATAATGAAGTCATGAAAAGATACCTTGTTACATTTTTGATCCTGGCGGGGGCCAGCCTGCTGCTTCCTGCACAAAGAAAAACCATAAACCTTCCCGATCTGCCGGGTTTTGTTACCCTCAAATGTGATTTTCACATGCATACAGTATTCTCCGACGGCAATGTTTGGCCAACAGTACGGGTAGCTGAAGCTTACCGCGACGGGCTTGATGCCATTGCAATAACCGACCATATTGAGTACCAGCCAAAGAAAGATTATATTCCTACCGATCACAATGCTGCGTGGAAAATAGCCGGAAACGCAGCCAGAGAGGGTAATATTATTCTTGTTCACGGTGCCGAAATTACCCGCGATATGCCTCCCGGACATCTGAACGCTCTTTTTATTACCGACGCAAATGCACTGGTAAAGGATTCTGTTTATGATGCAATTGAGGCGGCCGTTAAGCAGGGAGCTTTCATACACTGGAACCATCCGGGCTGGAAATCGCAGGAACCTGACGGAATACCCAAGCTGTACGGCATCCACAAGCGTCTTCTCAGTAACGGGTGGATACATGGTATAGAATTCTTCAATGATTCGGAATACTATCCTAACATACTCGAATGGTGCAGGGAATATAAGCTTGCCGTTCTGGCAAACAGCGACGAACACGGAATAATAAGCGAGAGTTATCCGGCACACAGGCCCATGAACCTTGTCTTTGCCAGGGAAAGAACGCCTGAAAGCCTTAAAGAGGCCCTGTTTGCCGGCCGGACGCTGGTATGGTTCGACAATACGCTTGCAGGCAAGGTCGAATATGCACGCCCATTCTTCTATCAATGCATAAGTATAGGAAAAAGGTTTTATGAAACAGGCAAGAACTATTATTTTGAGATAACCAATAAATCTGATATACCTTTCTATCTGGTCAACGGACCTAAAGGTGCACCATCATCCATTACCATCCCGGCCAATGCGTCGGCAAGGGTGGTTCTTTCAAAATCCTTTTCAGGAACCCTTGCATACGATGTAAAAAATATTTTGACCGGTACCGGTGAGGTACTGAATGTGGAAATCAGATACTGATTAAATCAGAATCTGACTTTTACTGTATTCAGAACATTGTCATCTGGCGACAGAGGCCTGATTCTGAACGAATATTCATACTCATTCTCGGTGAGCCTGTACTGCGGGTGGACCATGGCTCCCCATGAGTCATCTCCTCCGACACCCATCTGACCGAGGTCTATATGAAGATTTACAAGGTCGCGCGGCTTAATGTCTTTTGTATGCCTGTTTGCTGTTTTTGCATCCTTCCTGTATGCCGACAGCTTTCCCGGCGACTCAAAATCGTCGGGAATATTATGGAGCGCCGTGAAGCATATCAGGGGGTTGCCCTGGAAAAGCAGCCCCGAGCCGGATTCATCAGTCAGGGTAAGCCACCTTGTATCGGTTTTGTAGCCGTTCTCCTGAGGACGTATGTAAGGGACATACTGGTCGGCTACTGTGCTTTCATATAACCCTACGAATGCGGATGTTTTTCTGTCGGAGTAATTTTCATGCGGCCCTCTCCCAAACCATTTAAGATTGGAAAATGCGGCAGGGAGCTGCATCTGCATCCCCATCCTGGGTATATCCGGAACCTTGTTTCCTGTTTTCCTTAACTTGTTATGAACAAGGATATCGCCCGTGCCCAGAACAGTGTATTCAGATGAATATGAAGCAATTATGCTGCTGTCTGGTGCAGGAATATTGTATCTGAAAGATATTACAACCCTGTCCATGTCGGGTTGTGAGATATCGGCTTTAGTAACGACAGCCCTCTCTCCTGCCTTCTTCCATACTCCCATTCGCCTGTTCATATTATATCCATAGTCGTTATCGGTAGGCGGCCTCCAGAAGTCTGGTTCGGTTCCCTTAAGCAGAAATTCCTTCCCTTTATACTGCAATGAGGCAAGAGACCCTTTTTCGAGGTCGAATGTTACTTTCAGGTTGCTGCCTTTAACTTCAAGCTGCTTGTCTTTCGTTTCTGTCTGAAGCACCATCAGAGGATCTCTCTCAAGCGGGCCGGGTGCAACAAATAAAGTTGTTAACGGTATCTGTTCTGAAGCATACACATGGCCTTCCGGCAGTATGCCCCATGCGTCGGACCTGTAAGCCCTCAGGTTAAGGAAATATTCCGTTCCGGCAACCGGTTTCAGGTTCGTTACGGGAATTGACACAACCGACTCATTATGAGGCTTTAAAGCTGGTATCCTGAAGCTCCCTGAAACGACTGCGTTTCCGTCTGCGATAATTTCCCAGTCGAAATTAAAATGTGACAGGTCGGTAAAATCATATTTATTGACAATTTTTACGAGACCCTTGGTTATCCCGCTTCCGTCAAACCCGATATACTGGTAAACTTTCTTAACTTCATTGAGGGAGGGATGCGGGGTTCTGTCGGGCCATACAAGGCCGTTGATACAGAAATTTCCGTCGCTGGTAATACCTTCCGGTCCGAAATCCCCGCCATAGGCCCAGTATTTCTCACCCGTTTCGGTTGTTTTAACAAGACCCTGATCAACCCAGTCCCATATAAATCCGCCCTGGAGGATTGGATACTTCTCTATAACATCCCAGTAATCCTGAAGGTTACCGACACTGTTTCCCATAGCATGTGCATATTCGCACATAATAAGAGGTCTGTCATTCTTTGGGTCTTTAGCGTAGTTTTCAAGATACCCGATTCCGGCATACATCGGGCACCAGATATCTGTATGTCTTTCTGTGGTATTGGTACTCTTCTCGGCCCTCTCATACTGAACGGGCCTGGTTTTGTCCCTCGATTTCATCCAATTGTAGGCGTTGAGAAAGTTATGACCGTCTCCCGCCTCGTTACCCATCGACCATATAATAACCGACGGATGGTTCTTATCCCTCTCCACCATTCTCTTAATCCGGTCCATGTGGGCATCTAACCATTCAGGTTTGTCGGCAAGCGTCCTGTCCTTGTTATATCCTATTCCATGCGACTCGATGTCGGCTTCACCTATCAGGTAAAGGCCATATTCATCGCACATGTCATACCACAATTCCTGCTGCGGATAGTGCGATGTCCTCACCGCATTGATATTGTAGCTTTTCATGGTCCGGATATCTTTCAGTATTGTCTCCCTGTCGATAACATGGCCTGTGACATCGTGATGTTCATGCAGGTTTGTTCCTTTGAGGTAAACGGCCACGCCATTGACAAGAAGCTGAGAGTTTTTAATTTCAACAGTTCTGAAGCCAATTTTTGATGAAGTGCTTTCAAGCGTCCTGCCGTTTTTATCTTTCAGGTTTATTATAAGGGTGTAAAGATTTGGCGTTTCGGCCGACCATTTTTTTATTTCGGGGAGGGTACTTTTAAAAGAAACACCGGCACTGCCGTCATGTGTTACCAGGCCGGTCGATTCTTCATAAATCTTCTGTTCCCCGTCAAAAAGGCTTATGGCAAGTGATACATCCGCATTCTCCTTTTCCTTGTGGGCGACTTCCACCGACAAATCAAATATGCCTGTGGTATATGTTGAATCGAGTCCGCCTACTGCGTAAAAGTCTCTGATATAGGTCTTTGGCCGGGCATGAAGAAAAACAGTTCTTTGAATGCCGCTCAGCCGCCAGAAATCCTGGTCTTCGAGATAGCTGCCGTCACTCCACCTGTAAACCTCAACCGCGAGGAGATTTTTCCCTTTCCTGATGTAGGGTGTAATATCAAATTCAACAGGTGTTTTGCTGTCCTTTCCAAAGCCGACATATTTTTCATTCACCCATACATAGAAAAATGAGCTTACCGCGCCGAAATGCAGGAATATCTCCTTACCGGTCCATGATGAGGGAATAGTGAAGGTTCGCTTATAAGAGCCCACCGTATTCATGTCGTGCGGAATCCTTGGCGGGTCTGCAGGGAACGGGTAAGGTATATTTGAATAGATGGGCGGATCGTCGTAACCCTTCAGCTGCCAGTTCGACGGTACTTCCAGATTATCCCAGTCGCGGGTGTCGTAGTCATTTTTGAAGAACCAGAAGGGACGCTCCTGCGGGGTTTTGGAGAAGTGAAATTTCCATTTCCCGTCGAGCGAAATATAGTTTGGAGAATTTTCTTTCACCCCTGCAAAGGCAGTTGATTCGTCGGGATAACTAATAAGGGTAGCGTGGGGTTTTTCATTATTTAAGCCGGTAAGAGCCTGGTTTTCCCAGTCGCGGGGTTCATTTTCCGTGAAGGTCACACCTTCATATTTGCTGTACCTTACGCAACCTGTCATCAGCATGGCAGCAAAGGCAAGAGTAAAGTATTTTCTCATTGTCTGCAATTTTTTCGTTTGTCAGATAGGCAATAATATTTAAAAAACCGGAATAAGATTTTACGCAAACTTCTCATAAATGAAACATTACCTGTCAGTACGTACCTGTCTCCTGACCATTATAAAGATACCATTTTTTTGGAAAATAATTTAAAAGGAGGTCATTCTGAAGACTATCTGTTGGCAAAATCCGGCATTCATCATTTTCACTGAATGCGTAAAGCCTCAAAATACCATAATCCCGGGACCATGATCAGAAACCGGTTGTAAAACGGAGAAGATTGCCGGGCAGACAGGCAGTATGACTAAAGCTATTTCCCAAATCTCATTTTAAGCGACATTCCGCTGTAGAAAATCTTAACGTTGAGGCTGGTGATGTCTGAAAGCGGCAGCTGAACGTAAGGTTCAATGAGGAGGCTGTTTTTTTTGCCAAACGGTAAGGAATAGCCGGCAGAGATATTCGCCAGACCGAAATAATCGGCATGACTGAATGCACCTTCGTTCTTTTCAACTTCAACAGTTGAATATGTAGTCTTAAGATTGACATCTCCCGATAAAGCGTCTTTGACTTCACGGGTATATGAATTTAAGAATGAGCCTTTGAAATGCTGGTTAATATTGATAAGGGTGGAGGCGCCCGCCGCCAGGTAGAAGTCCGACTTCTTCCCGGAGAATACTTTAAATACAATATTCACGGGGACTTCGAGAGTTACATACCTCAGACGGGCATCATAAGAATCGGTAATGCCTGTGGCTCCATCATATGTCGGGGCAACATAATTCAGTTCTTTACTTCCGGATGAATTGTTTACAAGAGAAGATGAATGCATGGCAATTGCCATTCCGGGTCTTACCGAAAACCTTTTGCTTAAACGGTACTCATAGTAAAAACCTGCTGCAACACCCGGAGAAGAGGCCAGTGCGTTGTCAACAACCGCCATCATTCCCGACACACCGGCAAGGAATGCTGATTTTTTCACGCGTTTATCCTCCTGCGAATCGCTTATTTCCGCAGAATCTGCCGCCAGGAATTTTTTCAGTGCCTCTTCCACGAGGGCATTTTGGCTCTCAAAATCAGGAATCTCCTTCTCCGGTGTCTCCTTTTCAGGACTAAGGTTTACATCTTCGGCCGAAACGACATTTAATGCTGCCGCAGCATCTTCGTTATTTTCAGCATGTTCGGAAATAATACCTCTGTTGTTTACCTCTCTGCTGCCGGGAAATGCATTAATGCGGCCTGAGATTACCTTTTCTGAACCTGTCATTTCTGCAGCCGGCTCTAAACTTTTTTCCTGAAATTCCGGTCTGAAAGCAGAGTCGGCTGAACTTTTATTGATGCCAGCGGCAGGGGCGTTTTGTACTGCAATATTATCTGTCCGGTTATGCCTGTTAACTATCCGGTATGTAAGCAGAGAACCTGCTGTAATGATAATTGCCACCGAGGCTGCCTTTGCCCAGAAAGGCAAAATAAACAATCCCCGGCTTCTTTTCTCCTTCCGTGCCATGAATGAGTTCCAGCCCTTATCGGCCAGGTGGTCAGCATTGTAATTGCCGAACACCTCCTTCACCTTATCCCTGAATATGTCGTCAAATTGCTTCATTTACACTTCTGGCGGAAGAATGGTTTCTGACGTAAAGCTCTTTCAGCATTTTTTTTGCCCTTGCAAGGTTAGACCTTGAAGTGGATACTGAAATATTCAGCATTTTACTGATTTCGTCGTGTGAATATCCTTCTATTTCATAAAGGTTAAAAGTGATTTTGTACTGTTCCGGCAACCGGTTAAAAAGGGCAATTATTTCAGCGGCCGACAGATCTGCTTCGACTTCGGGTTCATGATCCTCGGTTTCGGCTATCTGTTCGCAGGAAATATCCGCGTATTTCACTGCACTTTTCCTGTACCTGTCGATGGAGGTATTCACCAGTATCTTTCCGTACCATGGCCGGAAAGGTTTTGAGGCATCAAATGTTTTTATGTTATCAAGCACTTTCATATAGCTGTCGTTCACCGCCTCCATAGCTTCGTGGTCATTCTTTGCGTACCTTATGCACACCGACATGGCAAAAGAGAAGTACCTCCTGTAGAGAATCTCCTGTGCCCGGATATCGCCCTCCGCACACATTCCGACAAGATCCTTATCCGGAATATCTGTATCATGGTTTCCTCTCCTGCCCATCGCCGCCCTTCAGATTAAGCTTTACAAAATAACTTAATTTGAAGGATTTTATGTTTTTACATTGAACTTATTTTGTATCACCTGAAAATAAATCCCAGGCGTATTTCGAACCTGTTGTAGTCGGTAATAATTTCTCTACTTGCATCCTGCCGCCAGTAGTAATACTCTTTCTGTGTACAAACCACCCTTTGATATCTGTAACCGGCGCCAAGGAATACTGCGTTTCCCCGCCAGGAATATACCGCCGAACCGAGTCCGGCACTGAACATCAATCCTCCATTAGTTCCATCACCGTTATAATTATAGTAATACCCGGAATCAAAATCCGATACTGAGAATGAATAACCGCACTTCATCCAGGCAAAAGGTGAAACTCCAGAATTGAAAGGGTAATAGCTCAGGCCGGCGTAAAGGGGTAGTACAACAACATCAAAGCCTTCAATACCCGTACCAACCCCTGCATAAATTCCATTCCTGAAGCGGTAGCCATTTTC
>JARKQN010000080.1 GCA_029974835.1 Bacteroidales bacterium
GAGTGGAAGGCAAACCCGTGCCTCTTCTTTGTTGATTTTAAACGTCTTGAAACAGACATTGCAGGTTACCGGTCCGGTAACGGCACCGTTGACGGAGAGGCTCTCGCCAGAGCAATGGTATATATTGAAGGGATGCATCAGTTCACACTGAAATTCACGGGTAAGGTTCAATGAATCGTTTTCCGGCTGATTCCTTACCGTAATCTCTCAGCCGGGCGAAAAGCGCAATGCCGGAGAACGGTTTAAAACATTGATTACAGGGAGAAAACTTTAAAATATGAAAAGATACAGCAGGAACAGTAATGTAATTACAGGAAGGGTTAAGGATGAGCTTGTGATGATGGACATCGGGAGCGAAAGTTATTTTGGCCTTGATGCTGTGGCCACCAGGATATGGGACCTGCTTGAGGAGCCGAAGAGTGCGGTTGATTTGTGCAGCATCCTGACGGAGGAGTATGAAGTCACGGCCGAGGAGTGCCTGAAGGATGTGTCGGAGCTGCTGGAGGAGATGGAGAGAATGGGGATAGTGGTCAGTGATGGGGAGTGAGCGTAACGGGGAAAAGTTCTGATAATTTTAGATGTCATTTAGGAAATTATTAAACAATTAATTATAAATTTGTATTAATGTGCCGGGTGCCCTGGCGGATTAATGACAGGGTGTACGGCAATAAATGTATTTCATATGAAAACAAAGCATTTCTCCGGGTGTGAAAAAAAGAATTTTCGGATTCTTATTAAAACAACCGCCATGGCGTCGATGTTGGTGGTTGTTACATTCACAGGGATTAAGGGACAGGGTACCTACACGTGGCAGGGAGCCAATGGTGCCGACTGGACGGTAAGTACGAACTGGAATCCTACGCGGACTATAATTCACCAGAACGATATTCTTCAGTTCAATGACGGTACCACAAAATCAATTACTAACGTTGCAGGAGGATCAATAATTGGATTCAAGGTTACCAATAATACACATATTACCCTGCAGAGTTCATCAGCAGTTACAATTTCCATTAATGACAAAGATTCGAATTATGAATTTGTTATTGAAAATGGGTCTTCACTTACACTTGCTTCAAGTGTCAATTTGAGACTTTATGGTTCAGGTGCACAAGCCAACATTTCGGGATCTTTAATAATTAACTCCGGAGTCAGCTATTCAACTACCAGACTCTCGGTAAAAACCACAGTTTCAGGTTCTATTATTAACTACGGATCATTAGACTGCTCATATCTAAGTAATCTGGAATTTCAGGCTGGTTCGGAATACAGACATGCCGTAAACGGCAATCCGATCCCGACTGCGGTATGGAACTCCTTATCATTATGTAATATTACCGGAGTTACCACAACTTCTTTAACGAACTCACTTCATCAGGACTTTGGTAATTTAACCTGGAACTGTACGGGTCAGACAGTTAACAATTTGGCTGATGGCTGGCTTACTAAAGTGTTAGGAACTTTTACCATCATCAGCACAGGTTCAGGATCACTGAGTCCTCAGGATAATATAAGTGTAGGCAATTATTTACAGACGGGAGGAACCCTGATTATTTCATATGATGCTGGATATTCTTATTCTCTTAATGTCAGTGGAAATTTTTCCATGTCGGGAGGTACTCTTAACCTTAGCAGTACATCGGAGGTAGGCACTTTGAATATGGCAGGCGATTTTTCGCATACTGGTGGTACAATAAGTGAAACATCTACAGGAAGCGGTTCGGTAGTATTTAACGGCACTGGCACACAGCTTTATACCGGAGGCGGCACTATATCGGGCAATATAAATTTTATTGTAAAAAGCGGAGCCACTTTGCAGATGGGAACGGGCGATTCTCCTGCATTCCTTACCGGTGCAGATGCAACATTTACACTATCTTCAGGTGCTACGCTGGGAATAACCGGCGAAAACGGCATTGCCCCTACCGGTCAATCGGGTAATATACGCGTTGGAGGTACAAGGACTTACAATTCTGATGCTAACTATATATACAATCGTAATGGAACACAGGTAACAGGTAATGGCTTGCCAACTACACTTTCAGGTAACCTTACAGTTTCAGGCTCTTCGGTATTGACGCCATCAGCGGCATATACTGTAAACGGTAATATAACTATTGATAACGGTGCCACACTAAAGCCAACGCAGTCGGCTACTATCACCGCCAACGGGCAGCTGACAGTTAACGGCACACTTGAACCTGAAGCAACTTCGGTGGTAAGTGGCACCGGAACCCTTTCGGGCAGCGGAACTGTAAAAGTGACACGCACTGCTGCCACCGCCGATTTCCTTTCCCAATATACCATATCAAATAAAAACCTTTCAAGCCTTACCGTTGATTACTCAAACTCCACAGGGGGCCAGACAATATCTGCGACTACTTATGGCAACCTGAAGCTTTCAAACACTTCGGGCACCAACTCAGCCGCAGGGAATATTACAGTTACCGGAACTCTTACCAATTCGGCAGGCACATTCAACATCGGCACCAGCCAGATGACCGTAAATGCTCTTGTCAACAACGGGTCGGTGGTCATCAACTCAACCTCCACCACGGATAACGGCTCTCTGATCGCAACATCATACTCGGGCATGGGAACGGTAACCTACAACAGGAAGATCCGTGCCGAAAACAACGACGGCAACTTCCACTATATTGCCTCACCGGTGGCTGGAAATACCAACGACAACAGCTCAAAGATAGAAACCATTTACTCATGGAATGAAATTACCGGGAAATGGGATATTTTACCCACACTTGTTTCATTGCCGTCCGGCAGAAGTTATAACCTGCGGCAAACCGGTGCAAGCGATGGTAATATAGTATTCACGGGCTCGCTTGTGACGGGTAATGTGCAGGTAAACGCTACTTCCCCCTACGGCGACACGTTCGACGGATCCAACTATTCCGGCCGCGCGTGGGCCGACGGTACCGGTCATTCGGGTGTGGCACGAGGCCTTTCTAACTACGGCGGCGGAGGATGGAACCTGCTCGGCAACCCATACACTTCAGCCATAAATGCTGCCGCGTTTGTTACATACAACAGCAGCATGTTCGATCCAAACTATGTGGCTGTATATGTCTACGACGGCACTATAGGTGAAAAGGGTGTTTACAAATACATAGCCCCTTCTGCTCCGGGGTATACATTTTACGGCTCCTTCGGATCACCCGACATACAGGCGGGGCAGGGGTTCATGGTCCTGGCCATGAACGACTTTTCCACTTTCACTTTCACCCCCTCAATGAAAACCCATAACAGCACTGTTACGCTTACCAAATCGTCGGGCAGCGAACCGTGGCCCGGAATGGTGCTGAAGGCAGGATACGGAAACGGAAATGAGAGTGTCACAACGGTCGTTTACAATGATGAGATGACCGCCGGTCTCGATCCCGGCTACGACGTAGGACAGCTGAGCACATGGCCGGCTGTCGATATTTATACTACACTGGCAGGCAGCACCGGCAGCGTCGCTTTTGCACGCCAGGCACTGCCTCTTAAAAACGCTGAAGATTATGTTGTTCCTGTGGGCATAAGTGCCACATCAGGAGGAAATGTAACCTTCTCAGCCGACATGGTTCCGATACCCGGCTACAGATTCTTCCTCGAAGACAGGCAGACGGGTATATTTACCGACCTCGGAGTGAACAGCTATACGGCATTCATTCCTGCAAATACATTCGGTACAGGGAGGTTTTATTTACGCACGTCGGTTAATACCCCTACGGCAATTAACGCACCTTCACAGGACGGGGATGTCACGGATCTGAAAGTGTGGGTTTCACAGAATGTAGTGAACATTGAAGGTCCCCTTGGCGGCAAGGCAGGGGCAGAAGTTTATGACCTTATGGGCAGAAAGGTGGCTTCTGTGCAGCTTATGACGGGTTCAGGCTACACTACCTTTGCACTTCCTGCCGGATTAAAGGGAATATGCATAATAAGGATAAAAGACGGTGTTAAGGTGTTTACACGTAAGGTGGTCCTTTAAAAAATAATTCAACGGAGTTGCTGATGAAAAAGTTGCTTTTAACACTTGGCTGGATTACCGGAGGCTTCGGAGGTCTGATGATGCTTATCGGGGCGGTGGCTGTGCTCGCCGGAGGAATATTGGCCAATCACCACTGGACAAATTATTTCTTTCCGGGCTGCGCATTTGCCGTGCTTGGCATCTTTCTCTTCGTTGGCGTCCGGACCACATTCGACAACGGGAGCCGGGGTTAATAAACCGGTAGCCGGACCGGCAGGCATTATTAAAGGAAGGATTCAAAAGAGGGACTTCTGCTCCGGGTTCTTGTTTTTGAAAGAAATTAATTAATTTTAGTATACTTCTAATCCATTCCCTATGGCAACCGTTTTCAGAAATGGTTTTTACCCCGGTAAGCCGGTTATTTGTCTTCTTACCGCGCTTCTGATTCTTGCAGCATGCAGCACACGCGATCTGAAGGATCAGATCCTCGCTCTCGGTGAAAAGCAGGAAAGCCTGCTCGGCGAGAAGGACTCCCTCATGAAGGTTCTCGGCAGCAGGACCATGGCCCTCGATACAATGAAGGCGGATATCGAAAACCTTCAGTCGGATCTGTCGGCAATGCAGTCCCGTAACAAAGCCCTGCAGGCAGGGAATTACAAAACCTCGCAGGACCTGAAGAAAGTGCTTGCGGAAAATGAGGAGATGGCAAAGAGACTCTCCGTGAAACAGGAACAGAACGACTCCCTTAACGCGGAGATTAACAGGCTGCGCGAAAGGATCGCCGCCATTGACCGCGAGATGGAAGCCTCGGAAAAAACCAGCCGCTCCCTCTCCCAGCTGGTAAAGGAGATGTAGGAGCAGAGAATTACCGATTCGATAAAGAGAGCCCAGGCCCCGAAGGTTCCGGTTGAGCGCGATAACGGTTTTATAAACATCACCCAGATAGGCGGAGGATTCGGCCTGGGCAACACATCGGTCGATTATTCAAGAAGCCTGATAAGCGTAACAAACGTATTCGGTTATGAGATAAACCGCCATTTTCTTGCAGGCGGCGGCACCGGACTTCACATCTATAACGGCGGACTGATGGCGCCGCTCTATCTCAATATGCGGTATACCTTCAACGGAAATAAGCTGGTGCCGTTTATCAGCGGCGACGGCGGAGTGCTTCTCACATTCGAAGACCTCGGCTCGAGCGGTCTTTTTATCAATCCCGCCTTCGGCATGACCAAAAAACTAAGCGGCAAAATCAACCTTCACCTCAGCACCGGCCTGCTTGTCCAGGAAGCCCCCTCGGGAATGAGAAACACATTTATAAACATCCGCGGAGGCGTCGATTTCAGAGGGAAGAGGTAGGTTCGAGGGATGAGGAGTGAGGAGTGAGGAATGAGGAATGAGGAAGGAGGAAGGAGGAAAGAGGGATGGGAGTTAATAGTTTTAAGGAGTTGATTGTATGGCAGAAAGCCCATAAAATGGCAATGGAGATATTTGAGGTTACGAAAAGTTTTCCGAAGGAAGAAACTTATTCACTGACAGACCAGATCAGAAGATCTTCAAGATCAGTAAGTGCCTGTATAGCGGAAGCCTGGGCAAAAAGAAGATATTTAAGATCCTTTGTCAGTAAACTGACTGACTCTCTCGGTGAGGAACACGAAACTGAAGACTGGCTCGATTACTCCTATGACTGTAAGTATATTCCGGAAGAAAAGCATGTGCATCTTCTGAAAGAATACGATGAAATAAGAAGAATGCTTATCTCAATGATAAACTCACCCGAAAAGTGGTGTAAATAAACCAAACTGCCGGTCCTCTCCCCTCATACCTCATACCTCACGCCTCTTAACAAGGAGTTGCCGGAATAATTAATGATAATACTGTCTTGAAAATTGCTATACAGCAGTCCGACTACATCCCCTGGAAGGGGTATTTTGATATTATAAGGGGTGCTGATGAATTCGTAATTTATGACGATGTGCAGTACACCCGCCGCGACTGGAGGAACCGCAACTGCATAAAAAGTCCCAACGGACTGCTGTGGCTGACCATACCCGTAAAAGTAAAAGGACGGTATTTACAGCAGATTAACGAAACCGAGGTAGTAAGCGGCAGGTGGGCTGAGAAGCACTGGAAAACAATAAGCCTGAATTATTCCGGTGCAAAATATTTTGAAGAATATGAACCCCTCTTCAGAGAGGCATACCGTGAGGCAGCTGAAATGAAAATGCTGGCCGGGGTAAACCTCCATTTTCTGAAGCTCGTCAGTAAAATACTCGGAATAAACACAAGGCTTACCCGTTCTGAAGATTACAATCCGGCAGGCAGGGGAAGTGAAAGGATTCTTTCCATATGCCTTAAGGCCCGGGCAAATGTTCACCTTACAGGTCCTTCAGCCCTGAATTATATCGACAAACCTGCTTTCCGGAAGGCAGGAGTAAAAATCAGTATTGCCGATTATTCGGATTATCCGGAATATCCGCAGCCATGGCCTCCCTTCTCGCACAATGTAAGCATAATAGACCTTATTTTCTGCACCGGAAAGGATGCATTAAAGTTCATGAAGAGGTTCTGAACATTCCGGGTCTGCTTTGCGACAGCTTTTATGTCACCGGGCGGTAAAACCCGGGCATGTGTCACGGTTGAAAACAAAGTTTGTAAGAAACACTTATTAACACGGCAATTAAACACTGCATCATAACATCCGGATGGATATCTCGGTAATAGTCCCGGTTTACAACGGAGAGAATACGATTGAGGAGCTTTTTGAAAGAACTGTAAATGTTCTCGGTGGCAGATATTCGTTTGAAGTGATTTTTGTTCACGATTCGGGCACACGGGGAAGCAGGGAGGTGATCAGTCGGCTTGCATCTGCTTTTCCAGGGCGGGTAAAAAGCATTTATCTTTTATTAAATGGCGGACAGCACAGTGCTATCCTTGAGGGGATAAAAGTTGCACAGGGAGATTTCATTGTTACCATGGATGAAGATCTTCAGCACGACCCGGCCTTCATACCCGTATTGAAAGAAAAGCAGTCGGAAGGCAGCCATGATGTTGTTTACGCAAGATTCCGCAAACTGGAACATCCATGTATCAGGGCACGGATGTCGAAACTTGTCAGAGATATTCTTCTGAAAATCATTCCGGGTCTCTGTCCGTATTATTCCCCTTACAGGCTTATCAGACGGGAAACAGCACTGGGAATGTTCAGCCTGCGCAACGGTTATGACTTTATCGACGGTTACCTTGCAAGGCTCACAGACAGGTACGGCTTTATTGATGCAGAACATTACCGGCGTGCAGACGGAAAGAGCTCTTATTCTTACCGGAAACTTATTAAACATGCCGTGCTGATAGCACTGAACCATTCGAAGGTTAATTCCTCTTTCTTAACCCGCAGGGTTCATAAGGGACGTCACTCAGGTTAACAGGGATGCAGAAAAGGCTTGTGGTAATCGGAACTGAAGGTACTGCCCGGAACATCATAGAGCAGATTTCCGGTGCAATTAAAAATCACGGTTACAAGGCTGAGATTGCCGGGGTAGTCATTGATATTTACGCTGCCGGCACAAAGGTTGCCGGTTACCCGGTGCTTGGAGGGACAGGAGACCTGAAGAAAATTGCCGCGGACAAAACTCTTTCTTTCATCTTTGCTCTGTTCAAACCTGAAAAAATGAAGGAGAGGTACGATCTTATTTTGAGTTTCGATATCCCACGGGAAAGATTTGCAAATTTCATACATCCCCTTGCCTATGTGGCAGAGAGCGTGAAATCAGGCCTGGGTAATGTGATAATGAGTCACTCTTCGCTTCAGAGTGATGTATTGATCGGAGATTTCAACATAATCAGCACTGGTGTGACCATAGAGCACGAAACAAGGCTCGGCAACGGCAACCTCCTGGCTGCAAATGCCTGTATAGGTTCAAAGGTTATTATAGGAAATCATTGCTTTATAGGGCTGAATTCATCTCTCAGGGAGAATGTTCAACTCGATGAAGTTTTTGTGGGAATGCATTCGCTTGTACTAAAGGATTTCCGCAGATGCACCGTTTATGGCGTTCCGGCAGACGTTATTAAGTAGTCATTGGCTTCGCGTCATTTGCGCCTCGCGGGGCTCGGCGCGTTCCCGATACGCTTCGCTATCGGGATTGTCGTCCCGAAAACCGGGACTCCAACATTTGGCGCTGCGCGCCGTCATTCAATTGTCATTCAATAGTCATTGACGCCTCACTGCGTTCAGCGTGTCATTCAGGCTTCGCCTGTCATTCAATTGTCATTTGCGCTTCGCGTCATTCGGCCTGCGGCCGTCATTCGATGGTCATTCAGCGCTGCGCGCTGTCATTCGCTTCGCGTCATTCGGCGCTGCGCGACGTCATTCAGTGGTAGGGGTTTTGCCGATTGATTTGATATAGTTGTTTAGCTTTATGCCAATGTCGTCTGTCAGCTTCAGGAATGTTTCAAAATCTTCTGCTTTAAGAAGATGGCGGTTATGTGCTTTTATTAGCCAGGTCTTTGTCTCGTATGATGAACCCCGGGAATAATATCCGAAATTTTTATTCTCCCTGTAATGATACCGCCAAACCCTTCACTCAGGTTTGCTGCTATCGAATTTGCCGCCCTTATAAGCTGCTTCCTACGGTGTCTTTTTAAAAATAATCCCAAGCTGTTACTATATTCCATATCTTCTCAGCCGGCTCCATCGACTGCTGATATACTCTTAATTCTTCAGGTTTCATTTTCATTTCTACCCTTTTAGCACCTTAATGACTATCGAATGTCATCGGACCGGTTTGCCGGGACGATGATCCCGCTCAGCGGGAACCACCGAATGTCATCGGACCGGTTTGCCGGGACGATAATACCTTTAGCGAAGCTTACGGGGAACCGGAGAATGATTCGAATATAATATCTTTATGACCCTGATTCCTTTTAATTTACCATACGTTACGGGCAGGGAGGCTGAATATTTAAAAGAAGCCCTCTCCGGCGGTTATATTGCAGGTAACGGAAGGTTTACAAAGAAATGTACAGACCTGATGAGGGAGAGATACGGTTACGGAAACAGCCTGCTTACAACATCGTGCACCGATGCACTGGAAATGGCCGCCATCCTTTCAAAGGTTGGTCCGGGTGATGAAGTGATTGTGCCGGCCTACACATTCGTTTCAACAGCCCTTGCCTTTGCAAGGCAGGGTGCTGATATTGTGTTTGCCGACAGCAGGGCCGATCATCCGGGTATTGATGAAGAGAGGCTTGGGGAACTACTCAGTGAAAGAACGAAAGTCATTGTCCCGGTTCATTACGGAGGCCGTATGTGCGATATGGAAAAGATCAGTTCCTTTGCCGCGGAACATAACCTTTTGGTTGTGGAAGATGCCGCCCATGCTTTCGGCTGCAGCTTAAAAGGCGTACCGGCCGGAAAATGGGGTAGCATGGGCTGTTTCTCATTCCATGAGACCAAAGTGATCCATTGCGGCGAGGGAGGTATGATTAATGTTAATGACCCTACTCTTTTCGGCAGGGCTGAAATGATTTGGGAAAAAGGAACCGACAGATGCGCTTTTGCAAGGGGAGAAGTGCCCTTTTACTCATGGCACGATACGGGATCCTCTTTCCTGATGTCGGATCTGAATGCGTCATTTCTGGCAGCACAGATTGAGGAGGCGGACAGGATTATCGCAAAACGGAAGCTCTTGTGGGAAACCTTTTACCATCTGCTTTCCCCGCTGGCCGGGAAAGGTTTAATTAAGCTGCCGCCTGCAGGCGAAGCGGGTGGTGAATGCAATTATTACACATTCTATATTCTGACAAGCGATAAAAAGGAAAGGGAAAACCTTCAGGCTTTTCTGAACGCTTCAGGAATTCAGGCTGTTACCCATTATCTCAATCTGGCAGCAAGTCCTTATGCCCTTTCCAGGGGATGGGGACGGGGTGATAAGGATCTGCAGAACTGCATCCGTTACCAGGAGACCCTTCTGAGGCTCCCGCTCTATTTCTCTCTTGAAGTGAAGGATTCAGAATACATAACCGGGCAAATAAGTGCTTTTTATGGAGAAAGGGCTTAAGAGAACCTGCGGATTTATGTCCGGGTTAATCGGGGAGCGACCCCTTGCTGTTGTTGCATTTCTTCTGGTTCTGAATTTCCTGGTAAGGGTTTTCATCTTCAGGACAACCAATCTGTTCAGGTTTTCGGATTTTGCTGTTTACCTGGAGGCAGTATCGGATATTGAAGCGGGCAATAAGGTTTACCTTCTGAACGGCAATTTTCTTTTTGCCATAAGCTATATCGGCAGTTTTTTAAAAAGCCTTACCGGCACTCCGGACGGTTTCTTTTATTTCAACAGTTTGCTGGGATCGCTGACCGGACTGACAGCAGGCCTTATTCTGAAGAAGCTGACAAGTTCATGGAAGCCCGGCATTATTGCCTTGGTTATTATGACATTTTACACGGAGTACATGGTTTTTTCATCGGTCTTTTACACTCCTGTGCTTATGATCTTTCTTGTTTCGTTGCTGATCCTTGCACTAGGTTATTATCTTAAAGGCGGACCATTTCCGGGAAAACTTTTTTACGGGGCTGCTGCAGTGATATTGTTCCTGGCAACATTTTTTTTCAAACCTGAGCTGAAGTATCTGCCTTTTTTTTTGTTAATACCGGGGATGGCACCGGTTGTCCGGCGTAAGAAAATCGACCCGGGGCTTCCTGTCCTGGCTTTGGCAATGCTGGCTTCATATCAGGTTTTTGACAGGTCGGGCATCATTACGGCTCCTCAGGGTAATGTAATTTCAAACTCCTTTGTTTTTTTTGGTCATACAGATTATGGTGGTGACGGAGGAGAGGGAGCTTTTATTTATCCTGAAAACGAAGTCCGTTACCTTGAGGCGCTGGATGCTTATTGCCGAAGGGAAGGTATAACGGAACCTGACAAAAAGGATATTAACAGGTTCCAGTCGGAAGAAATGGTAAAATTCATTAAAAGTCATCCGCTTAAATGGGTTGGTATCCAGTTTACAAAGTTTTTCAGGACCTTCGGAGCTGTACCCGAGTCGGTGAGCTTCAGGGTGCTTTACACCGGTCTCCTGAAAGGCCGGCTCTGGCTGACTGCCATTGTTGTTGCCGTACCTGTCCTGCTGATACTGATATTATTTGTATTTCTTTTTCCGTTCGGGGAGTTAAAAGAAACCTTACTGCTTTGTCGCGACCGCTCACCTGCACCGGAGCAGAACCTTACAAAAGCAGAACCGGCCGGTTCGTTTAAATGCCGTTATGCCATGGTAATTTTAATTTTCTTCATTTACTATCTGATTGCGACAGTTTTTTACGGCCAGTATCAGGAGCGTTACAGGTTGCCTGTAATGGTATTATTTATCATACCGGCTGTTGCAACATTTATTGCTAACTTTGACCTGAGAAAATTGTTTATTACGGGACATCTGAGATTAAAGATTTTTGTTGTCGCAGGACTGATTGTTATATGGTCGTTACAGGCGGTTAAAGCAGGGGGGAACAGGGAAAGGATAAAAAATTCCATGGAAACAGCCATTAAAATGACGGGGCCTGTTTGACAAAATAAGAAATAAAGAAAAACTCATCAGGATGAGAATAAGATACGGAATTATACTATCAGCCACACTGTTCGCGGCAGTGCTTTTTTCTTGCACTACCCAGAAGAAACTTGCATATCTGAACAACCTCGGGGAAGGTTCGGGAGAGCAGTATTTTGCCATGACTGCACCCGAATATAAACTTCAGAAAAGAGATATATTGTATATTTCAATAAAGGCCATGACCCCGGACGGCGTTATTACCGATTTTCTTTCGGTCTCCCGGGGTAACCTGAGCACCACAATTATGCAGAGTGAATCTGGTCAGTTTCTCTTCGGCTACGATGTGAACAAGGACGGGGATATTCTTCTTCCCGTAATCGGCAGAATAAAAGTGGAGGGGCTGACCCTTGACGAAGCCAGGGAGCTGATAGAAGAGAAAGCCGGTTCTGTTTTCAGGGAGGCGGCGGTTGAATGTAAGCTCCTTAGTTTTAAGTTTACTGTAATCGGTGAGGTCAAAATGCCCGGAACCTATGTGAATTATAACAATTACCTGACCGTCTTTGAGGCAATAGGACGGGCAGGGGGCATAGGTGACTACGGAAAGAGAAACAACATAATTGTCCTTCGCTCCGGAAAGGATGGCACAAAAACATACAGACTTAACCTTCAGGATAAAAACATTCTTTCATCCGAAGCATACTTTCTGCTGCCTAACGATGTCGTAATAGTTGAACCCGAAAAAAACAAGATTTTTAACATGAATCTCCCGACGATTTCATTTTTAGCTTCCTCCCTGACGAGTACAGTGACCATACTT
>JARKQN010000089.1 GCA_029974835.1 Bacteroidales bacterium
TAAAGATTCAGTCCAAGAAATACTATCAGCATAGCTATTATAAAGTATTTCATTACTTCAGCGTATGTCTTTTTAGCATCAGCCTTGCCGGCTCTCTCAAAGAAAAACGGTTCTGCAGCGAACCTGAACATCTGCACAAAAAGGGCCATAAGCACTCCTATTTTATACCCGGCACCGTATTCCCCCACTGTATATAAACCATTTTCCTCTCCGATTATTCTCCGGAGCATAAGTTTGTCAATAGCATCATTGATCGATCCGGCCAGTCCGGCAACAAGCAGTGGCAGAGAATAGCCTAGCATTTTTTTGAGTATTTCCCTGTCAAATTCCGGTTTTATGTCTATAATCCACGGCAATAACATTAACATAGTACACAGGCTACCCGCCAGGTTAGCTAAAAATACATAGCCAACACCAAAACCGGGGTTATATAACCAACCAGGCAGTTGTTTACTTCCGGAGTTAATATGCGGAGCAATAACAAGAAAGAAAATTACAACAACTATAGTTATAACAACGTTCAGTATTTTTATAATACTGAATGTTTTAGCCTTGTTATGCCTTCTTAACCGTGCAAACGGAATTGCAGAGAATGCATCAATGGCAAGAATGGCTGTAAACATCCTGATATATTCCCTGTTATTTTCATACTTCAGGAATTCCGAAAAGGGTTTTATAAAAACATTTGTAAGTATTAAAAAGAGGCTGGACGTAATCAACAGACTTATCAAAGTGGTACTGTAGACTTTTTTGTACTCATCCTGATTTTGTGAAAACCTGAAGAATCCTGTTTCCATCCCGTAAGTAAGGATTATCTGAAAAAGGACCATCCATGCATACAGTTCTGTAATAATTCCATATTCCTCTTTCGGAAATATCCTGGTATACATGAATGTAAGAATCCCATAGTTCAGAAATCTAGGCACAATTGTACCAAGCCCGTAAATAACGGTCTGCCCTGCCAGCTGTCTGATCTCCTTCACTCTTCAGATAATTTTTCTTCCATATCTTATCAAAATCATCACTATAATTGCAGATTTAATTTTGAAACCTGCAATCATCGTTCAAAGTTAAATATCTTTGCATTCTGTAATTTATCATATTATTAACATATTTCATCAGATATGAGAAAAAGGCAAAATAATTTAATATATCTTTTCAGCGCATGCCTTTTAATCTTATTAGCTGCCTGCAACAAAGCACATCCGGAAAATTATGTAATTCTGACTACAACATTCGGTGATATCAAAATAGAGTTATCGGATTCAACGCCACTTCATAAATCAAATTTTCTGAAACTTGTAAAGTCCGGTTATTATGACGGAATTTTATTTCACAGGGTAATTAACAATTTTATGATACAGGCCGGTGATGTTTCAACCAGGGTTCCGCAACCCGCAGCCGGTTCAGATACTCTTGCCAGTTATACAATTCCTGCAGAAATAGTTCCTTCGCTCTTCCATCATAAAGGTGTAATTGCAGCCCCAAGAATGGGAAATGATGTTAACCCCGAAATGCGCTCGTCCGGCACCCAATTTTACATAGTTCAGGGTCGTGTACTTAACGATTCCGAGCTCGATCAGGCAGAAGAAATAATCAACAGGTCGATAAATCAGCTTCTTTTTATAAGGACATTCCGAAATGTTTCCGACAGCATAAAAAATGCCGGAAAAACCCTTTCTGAGCAGGAACTTCAGGAAATCGCATCCTTAAGACTTTACGATATATTTTCTGCTTCTGCTCCTTACAGGATACCTCAGTTACAAAGAGATGTTTACAAAACACTTGGGGGGGTGCCCCGTCTTGACCAGACATATACTGTTTTCGGAAAAGTGGTCAGCGGCATTGAAATAGTTGATAAAATAGCTGCAGTGGCTACCGATAACCGGGATAAGCCACTTGAGGATATCAGAATAATCAAGGCAAGAATATCGGAAAAATAGATTACAGATGCTTGACAAGATCAGTAAATTAAGAGAGGAAATTTCTGTCATTACGCCAGGTTCAGACCCTGAGGAATTCCGGTTGAAATATCTGAGCAAAAAAGGTCTGATTTCTGCTCTTTTTGATGAATTCAGGGATCTCCCTCCCGATCGTAAAAGAGAGACCGGCAATCTCCTGAATCTTCTAAAGGAAGAGGCTTTGTCAAAACTGGCTGTTCTGAAGGAAAGCGCTATGAATAAGACAGTTCAAAAAAGCCTTAAAGAAGATTACACACGACCCGGATATCCGTTATTTTACGGTTCACGTCATCCGGTCACGCTTGTAAAAAATGAAATCATTGATATTTTCAGCCGCATAGGATTTACCATATCCGAAGGACCTGAAATTGAGGATGATGATCATGTATTTACGAAGCTAAATTTTGCTCCTGAGCATCCTGCAAGAGATATGCAGGATACTTTTTACATTTCCAGGCTTTCGGAGGAAGAATCAAAGCCTGACGATATCCTTCTCCGTACCCACACTTCATCTGTACAGGTAAGGGTAATGCAGTCGACTCCTCCTCCAATCAGGACTATTTCTCCGGGAAGAGTTTTCCGTAACGAAGCCGTATCAGCAAGGGCGCATTGTATTTTCCACCAGGTAGAAGGTCTTTACATAGACAGGAATGTATCATTTGCCGATTTGCGTCAGACTCTTTTTTATTTTGCTGTTGAAATGTATGGCAGGAACACCCGTATAAGGCTGCGGCCTTCATATTTCCCTTTTACCGAGCCTTCAGGTGAAATGGATGTAAGCTGCAGGATCTGCGGGGGCCGCGGATGCAATGTCTGCAAATACACCGGTTGGCTCGAAATTTTAGGATGCGGAATGGTTCATCCAAACGTGCTGGAAAACTGTGGCATAGACAGTAAAAAGTATTCCGGTTTTGCCTTTGGAATGGGTATAGAAAGGCAGGCGATGCTTAAATATCAGGTAAATGATCTCCGGCTCTATTTTGAAAATGACGTAAGGTTTCTTGAACAGTTCTCCGCCGCTATTTAACTGCACATTAAACAATTTATTATTTAACTTTGTTTATATATTGAAAATCATTTTATTCACGTTATCCGGAAGATTTTTATAAATCAAACCATTATGAGCCATCCTGAAATACCGGTCCCGTTCTGTAATAAATGTGCTTTTGAGATAAATTCCATTTTCAAGCATCTTACAAAGGATGAAGCTGATGAATTAAATTACCTGAAAGAATTCCGGGTCTTTAAAAAGGGTGCTGTTCTTTACCAGGAAGGCAGCCGGATAAGCGGATTTTACTGTATTAACAAGGGCATAATAAAAGTATTCAAAACCGGGCCTGACGGAAAGGAGCAGATTATCCGTTTTGCCAAGCCGGGAGATATCATTGCATACAGGAGTGTTTTAAGCAATGAACCGGCATGTACCACAGCAAAGGTCCTCGAAGAAGCTTACACCTGCTTTTTCCCTTCCGAAATACTTTCCACGCTGGTTAAGAAAAATCCGAATTTTGCCCTTGATCTTGTAAAGCTGATATGTGAGGAGCTCGGGGAAGCCAATTCATATATTATCGATATAGCTCAGAAAACCGTAAGGGAAAGACTGGCAGAGGTTTTGCTTAAGCTTGTTGCCGATTTTGGCATTGATGAGAATAATCAGCTTAAAATAAGCCTTACCCGCGAGGAACTTGCAAATATTGTAGGAACAGCTACAGAATCGGTAATCCGTCTGCTATCAGAGTTTAAATCTGACCGGCTTGTGGATCTTTCGGGGAGGAAAATAATTATTCTGAATCTTAAGGGGCTGGAAAAACTCAGTAACTTCTGATGGCTAAAACAGGGTATTTCCTGTTTTCATCTGATTAATTTTTCCCAGGTGTGAGAATGCTCTTTCTGTTGCCTCACGGCCACGAGGTGTTCTTTTAAGATAACCTTCCTTAATAAGAAAAGGTTCATATACCTCTTCAATTGTTCCGCTCTCTTCGCCTACTGCAGTTGCAATGGTATTTAACCCGACAGGTCCGCCTCTGAATTTATCGATTATTACGGTCAGGATTCTGTTGTCCATTTCATCCAGGCCTTTACTGTCAATATTAAGAGCCGTCAAGGCAGTTTTAGTGATCCCGATATCAATTTTACCGCTTCCTTTAACCTGTGCAAAATCGCGTACTCTTCTCAGCAGAGCATTTGCTATTCTTGGCGTTCCCCTGCTGCGTGAAGCAATTTCAACAGCTGCGGCTTCATCTATTTTGACATTAAGAATACCCGCGGATCTTTTAACAATCCAGGAAAGAACATCGCAGTCGTAATAATCGAACAGGAATTTTATTCCAAACCTGGCCCTGAGGGGGCTTGTAAGCAGGCCGGATCGAGTGGTGGCACCAACAAGGGTAAATTTGTTCAGTGAAAGCTGCACTGATCTGGCGCTGGGCCCTTTATCGATCATTATATCGATTCTGTAATCTTCCATTGCAGCATAAAGATATTCTTCAACTACCGGGCTCAGGCGGTGAATTTCGTCAATAAAAAGAATGTCTCCGTCCTGCAGGCTGGTAAGGAGGCCTGCAAGGTCTCCGGGTTTGTCAAGAACAGGTCCGGAAGTAGTTTTCATTCCCGAACCCATTTCATTTGCGATTATGGCAGCAAGAGTTGTTTTACCAAGACCGGGAGGACCATGGAGCAAGACGTGGTCAAGTGCTTCTTTTCTTTGTTTTGCGGCAGTAACAAAAATGCGCAGATTATCTATTATCTGATTTTGACCTTTAAAATCCCTGAAGGAAAGAGGCCGCAATTGTTTCTCAAATTCTCTTTCATTAATGTCCAGGTTATCTTTCCTGACAGAGATTTTATCCATTATGCCGTTACTATTTTATAAGTTTTACATCGCTTTCGGGAAGTCTGATTCTTATTCCGTTAATGCTTACTTCCATGTCATTTCTGTAAGAAATGGTAAGGAAAACCGAACCATCCTCGTTGTATTTTTTCCATGTTTTTTCTCTTATCCCATTACGGTAATATCGCTCCTCTTTCACCCTGCCGTTGTCGTAATAGTATACATGCAGGCCATCGGCATTTCCCTGCACATAATTTCCTTTATATCTCAATTTTCCGTCAGGATAATATGATTTCCACAGACCATCCCGCAGACCCATAATAAACTTTCCCTCTTCAGCTGACTCTCCTGATCTGAATATCCATTCGCCGTTTCTTTCTCCGTCTGAATATTGTCCCTGGGCAATTATATCGCCGGCTCTTGAATATTCGGTATACATTCCATCCCTCTGACCCTGGAAATATTCTTCCTCCCTTAAGATAGAACCGTTTTCATAATACCATTTCCAGAGTCCGTTTGGTCTGTCATTTAAAAATGAACCCGTCTGTTCAATTTTTCCTTCTCCGTTATAAAATTTCCAGACTCCTGTTTTTCTGTTATCGGTATATTGTCCTTCAGCGTTTATTTTACCATCAGGAAAGAAATCTTTCCAGGCTCCGTTTCTGTTTCCGGATTCATCAACTATTCCTTCAGAAATCAGAACTCCGTTATCGCTGTAAATCTTCGCGTTAATTACCCTGCCGTCGGAGTATTCCCTGTGTGTTCCCACAGGGACCTGATTTCTGTAAGGTCCGCTGTAAATAAGTTTTCCTGACTGATCGTAACGATTTACTATTTCTATATCGGGAGTATCTTCAACGTTTGATTTTACTATTCTTCCGTTTTCATACAACATTGTAAGAGTCAGGTTGCCTTTTGTGTCGTATTCTTTATAATATCCATGAAGAAGATCGTTTCTGTAAGAATATTCGGCTTTTACAGCGCCATTTGCATAGAATTCCTTCCAGATACCCTGTCTTAAGCCTGAAGCATCCCTGCTGTTTATTTTTTCCCTGCTTACAAGAAAATCATTACTGTATTCCAGCAGGTTAATAATCTGTCCGTTTTGATCATATTCTTTCGAAAGACCCTCTTTTTTACCATTCCTGTAATTTATTACCTGCCGGACCTTGCCGTCGGGATAATAGATATATGCCGTTCCTTCCTTTTTATCTCCTGCAAAAAGTTCCTTTGAAAATATGTAAACACCGTATGCCGGATCCTTTTTATATTTCAGGTAATAACCATTCTTTTTACCGTAGAGGTAGCTTATTTTTTCAATTGTATCGCCCACCTGGTCATAAAAGACCCATATACTGTCAAGCAGGAAATTGTTTCTTTTCCCTTCCGATTTTAATACTCCTGTTACATAATAACTTTTCCAGTAACCGTCAGGTTTTCCGTTTCTTATTAAACCTTCACCTGATATGCTTCCGTTCGGATAACGGAAAATATGATAGCCGTCAGGAAGTGTTTCGGTATTTTGTGCGAATAAATTTCCCGTAATAAAAATAAAAAATAAAACCCAACCTAACCTGCTCATTATCAAATATTAAGTTTTTCCGAGATTTCCATCATCCTTACCAAAGGTTTCGCTGCTTTTTCCATCAGCTCTTCTTCAAGGATTATTTCAAACTTTTCATCCCGCAAAGATTCATATATTTTTTTTATTGTAATCAGTTTCATAAAATTACATTCACTGCATGCACATGTTGAATCTTTTGGCGGAACAGGAATAAATTTTTTGTCCGGATTGAATTTGATCATCTGATGGAAGATACCTGGTTCGGTTGCAACGATAAAAACTTTTTCACTGCTTTGTTTTGTATAATTCAGAAGTGCCGAAGTTGATCCTATAAAGTCGGCCACCATTCTTACAGGCAGTTCACATTCAGGATGTACAATGATTTTAGCAGATTGAAATTCTTCTTTTAACTTAATTATACCTTCAAGGGAAAATGCCTCATGAACATGACAGGTTCCTTCCCATACTATTATGTCTCTTGTGGTTTTGCTTTTTATGTAATTTCCAAGATTTCTGTCTGGTGCAAATATTATTTTTTCCCCGGGAGGCAAAGACTCAATAATTTTCAGTGCATTTGATGAAGTACAGATTATGTCAGACAATGCTTTTATTTCAGCTGTTGTATTTACATATGTAACCACAGTACGACCGGGATTGTCATTTATAAATTTCTTAAATTCTTCGGGTTTGCACGAATCGGCAAGTGAACAGCCTGCTTCGGTATCAGGAATAAGTACCTTTTTCTGTGGTGAAAGTATTTTTGCTGTTTCGGCCATAAATTTTACACCTGCAAGAACAATTATCTGTGCATCAGTCATCCTGGCTCTTCTGGCCAGCTCCAGACTGTCGCCAATATGATCAGCTATATCCTGTATGTCACCGGTCTGATAATAATGAGCCAGTATTACAGCATTCTTTTTAGACCTGAGTTTATTAATTTCAAATATGTAATCTGAAATTTCCATTAGTTTTCAACTTATTTACTTTCCACATTAATATCAAATAAAAAGTAAATTTAATTTTTATGAGTAATATGATATCCTGTTAATAGTGTTAAAAAATTTTATGGTTAAAGACAATATTAATTTATTCATATTTTATGCAACGCTTTATTAACATGACAAAAAACATACCAATTCTGAAAATCAAATTTTTACACAAGAAATAAACAATTGTTAACTTAAAAAAATATTCATAATATAAAAAACAAATTTACGGTTTCTGGTGTTCATAAATGTCAGAAAGAATATTGAAATAAAATCATAATTTCCGTGAAGAATCAAAAATTGGTTGGTATAAAGCAAAAATGAAAGTTTTTAAACAACTTTTAATATCAATATTAACAGCAGCGGGTTAAAAATAAAATTTGAATATTTTATCAATGGTATATACCTTTGGGCGATTACGGATTTATGAACGAATCAGTCATTAAGGTGGAAAAAACGACAATAGGGATTGCTTCTGACCACGCGGGGTATTTTCTTAAATGCAGGATAATAGATTATTTCAGAAAAAATAATATAGATTTTAAGGATTTTGGCGCATACAATGACGAAAGTTCAGATTATCCTGAATATGCACATTTGCTGGCAACGGCAGTATTATCGGGGGAGTGCAGACTGGGAATATCCATTTGCGGTACAGGGAACGGAATAAATATGACGGTAAACAAACATCAGGGAATCAGAAGCGCCCTTTGCTGGAATGAAGAGATTGCCAGACTTGCAAGAGCACATAATGACGCAAATATATGTGCACTTCCCGGGAGATATATTTCGGAACCTGAGGCTATACTGATGGTTCGGACTTTTCTGTCAACCGAATTTGAAGGAGGCAGACATCTGAGACGAATATTGAAAATACCCTTAAAGAGTAACTGAATGTTATCGAATACCTGTAAATATGGTATCAGGGCGCTTTCATATATTGCCGGAAGATCTGACGGAAAAAAGATCATTGGAATAAAAAAGATTTCGGAAGATCTCAATCTTCCGACCCCTTTTCTGTCAAAAGTTTTACAGCAGCTTGTTAAGAATAAAATACTTAAGTCATCAAAAGGCCCGCATGGCGGTTTCGTATTCCTTAAGGATCCCGGCCAGGTATCATTATTTGACGTAATACTGATTATTGACGGTGACGATTTTTTCCAGACCTGCGTTATACACAACAGGTCGTGTGAATCGGAAGGAAAACTTTGTCCGGTTCACAATGAATTTACAAGGATAAGGGATGAAATAACGGAACTGTTCAAAAACACATCGATTCGTGATCTTGTAAAAAATGAGTCAGGTTCGGAAAACATTATTTTTTGAATTTTTTTCCGGGCTCATGATAAGATACCATGACAACATTGCAAGAAATATTCCTGCGAGATTGAAAAGTTCGTCATAAATTTCTCCGCTTCTTGTTTTTGTAACAAGAGGTTGCAGAACCTCTATTATCAGGCCGAATATCACCGGAATGAGGCCGAGATAGAAATAATTTCGTTTGCGGAAAAGCTTTCTCCGGTTTTCGTAAAACATGGTGAAAGTAAATGAAAAGTACATTAAGGCATGAATGATTTTATCGGCTCCGTGTACTTTTAACAGTTTTATTTTACCAAGTTCCGAAGGATTGATAAAGCTCGCGGTTATTATTGCCAGAGCCATAAGAATAGAAAGGATATTATTTCTTATGAATTTCATGATTGTAAAAATAACAATTGATGCTGAAAGGGAATAAATTTTTAAATTTAATGCAGGAAATTAATGGCAGGGATATATATACACATACCGTTTTGCAAAACCATCTGCCCGTACTGTGACTTTTACAGTATTGTTGAAAGCGACGGGCATGATACCTTTGTTGAAGCGCTTCTTAAGGAAGCTGATCAGAGAAGAGATTACCTGGGAGGGGAATCAGTATCTACTATTTATTTCGGGGGTGGAACACCGTCGGTGCTTCCGGTTGAACTTCTGGATTTGATTCTGAACAGGCTGCGGAAACTATTTCCGGTTACCGGTAATCCCGAAATTACTATTGAGCTGAATCCGGATGATGTAAATACCGGATACCTGAAAAACTTGAAAAAAGCGGGATTTACAAGGCTCAGTTACGGAATACAGTCGTGGGACGAAAAAATTCTGAAATTTCTCAGGAGAAGACATACGGCGGAACAATCGGCAGAAGCTATTGAGAATGCATTAAAAGCAGGATTTGAAAATATTTCGGCAGACCTGATTTATGGTATCCCTGGCCAGACCAATGAATTATGGTCTGAAACACTTGATATTACGCTGGGTTTTGATCTGAAGCATATTTCCGCGTATCATCTTACAATTGAGCCAGGGACTCCTTTCGGGAAATTGAAGGAAGCCGGAAAACTGGCAGAAGCAGATGAAGAAACAAGCAATGCCCAGTTTGAAATACTTGTTGAAAAAACCGGAAAAGCAGGATTTATCCAGTATGAGATTTCCAATTTCGGAAAAGAGGGGTGGTTCTCGGAGCATAACAGCAATTACTGGAAGCAGATCAGTTATCTGGGGCTCGGCCCGTCGGCACATTCATTCAATAAAATTTCCCGCCAGTGGAATATTAAAAGTGTGGCTAAATATGTGAAAGCTGTAAACCAGGGTAAAAGTTACTTTGAATACGAGGAACTTGACTCAAGAAAAAGGTTTAATGAATACATTATCACTTCTCTCAGGACAATGTGGGGACTGGACCTGGATTTTATTGAGCAGAATTTCGAAAAAGAAGGTTACGATTATGTAATGAACCTTTCTTCAAGATTTATTAATTACGGGTTAATGAGGAAAGAAGATAACAGACTTGTACTGACCAATCAGGGCAAGGTAATCTCGGACAATATTATTACGGAGTTTATAATGGTTTCCTGACAAAGGGAATCAGCGGCCTGTGAGCATGAATTTTGTTGTCCCTATCATATTTCCTTCGAGGTATAGTTCGGCAGTATAATTACCCGGGATAAAATCACCGGTGTTGTCTACAAAAATGCACATGTCAATATCCTGATTCATATAGTCCACGCTACGGCTTTCGGTGAATACCATTTTTGTTTCACCGAAATCA
Organism: Bacteroidales bacterium; assembly: GCA_029974835.1. Taxonomy (GTDB): domain Bacteria; phylum Bacteroidota; class Bacteroidia; order Bacteroidales; family VadinHA17; genus LD21. The sequence continues at coordinate 10,427 of JARKQN010000089.1, forward strand.
AAAAGGTTATCCGGACTTATTGCAATTACCAGCTGATCGGGGCGTATAATTCTGAGATATACGGTTTTTTTACCTGCCTGTGCAATCGGATTCTCCCTAAGGGTGAAGCAGACACGCAGTTTATCAAGCCTGTCTGTCCTGGTTGTTTCCTTCCGGTTTTTATTCAGGGCAACTGCAATTATGTCTTTTGCCATGATAACGGAAGCAATTTCCACCTTGGTAGAAAGTTCGGCTTTTACTTTTTCAAGTTCAACATTGGTTTTTTCTACCTGGTTAATTTTTTGTCTTATATTCTGATTTTCAGCACTAAGAAGCTTATTCCGTGTATTGAGGGAGTCAATCTGCACAATATAGCTTTTCATTATTTCCCTCATTGTTGTTATCTCGGCCCTGTAGGTTTTTATTAGCTGCACGTTCGACGCATTTATTTCGAGCAGTCGACGTATTCTTTCACGCTCTTTTAATAGCCGGGCATTAAGGGTATCATTGCTGCTTTTTAACGTATCGTACCCGTGCATAAGCTTTCTAAGTTCGTTTGCGAGGCTGTCTTTTTCGTGAGTAAGAACAGCTTCCATCTCAACCATCCTGTTTTTCTGAGAAAAATAGCTGAAGATCATCACAGCAAGAATAATAGTCAGAACGACAGTTGAAAAGATCAGAAAAACAGGTGCTTTTCTTTCACTGTTTTCGCTATTTATGCGGCCCGGTTCATTCATTTTCAGAAAATTGTTTATAGAGCTGGTAAAAATAATAATATCCGATTATATTTATGATCTCATGGTAAAGAAATAACGTTATTTGCAAGCTTATTGATATAAAACGGTTTAATTAAAATCATCTTTCTGAATGAGTGGATTTTTTGGAGTCATATCCGGAAATAATTGTGTAAACGAGGTATTTTACGGTACAGATTATCATTCACATCTAGGAACCAGGCGGGCCGGGCTGGTGTTTAATCTGGCCGGCAAAGGCTTCTGGCGTTCAATCCATAACATTGAAAACGCATATTTCAGGAATAAGTTTGAATCTGAACTGGCAGGGCTGGAAAGCAATTCAGGAATAGGTATTATCAGCGATACCGACCCTCAACCGCTTGTTTTTAATTCCCATCTTGGCCGTTTTGCAATAGTAACCGTAAGCAGACTTGTTAATATTTTTGATCTCGAAAAATATTTTCTTGATAAAAAGGAACATTTTACAGAACATTTTGAGGGTAATATCAATCCGACCGAAATTGTATCGAAACTGATTTGTGAGAAGAATGACTTTGTGGAAGGAATTGAAAATGTGTTCGGGAGAATCAAGGGATCCTGTTCGCTTCTGATCCTTACGGAAAATGGCATAATTGCCGCCCGGGACAAACTGGGAAGAACACCCGTGGTGATAGGAAAACGGGAAGGGGCTTTTGCTGTAGCCACAGAATCAAGTTCTTTTGCAAATACAGGATTTTCCACCGAATATTTTCTGGGACCTTCGGAGATAGTTCTTATCACAGCCGAAGGAATTACACAACTGAAAAAACCTGCCGAAAAAATGCAGATATGTGCATTCCTGTGGGTTTATTTCGGATATCCGCCATCATATTATGAAGGGATAAATGTTGAAGAATGCCGTAACAGGTGTGGTGCAGCTCTAGCAAAAAGGGACAAAACCGAAGCAGACTTTGTTTGCGGCATACCCGATTCGGGGATAGGTCATGCAGTCGGGTACAGCAACGAGAAAAAGCTTCCCTATAAACGGGCTTATTCAAAATATACCCCTACATGGCCCAGAAGTTTTATGCCACAGGACCAGAACCAGAGAGACCTGGTGGCAAAGATGAAACTCATTACAAATGATCAGATTATCAGGGATAAAAAGATAATATTCCTTGACGACAGTATAGTAAGGGGAACCCAGTTAAAAGAGTGTACTGAAGAACTCAGAAAATCGGGAGCAAAAGAAGTTCACATGCGAATAGCCTGTCCCCCGCTTCTTTATCCCTGCATTTTCCTGAACTTTTCACAGTCCAGGTCTATCTATGAACTTGCCGGCAGAAAAGCCATAAGGCAGCTCGGGGGTGAAGACAAAGACATAGCAGAATACTCCGATCCTGATTCGGAGAAGTACAGGAAGATGGTTGATTGCATAACCCAAAACCTTGGACTTGATTCGTTACTTTACCAGCGGCTCGACGACCTGGTTGAGGCTATCGGCTTACCCAGGGAAAAACTTTGCATGCACTGCTGGGACGGATCGGGTTATTTTTAAACTTTAAAAGATTTCATGATGAAATACATAGGTGCACATGTAAGTGCCGAAGGCGGTGTACAGAATGCCCCGTTAAATGCCGCTGCCATTGGAGCAAAAGCTTTTGCACTATTTACAAAGAACCAGAAACAATGGTTTGCGAAACCGCTTTCCAAAGAAGCCGTAAAACAATTCAGGGATAATTGTGAAAAACTTAATTTCAGGCCATTCCAGATACTTCCGCACGACAGTTACCTGATAAATCTCGGTAATCCTGAAAGAGAAGCTCTTGAAAAATCCAGGGAATCATTTCTGGATGAGATGAGACGCTGTGAAATACTCGGGCTCGACAGGCTGAACTTCCACCCGGGAAGCCACCTTGGGAAAACAGATGAGGAAAGCTGCCTGAGGACAATTGCCGAATCGATAAATATTTCACTTGATAAGACAAAGGGAGTGACAGCGGTAATAGAGAACACGGCAGGCCAGGGAACAAACCTGGGTCACCGTTTCGAACAAATCAGGTATATTATAGATCACGTGGAAGATAAATCGAGGGTTGGCGTATGCTTCGATACCTGTCATGCTTTTACCGCCGGATATGAAATCAGAACAGGGGAGGGATTCAAACGGACCTTTGAGGATTTTGATAATATAATTGGTTTAGAGTACCTTAAGGGAATGCATATCAATGATTCCAAAAAAGACCACGCCTCAAGGGTTGACAGGCATGAGAACCTCGGGAAAGGATTTCTCGGGGAAGAGGTTTTCAGGCTGATCGTAAATGATCCAAGGTTTGATGATATGCCTCTTATTCTGGAAACGCCGGAAGATTCATTATGGCAAGAAGAAATTGAACGTCTCTACTCATTCATCGGCTGACCGGTTTTTTCTATTCCTGACAATATTTTTTCGACGATGTCTGTTGAATTCAATAATCTGACAGTGGTTTCGTAACCGATCCTGAACACTTCCTCCGATTTTTCCGGATCAAGCAGGGGATATTTAATCAGTTCGGAAGGCGCAATCAGCAGGTCAAACTTGTTTTTCTTGGAGATCACCTCCCTGGAAAGGTTCAGCAGGAAGGTTCTTTCAGCAATTTTTATCAGATTGCTGAAACTTTTTTCCGGTCCTGTGGGATTTACATACGATCCGATTTTTATCCTGCATATCTTTTCGAGAGGTTTTACCGGGAGATTATCAAGAACCCCGCCGTCAACATAAGTGATATTATCAATTACTACCGGTTTGAACAGGACAGGTATGCTGGCCGAGGCAATGACGCATTTTACCAGATCTCCTGAAGAGAAATAAACGGCCTGACCGTTATTGAAATCGGTTGCAGTGACAAAAAGCTTATATTTCAGTTCGTCAAAAGTTTTTGCTCTCAGGCACTGTTTCAGTTTTTTCTGTACACCCGATATTTCGAGTAATCCGGTCTTGCCGACAGAAGGTTTCATAAAATCAAGCCAGCGGGGTGAACCCATGATTTCGAGTATCTCATCAGGCTTATAGCCGTCGGCGTAAAGGACTCCGGCAATAGCACCGGCACTTGTCCCTGATATTACCTCGGGGTATATGCCGGCTTCGTTAAGTGCTTTCAGAACACCGGCGTGCGCAAATCCTCTTGCACCTCCGCCGCTTAAGGCAATCCCGGTATTAAACATTTTCTGGACCATATAGAGACACTGTAAACTTTTATAAGTCAAAGATAATACAAAAGACCGGAGCCTGTGAATAAAATCGAGTGGAACTGTAATGAATTCTGCCATTTATTGCTAATTTGGCAGCAATTGAAAGGAGTTTCTATGAAAGAGCAGTATTTACTTATTGCCCGCGACGGAAAAGATTCCGGTGCGGAAGAGAGAAGACTCAATGTTCGTCCCGCCCATCTGGACAAGATCCGGGAATTGAAGAAAAGCGGAGAATTTTTATTCGGCGGAGCCATTCTCGATGAAAATGGGATAATGAGGGGCTCAATGATACTTTATGAAGTATCAGGCAGAGAGAGGCTGGACGAAATCCTGAAGGATGAGCCATATATTTCAGGCGGTGTCTGGAAAGATATTGAGATTGTACCCTTCAGGCTTGCGAAAATAGATGTTTAAAATAATATCAGTATGGCTTTTACACTTCAACCGGGCAGCAGGGCGGTAGATTTTAAACTGCCTGCAACAGACGGAAACACTTATTCCCTTTCCGATTTTGACAAGTACAGGTACCTGGTAATTTTTTTTACCTGCAATCACTGTCCGTACGTTATAGGATCAGATGAGATAACGCGCATGACGGCTGAAAAATACAGGGAAAAAGGAGTGCAGTTTGTCGGAATAAATTCAAACAGTGAGAACACTTATTCCGAAGATAGTTTTCCGGATATGGTAAAAAGGATGGAGAAATTCAGATTTCCATGGATTTATCTTTATGATAAAAGCCAGGAAGTTGCTCTTGCCTACGGAGCCCTGAAAACACCTCATTTTTTTGTTTTTAATGAGAAAAGGATACTGGAATACACAGGGCGGGGAGTGGATAATCCCAGGGACACCTCAAAAATGACCGTAAATGACCTTGACAGGGTGCTTGATGAGCTTACTTCGGGCCGGCCGGTTTCGGTGAGACTTACAAACCCGATAGGGTGTACAATAAAATGGGAAGGTAAAGATTCTCACTGGATGCCGCCCGAGGCATGCGACCTCGTCTGATTAAAAAATGTCCGCATAAACCCGGAACAGGTCCATGATAAACGGGAAAAAAATAGCGGTTGTTCTTCCGGCCTATAATGCTGAAAAGACTCTCCGGCAAACATGTTCGGAAATACCGCCGGGACTCGTCGATATTCTGATTCTGACTGATGATAAAAGCGACGACCGCACTCTTGAAATTGCACAGGAGCTTTCCATAGATCATATCATCCGGCACGATTCAAACAGGGGTTACGGGGCCAACCAGAAAAGCTGCTACAATAAAGCACTGGAATCGGGTGCCGGCATAATCGTAATGCTCCACCCCGATTATCAATATACGCCTCTGCTTATTCCTGCCATGTGCCATATGATTGCCTCAGGCCTGTATGATGTCGTACTCGGTTCAAGGATTCTTGGCAAAGGAGCACTGAAAGGAGGAATGCCACTCTACAAGTATGTTGCCAACCGGATTCTTACATTTATACAGAACATATTTCTTAATCAGAAACTTTCCGAATATCACACCGGTTACAGGGCCTTTTCTGCTGAAATTCTTAGAAAAATCCGTTACAATAATAATTCGGACGACTATATTTTTGATAATGAAATCCTTGCCCAGATAATTTTTCTGAAAGGAAAAATAGGGGAGATTTCATGTCCGACAAAATACACGAAGGAAAGTTCTTCAATAGGATTCCTTAAAAGCATAATTTACGGTACCAGGGTGATTTTTGTTTCGCTGGGATTCATTTTTCATAAAACGGGGTTGATTAAAAATTCATTGTTCATTTTTGATGAAGAGAATTAAAACCGGTCCTGAGGAAGTTAAAACCGGCGTGAATAAAACCGGATTCCGGAAATTAACTGCAATCCTTGCTTTAATAATCCTGGTTTTAACATCTTACAGCAGGGTTTTCGACAATGAATTTGTCGACTGGGACGATTTTACCTATGTAGTGGACAACGAACTGGTAAGAAATTCTTCCGGCAGTATGCTTAAGGAAATTTTTACGACCCCGGTCTCGTCCAACTATCATCCTCTGACAGTTTTATCGCTGCACCTGAACAACAATAACTGCCCCGGCTGTCCTCACGGTATTTCACCGGCACCATTTATAAGGTGGAACCTGATACTGCATATAATCAACATATTACTGGTTTTCTGGTTTATCTCCCTTCTTTGCGGGAGGAGTCTGTTCATTCCGTTTTTTACTGCTGCCGTATTCGGAATACACCCTATGCATGTTGAGTCGGTAGCCTGGATTTCGGAGCGCAAGGATGTGCTTTATTCGTTTTTTTTCCTGGCGGGACTTGTTTCCTGGATTTATTACAGGAAAAATCATAATAAAAAGGTTGTTTTCTACCTGCTGACGTTAATACTGTTCATTTCATCATGCCTTTCAAAAGCTGTTGCGGTCGTTTTTCCTGTAGTATTGATACTGATAGATTACTGGCTGGAGCCTGAGACCGAAAAGGCCGGCTTCCTTAAAGTTGCAAGGCATCTGATTTCAGGACGCAGGCTGTTGCTTCTTCTGCCTTTTCTGGCTGTTTCACTTTTTATAGGGCTGCAGGCCTATTTTCTTCAGGATGGCCGTAACTTTCCGGGTTTGCTTCATGTAGAGAAGAGACTGCCCGACATGGTCAACACGGCTGTAAATCTTAATTTATCGCAGAGAATCGGCACAGGATTTTACGGGTTGGCGGCATATATGCTAAAGTTCTTTTTACCTTTCGGCCTCTCGGCAATATATCCGTATCCTTCAACGGAGATTCTAAACAGCTTTCGATATTCGCTTATGCTTTCGGGGATGGCTGTAATTGCAGTAGTGTCAGCTGTTCTGATAATCCGTTCCATGGGAAAAACAAAAATATTTGCATTCGGGACGGGGCTCTATCTGGTCACGGTTATTCTTGTATTACAGATAATTTCGGTTGGTATTGCCATAAGAGCCGACAGATATACTTATCTTCCCTATATAGGGCCCGCTTTCGTTCTGGCATCCATAATTCAGGCGGGATTCGGGGAGAAAATAAGAAGAGTGCTTTTCGTGGCAGCCGGAGTTTTTCTTATTCTTTTGTGGTTTTTAACCTTCAGGCGGGTGGATGTATGGCAAAACACTGAAGTACTTTGGTCGGATACGATAAAAAGATTTCCTGAACTGGAGACACCGCGTTCATCAAGGGGTAAGTATTATACGCGTATGTCGCTGAAGGCAAAGAGTGAATCTGAAAAAAAATTGTATGAAGAAAAGGCTCTTGCCGATTTTCTTGTTGCCATAAAATCGAAACCGCTGAAAACTGACGTATACGAGGGAACCGGGTACCTTTATGCCCTGAAAGGAGACTTCAGGAAAGCCGTTGAATTTTTTAATGCAGCACTGATAATTGATAATGAAAACGGAAGTGCCTATTATAACAGGGCACTTGCCTATACTTCGCTCGGGATGGTGAAAGAGGCAATAAACGATTATGATATGGCCCTAAGGTACAGGCCGCAGCAGGCAAGGGCGATAATTACCAACCGTTCCAGTCTTCTGCTTGAAACCGGCAGATTCAGCGAGGCAATATCCGACCTTGATTATCTGATAAGTATAGAACCCCTTAACCCCGATCATTACTTTAACAGGTCAACTGCCAGAATAGTAACGGGCAACCGGGCCGGAGCTGTTGACGACCTCCGGGCAGTACTGAAATTATCTCCCGGTGACAGAGAAGCAGCGGAACGTCTGAAGATGCTTACACAGCAGTGATTTATTCCTTCATAAGCCATTTCTCGGTAAATACAGCGTGTGCAATATTCTTCACATTTGATTTACCATCCTCTGAAGGAACCTGGTTTGTAAAGGTGACGTGAATAAATCCGTTTGCATCCTGAATTATTGCAGGATAATGTGCTCTTGTCTGACTCCCGGGAGCTCCGTCGACAAGATTCCTGCTGTATGGCCATGTTTTTCCCTCGTCGGCCGAAAGCTTAACGGCAAGCCTGTGCCTGCCTTCCTCAAGGTCGTTTGAAACAAGCACCCAGTTCCCGCTTTTCAGGACTATCATGTCGGCAGCCGAGCCGGGATTGGGTATTCCGGTGTCTTTAACAGTACTCCAGGTTTTTCCCGTGTCGGCAGAAATGCTGACCATAATCCTTTGGGGAGGAGGTCCGTTGTCGCGCATATAAGCCGTTATTTCGCCATTCCGGCACAATGCCAGAGCAGGCTGAATCGAACCTGCACCAACAACAGGTTCGCTGAACCGCCAGGAATTTCCGTTATTGTCGGATATTGCAATCAGCGAGAAGTCAAAGCCATCTGAATACAGAGGGAGCAGAATACGATTGTTAACAAACAGCGGCTTATTTCTTGTCTGCCATCCTATTCTTCTCATTAACGGATAGCCAAGCCGGGTACGGATTTTTTCTCCCTTCTCATTAATTTCGATACCGTCTGCCATAAAATTCATTCCTTTTGCAATATCCATGTATCTCTGCAAAGCGCCGTTCCATGTCTCATCAGTAACAGGTCCTTCTCCGTTCTTTGAAATATAGCCGGCAGAAACCAGGTAATCGTAATAGTCTGAATATTTTCTTTCGAGTGTTTTCACGAAAGTATCGCGGCTGTTAATTCCGTCAGTGGCGGAACCGTCGGCTTTGACATGGAGCACATCCTGCCACGACCAGACGGGGGGTCCCTCTTTCTGCATAAAATTGCTGCTTATCCTGTACTTGATAAGTGATGACTCCCACTGGTAGGCCATAACGGTATACCATACGAGCCAAAGCCTTGAAAGTCCGTCGATAAAGAGGACGGGATTAATATCGGGGAACCCTTCAGTATCTGCCATTATGAAAGGCTCAGACCATTTGCCGCTTTTATGGTTGTAGCGGGCGCCTTTTATTGCAACATCTTCGGCGGTCCGTTCACCGCTTCCCTGGAACCAGGCGACGAGAAGATCATGATTCGGGAGTTCAACAATGGTGGAGGCATGACAGTGCCGGGTCTGGAAAGGGAATATGTTTTCTGTCAACATGGTATCCCCGTTTTTAAGAATACCGGAAAATGCCCCGAGCTCAGGCCTTTTGCAGGAAAATATGTTAAGAAATATTAAAATGAGAAGAGAACTGATCAAAGGTTTCATTTTTCCTGAATATTAAAAGCTTATAACTTTAAAAAAGTTTATATTAGCAAAGGTCCTTAATAACATTCTCCGGAGATTAAAAGTAACATTAAAATTTAAGCTATGAAAACAAATCTTATTAAATGCAGAACCCTGACATTTTTTGTATCGGTTTCAATTGCAGCCCTGGTTTTGTCAACTTCAGGTTGCGGAAAAGGGGGCGGAGGTCTTGCAGGTGAGGTTGATTCCACAAAAGGCCTCAAGGATTTCTACAAGCAATATTTTCCGATAGGTGTTGCTGTTGCGCCCAACAATCTGGAAGGTGATGAAGCTGAGCTTATTAAAAAACATTTTAACAGCCTGACTGCTGAAAATGTAATGAAACCGGCCCTGATACATCCCGAAGAGAACCGTTACGACTGGGCGAATGCTGACAAAATAATTGAATTTGCCGAGGCAAACGGAATGAAGGTGCGCGGGCACACCCTCTGCTGGCACAGTCAGACAGGCCAGTGGATGTTTGTTGATGCTGAAGGAAATCCTGCATCGAAAGAGCTGGCCCTTCAAAGGCTTAAAGATCATATAACCACCGTGGTGTCAAGATACAAGGGTAAAATTTATGCATGGGATGTTTTAAACGAAGTGATCACAGACAGTGACACAGCGGCGTCAATATACAGGCAGACTCCCTGGCTGAAGATATGCGGTGAAGAGTATATTCCCAAAATATTTCAATGGGCGCACGAAGCCGATCCGCAAGCCATTCTTTATTACAACGACTATAATACTGAAAACCCCGGTAAGCGGGAGAGGATATATAAGATGCTGAAGAAACTCCTTGATGACGGCATCCCGGTACACGGAGTAGGCCTGCAGGGTCACTGGAATATCGGCGGTCCTGCAGAAGCGGCTATCAGGGAGTCTATTGAAAAGTTTGCATCACTCGGTCTGGATGTTCAGATAACTGAGCTTGATGTCTCGATATATACCTCCAGAAATGACACGATTAATATAGGATTTACCCCCGAAAGAGAACAGAAGCAGATAGATTTCTATAAGATGGCCTTCAAGGTATTTCGTGAGAAAAAAGATAATATTACGGGGGTTACCTTCTGGAATGTATCGGACAGGCGCAGCTGGCTCGACAGGAGAGGTCCTGCCGCAGCAACAAAAGCGTACCCCCTGCTTTTCGATACAGAACTTAAGCCCAAAAAGGCATTCTGGGAGGTTGTGAAATTCTGATCCGGAATAAGACTGCAGTAATTTTTATTAAAGGGCAGTATATTAAATGCCCCGTTAATCAGTGAAGGTCTCTTGACACTACAGAACCCGAGCCGCCTTTAAGGAAGTCAAAATCACAGCCCTTATCGGCCTGTTCAACATGTTTTATAAACATGCTTACGTACCCGCGGTCTGCTGCCGGCAGGGGCGGAGTCCATGATTTCTTTCGCCGGGCAAGTTCTTCTGCCGGAACGAGCAGATTAAGGGTTCTTTTTTCGACATCCAGTTCAATTATATCACCTGTTTTCACAAGGGCCAGGGTACCGCCCACTGCCGATTCGGGCGATATATGAAGAACCGCGGTTCCGTATGCCGTTCCGCTCATGCGCGCATCGGAAATACGCACCATATCTGTAATACCTTTTCTGATCAGTTTTGCCGGCAGGTCCATATTGCCGACTTCCGGCATCCCGGGGTAACCGACAGGACCGGCACCCTTGAGAACCATAACACAGTTTTCATCGATATCAAGATCCGGATCGTCAATCTTTTCGTGGTATTCCTCTATGTTTTCAAAAACCACCGCTCTTCCCCTGTGCTTCAGTAATTTGCCCGAGGTTGCACAAGGTTTGATTACGGCACCGTTTTCACACAGGTTTCCCTTCAGGACAACGATACCGGCATTTTCCTTTAACGGTTTATCGGCAGTTCTGATCACATCGTTATTGTAACAAACTGCATCCCTGCAGTTTTCGGAGATGGTTTTGCCGTTAACGGTAATCGCGTCGGCATGGATATATTTAATCATTTCCCTGATAATTACCGGCAGGCCTCCTGCATAGTAAAAATCCTCCATAAGATATTTACCCGACGGCATGAGGTTCAGCAAAAGAGGTATATGACTTCCGAGACGGTCGAAATCGTCGAGAGTAAGGTCAACTCCTATTCTTCCGGCAATTGCCAGCAGATGGATTATAAAGTTTGTTGAACCGCCGACAGCAGAGTTGATGATTATCGAATTCTCAAAAGCTTTTCTTGTAAGAATATCTGACATTTTAAGGTTTTCGCGCACCATTTCGACTATTCTGTTGCCTGACAGGTGAGCCATTACTTTTTTTCTTGAATCGACAGCCGGTATTGCCGATGCGCCGGGGAGTGTAAGGCCAAGTGCTTCAACCATTGTGGCCATGGTGGAAGCAGTTCCCATGGTCATACAGTGTCCGGCACTTCTCGACATGCAGGTTTCGGCTTCAATCAGATCTTCTCTTGAGAAGGTCCCGGCTTTCAGCGCTTCAGATATCTGCCATGTGGCGGTGCCGGATCCGATATCCCTGCCTCTGAATTTGCCGTTAAGCATGGGGCCGCCGGGGACCACGATAGTTGGAAGGTTAACACTTGCTGCCCCCATCAGTGTTGAAGGAGTGGTTTTGTCGCAGCCTGTAAGGAGAACAATACCATCGAGAGGATTGGCTCTGATGGATTCTTCCACGTCCATGCTTGCCAGGTTCCTCCACAGCATGGTGGTGGGCTTCATGATAGTTTCGCCGAGTGACATCACCGGGAATTCCAGAGGGAATCCTCCTGCCTCATAAACACCGCGTTTGACAATTTCTGCAAATTCGCGAAGATGTCCGTTGCATGGTGTCAGATCAGACCATGTATTACATATGCCGATAACTGGCTTGCCGCGGAACATATGGTCGGGATGCCCCTGATTTTTAAGCCAGCTTCTGTGTACAAAACCCATTTTGTCGTCTTTGCCAAACCATTCACTGCTTCTCAGATAAACTTTCTTTTCCATTCTCAGATATGTTTATATGATCAATTTAATTACCCAGCAGCCCGGGAGTGATATTTTACCGGCAATTTACTGACTTTTTATAAAGTAAAACGTTAAACTCATAAAAACAATGTACAGGAATAATCATTCTGCAGAATAACAGTTAACAATGGGGGAAATCAGTTTTAGAGTGAAAAAATTCAGGCCCGGGAAGGGCATGGGTCTTCAGCTTAATGCAATTTGACATTAAATTGATATTTATGACAAGAAATTTAAAGGAAAATAAAGTTCCGGACTATCAATTTACGGCCTGAAATGTTTAATTTACATTGCCCGGTTCAGGAAGGTTTTTTATATGGACTGAAAGGGAACATAAGTTTTCAGAAGTAAGATGGCCTGAGGGCCAAAATGATTCAGGTAACAACCCGGAAGACGGCGTTAAAAAGTAAAAAATAAAGTCATGAAAAGATCAGTTTACAGGATTTTGTTGCTCCTTTTTGCCACCTCCCTGGCAGCTTTTTCACAAAGCCCCAATATTCCGCAGGGCGCTGTGCCGGCACCTACGAACATAAGGCCAGGAGATTGTCCCTGCATATTCAGCGATCTCAGGGTTTTTTTCCGTGTTTCTGCACCCGAGGCCGGGAAAGTGCAGGTAGATATAGGGAAGGTTTATGATATGCAACGCGACGAAAAGGGAATATGGAGCGTAACGACCGACCCGCTGGATCCCGGGTTTCATTATTATTCCCTTGTAATAAACGGGGTAAGAGTATCAGATCCCGCCAGTGAATCATTCTACGGAACAGGCAGAATGTCGAGTGCCATAGATATTCCTGAAAAAGGGGTGGATTTTTATTCGATTAAAGATGTTCCTCACGGGGAAATAAGAAACAGGATATATTATTCAAAAACCACGGGTACGTGGAGAAGCCTGAACATTTACACACCGCCAGGCTACGATAAATCGGTCAGTGAGAGATATCCGGTTCTTTACATTCAGCACGGAGGAGGAGAGGATGAAAGAGGATGGGCCGTGCAGGGCAAAACAGGGTTAATCCTCGATAACCTCATAGCTGAAGGGAAAGCCGCACCTATGCTGGTGGTTATTCCAAACGGCAATGTGTCGAGGCCGGGGATGACTGCAGGAGGATATAATGATGAGGCCATGGCTCTTTTCAGGGAGGAATTGTTCGGGAATGTGATCCCTTTTATTGAAAGCAACTACAGGGTCAAACCGGGAGCCGCAAACAGAGCCATTGCCGGGTTATCGATGGGAGGGGGGCAGGCGTTTTATACCGGGCTCCGCAATACTGATATGTTTGCAAATGTCGGCGTGTTCAGTACAGGACTTTTCGGAGGTATTTCACGCCAGCCCGGGGCAGCAGAGTTTAACCCCGAAACGGTTATCCCGGGCATATTAACAAATCCGGCCTCTTTCAACAGCAAACTCAAAGTATTCTATATCTCGGTTGGAGAGCAGGACCCCAGAGTCGAAGCAACAAAAAAATTGGTTCAGACTTTTAAGGAAAAAGGGCTTAAAGTCGAATTTGCATCCTTTCCCGGAGCTCATGAATGGCAGGTATGGAGGAAATCCCTTCATGATTTTGCACAGAGAATATTCAAGTAGCTTTATATCAACAAAAAAGAATCGTAATACTTAATTTAAGGCACGATTTATTTTCCAAATTCCCTTTAATTCTTTCCCTATAAGGGATTATAAATTTTTTAGCTTAATATTTTTATATCTCACATTTTCAGGATGATATGTATTCCTGATAGATTTTAGTTTTCTCCCGGTTTCCGGATTTTTGAATGTTTTATTAAACTATTTGACATAAAATTTAACATCTGTTAACATAATAAGTGTTAAATTTCTTAGTCTGGTAATCAAGTTTTTTCTCACAATGTAATCGGAATTAATGTTTGCAGACGAAATTAACTATGATAATACATTAATTAATTAATAATCAAAACCATATGCCTATGAAACACTACTGACTTTTAATTTTGAAACAGACCCAGGTAAATAGTCTGAAATCTTAAACAGTAACAGTTTAATAATTAACCTATTAACTATGAAAAAATTATTTTTCTGCATTTTACCAATTTTTCGACCAGGCTTAAAAAAGCTACTGGTATTTATTATTGTACTAATGACGGGTACAGTTCTGACCAGTCCTCTAAAGGGATCTGCTTCGGATGGAAATTCTTTTTCAGCGACAGAACAACAACTTACCGTTACCGGAACAATTAAAGATGAAGCAGGTCAGCCAATGCCGGGTGTCAACATAAGGGTTGACGGGACTACTGTTGGTGCTATATCGGATGCCAACGGCCGGTATACTATTAATGTTCCCGGGGCTGATGCTGTCCTGATTTTCTCATTTGTCGGGTATAACGATCTTAGAGTATCAGTGGGAGGCAGAAGTACTGTGGATGTCACTTTGCAGCCTTCTACAGAAGCCCTTGAGGAGATTGTTGTAATCGGTTATGGAACACAGAGGAAGAAAGACGTGACTTCTTCTATTGCTGTAGTCGATGTTAATACGATAACAAAGGCACCGGTTGCCAATGTGGCAAATGCTCTTGTCGGGGCTACAGCAGGTGTTGAGGTTCAGAGTAACCTCGGCCAGCCCGGGTCGCTGCCTACCATAAGGGTTCGCGGAACCGGCAGTGTAAATACAACAGATCCCCTCTATGTGATTGACGGGATACCAATGAGCTCCCCGGATGTAAATATGAGTGATGTGGAAAGCATCCAGGTTTTAAAAGATGCTGCCTCATGTGCCATATATGGATCGCGCGGTGCAAACGGAGTGATTATAATTACAACAAAGGGAGGAAAAAAGGGTGCCCCGAAAGTAAGTTATAACGGCTACTATGGTCTGGAGAAAGCGTGGAAGACCCTGGATCTTCTTAATATACAGCAGTGGGCAGAAATGGTGGTGGAAAACAACACTGCCGGAGGTACTACTCCTCCACCGTTAGCTTCAGATATTGTTGCCCATAAGACGGACAAACAATATGCAATCTATGATGGTACCGTCACAGACTGGCAGAAGGAACTATTCCAGACAGGAGGCATTACGGAACATAATCTGAATATATCGGGAGGTTCTGATGCCGGCAACTATTATTTTTCAGTAGGTCAGTTTGGACAGGACGGTATAATTATTGACTCCAAGTACAAAAGGTATTCGGTCAGAATGAATTCCAACTGGCAAAGCAGGAAATTTAAATTCGGTGAAAATGTCTCTTTCATTTATTCCGAGAATGAGGAAGTTGACAATAACGGAGGCCGTACCCCTCTTGAAGAGACAATTAAGATTACCCCGAATATTAAGGTTTACAATCCGTTGAAACTGGGCGGTTTCTCCGGTTATGATGCCACCATTGTCGGTCATGATGCCAGTAATCCGATAGGTTCCCTGCTGAGAGCATCAAACAGGAATTTCAGGAAAGGTTTTACCGCAAACGCTTTTGGAGAATATGAGTTCATTAAAGGGCTGTCGTTGAGAAGTACATTTGGTATAATCAATTCAGATAACTCAAACCGAAACCTGACCCTCAAAACTGACATGACGCCAAAGAATTATGCAAATACAACTTTAAGTGAGAGTTCAACCTGGTCATATAACTGGGTTTGGGAGAATATGCTTACTTACAGCAAAACATTTGGCGATCATAATCTTACTGCGATGGCTGCCTATACTTCCGAATATTCAAAATGGCACAGCATGGGAGCATCGGGTACAACCATCCAGACAGAAACGAATGATGTATTATCAAAGACAGAGACCGGATTCACCGTCAATGGCAACGAATCTGAAACTTCAAGAATTTCGATGCTGGGCCGGTTAATGTATATATTCAAGGGCAAGTACATGTTAACCGCCAACGTAAGGCGTGATGGTTCGTCAAAATTCGGCCCGGGCAACAAGTGGGGAACTTTCCCTTCAGCTTCATTAGCCTGGAGAGTAAGTGACGAATCTTTTATGTCAGGTATCAGTGCAATCAACAATTTAAAACTCAGAACCAGCTACGGAGTTGTCGGAAACGATGCACCCGTTGGTGCATATTCATATGTCAGCGGATTGTCTTCGGGTCTTGACTATGTCTTTAACGGAGTGAAATATTCCGGAGTTTCCGTCACGAGTTTTAACAACCCGAGTCTTACCTGGGAAACAGTTAAGCAATTTGATGCCGGGTTTGACATAGGTCTTTTCAAGGGAGCAGTTGAAGCAACTGTTGATTTCTTTGATAAGCGTACCGTAGATATGATTATTCCCGTTCCCCTGCCTCCTTCAAGCGGATCATCAGGATCAATCTACAAAAATGTGGGAGAGATTCTTAACAGGGGTCTGGAATTTTCCGCAACATTCCGTAAAAATTTTGGTGGCCTGGATGTATCAGTTACCGGGAACCTCACCACCCTTCATAATGAAATTCTCAGCCTGGGAGGTGCTGCACCATGGGATGCAGGCGCAACTGAACCAGGCAACGCTTCAAGGATAGCCGAGGGTCAGCCGGTAGGTGCATTTTACGGGTACAAAATGCTGGATGTTTTTGACGACCAGGCAGCAATAGATGCATATAAAGATGAAAACGGCAATGTGATCCAGCCTGGAGCCAAACCCGGAGATATTAAATGGGCTGACCTTGACGGGAGTGGATCGATAACTACGGCAGATCGTTATTTTATGGGTAGTCCCATTCCGAAAATAACATACAGTTTCTCCGGTAACTTTGCTTACAAGGGATTAGATCTGTCATTGTTTTTCCAGGGAGTATCAGGAAATGATATTTTTGCCGAGCTGGTTATGTGGACCGAGGGAATGCATAATAACTTCAATTGCGGTACGGCAGCACTTGACAGATGGACGCCTACAAATAAAACCTCAAATATTCCGAGAGCGGTACGAAATGATCCGAACGGCAATATCACAAAAGTGTCAGACCGTTATCTTAAGGATGGTTCATACCTGAGGTTAAAGAATGCTTCTCTGGGATATAATGTACCGAAAAGCATTACAGACCAGATTAAGTTAAACGGTATCAGAATATATCTTACCGGCAGGAATCTTCTTACTTTTACGAAATATCCTTTCTATGATCCTGAAATTGGATCTTTTGCCGTAGGAGCAGGCGGAACAGCCAACACCTCCAGAGGTATTGATAACGGATATTACCCGCAGGCACGTACCTTAATAATGGGAATTCAGCTTGATTTTTAACTCTAAAAACTATGAAGATGAAAACTAAAATATTAATTCTCATAACAGGATTATTATTCTTCATTTCCTGCAGTGAAGATTTTATTACCAGGGATTTTGATAAATCAAGATACGTTCCCGGAACCTTTTATGATACAAAGGACCATGCCAATCAGGCTCTGAATGCCGCCTATTCAACTCTGAACGGATGGGCAAACGGATATACCTGGTTTGTCGGTATTATGCATTTTGTGCTCGGGGACGACCTCTATGAGACAGGCTATGCAGCAGGATTTAACCCGTGGGGACCTATAAGCAACTTTGATATTCAGGCGAATCAAAGTGCTGTAAGCGATGTATGGAATAATTATTATTACAACATTCTTATATGCAACAATGCCATTGAAGAAATGCCCAAAGCCCAGCAGGCAGCAAATGATCCTACATTTACAGAAGATGTATTGAAGCTAATGATGGGTCAGGCATATTTCTTAAGAGCTTTTTATTACTATAACCTGGCTCAGTATTTTGGAGATGACAAAATAGTAATCAGGAGAACAAAACCAAAAACAGAAGCAGATTTCTATCAGAATCCTGCTCCCCCTGACAGCGTTTTTGCATTTATTGAATCAGACCTGAAAAAAGCACAGACATTACTTACCGCCGGCCTTAATACAACTCCCGGTTACGAGAAAGGAAGAGTCACCCGTGGTGCGGCAGCAGCTCTTCTTGGTAAATTCTATATAAACAGGGAGAAATACGCTGAAGCTGCAGCTGAATTCAGAAAAATCCTTCCGGGCGTGGGAGATGCTGCTTACGGAACTTATTCTCTTTGTAACAATTTCAGGGATAATTTCAAGAGAACAACCGAAAACAACAGTGAATCAATCTTTGAGATACAGTTCACGAACATGAACTCGCAGGGAGCCTGGAGCAACAATGATGTTAACTGGGTGTTCCAGAATTTTACCCTGAACCGCACCTCCTGGAGCATTATGTGGTGGAATTTTGCAGTTCCAAATTTCAAGCTGAATGATTTTGAAAGCTGGACGGAAAATATCAGCGGCACCCCGACAACCGTTTATGATTACAGGGTGTATGATACTTTCTGGGGTGTTCCAAACGGAGCAAATTTCACAGATCAGAATGGAGTTACAAAAGACTGGCAGCAACAGGGCTGGGCTGATGAGACAGTTATCGGACAGCAGGGTGTTTACGGCATAAGGAAGTATGCCCTAGACAGAGCAGCCGATGCTCCTGCCGGGCTGGATCCTTTGTGGTCGGATAATAACATAAGATTAATCAGGCTCGGGGATATTATGCTGCTTTATGCCGAATGTATGGCAAAACTGAATCCATCAAATGTCACGCCATCCGATCCCAACAGTGCTGTTTACTGGGTCGATCAGATCAGGAACAGGGCAAATCTGGTGAGAGACGATCAGGCCCATCTCTACAGTGCACGTGCCGGAGTCCCTGGTCAGTTACCGACCGCAACAGACCTGATGACTGCCAAAGGCTGGACATTAATGCAGCTGATTGAACATGAACGCTATGCCGAAGGGTATTGCGAAGGGTGGAGGAAAGAAGACCTGAAACGCTGGAAAAAAGATGCCAGCTTCGTTCAGTACAAAAGCGGCTGGAAAGGTTATCAATCTCTTACTCTGCCGGTACCCCTTTCGGAGACCGACAGAAATCCTAATTTTCAGTAAAATAGGATAAATTCTGAGAACTTTTAAGCATCCATGTCTGCAAAGACATGGATGCTTTTTCTTTCAGTATTTCAGACCTGAAATAAGAACCCATATAAATAAGAATTAAACCTGTTATCCTTCAAGAAGAAAAAAACAGGCGTTTTAAGAGAATTTAACAGGCGGATTGTTTTATCTTGTTATGAAAAGCATAAATTGGTATTTTAAAATAATTGATTAACCGGTTCAGAAAGAGAGAGTAAATTTCTAAATAATCAGCAGCAAAATGAAAACACATTTACTAACCATTATCATGCTTTTAGGTTTTCATGGCTTTCACACGGCCGGACAGGATATACCTCCCACAACTTCCCTGGTTTATCCGGGTACCGACGGAAAACTGGTTTATGTTGCCGACAGCCTTGGCAACAGAATCCCCGACTTCTCAAATGCCGGTTATAAAGGCGGGGGCGTACCAATACCATATGTGCCGGTAAAAAAATCCATCTGGCCCGTTCCGGGAGATAATTCTGCAAGCATTCAGGCTGCAATTGATGAGGTGTCTGCTCTTCCGCCCGACGCCGCAGGCTTCAGAGGGGCTGTTCTTCTCAAAGCAGGTATTTATGAACTTGAAAAACCTGTTACAATAAAAGAATCGGGTGTTGTACTGAGGGGTGAAGGGATGAGCGACTTGGGAACAATCCTTGTCGGTAAAATTCCAAAAGACCGGCAGGCTTACGGACGGGGAGGTATGATCAACATCAGCGGTAAATCAGCAATAATACCCATGGAAGAAACAAAACAAAGGATTACCGATAACTATGTCCCCGTTGGTTCAAGAAAGTTTGGCGTAGTTTCGGCCAAAGGGTTCAGGGTGGGCGATAAGGTAATTATCAGGCGATTCGGCAACCAGGACTGGATAAAGGAGATAGGTCAGGACAGTTCGAGCGTTGGCAGAAAAATGTGGAGGCCTTTTACCATCACTTATGACAGAATCATTGTAAATATTGAAGGGAACAGCATTACTGTCGATGCACCTGTATTCACCGCTGTTGAAACACGGTGGGGCGGAGGAGAAGTATTAAAATACACCGAAACACGTATTGAACAGGCCGGGGTCGAAAACCTGCGCGGAATATCGGAGTATAATCCAACGGTCAGGACAAAAGCTTATGGAAATATGGACCGTGACAACCTGGGTGCGGCTTATCAGTATGAAGGGGAGGAGTATTATTCCGATGAAAACCACGTGGCAAATTTTATAGTCATTTCAAATGCCCAAAATGTATGGGTCAGGAACATCTCAGCCCTTCATTTTGTAACAAGCGTGGTGCTTGCCAATGCCGGCACAAAATGGATTACCGTTCAGGACTGTGAGTCGAGGGAACCTGTTTCCCAGAGATGGGGCGGAAGAAGGTTCATATACCAAATGAACGGACAACTTATCCTGGTGCAGAGATGTTTTTCGCAAAAGGGAAGGCACTCTTTTGTACTCCAGAATGCGGAGGCAAGCGGAAATGTGTTCCTCGACTGTAAGGCAGTTAATCCTTATTCAACAAGCGAACCCCATAACCACTGGGTCAACGGTGTTTTGTACGATAATGTTCAGGCTCCCCTTACTGCAAGGTTCTGGGATTATATCATCGGCTGGGCTGGTGCAAATATCGTTTTCTGGAACTGTGAAGGGGATTTTCTTATTCAGAAACCTCCCACGGCTCAAAATTACTCTTTCGGTCACATAGGGATTAATGCTGTAATTTTCAATGCCGCCCTGCAGGATCTTAAAAAACCCAACGGCCATGTTGAGTCGATGGATAAACATGTTGCGCCCAGGAGCCTTTATCTTACACAGCTTAAAGAAAGACTTGGTGAAGGTGCTGTTGTGAATATAACAAAAGAGAAACAGAAACCTGACTGGTAATTATCCGGTTATCCGAAATAAAAAAGCCCGCTTATCCTGAGCGGGCTTTTATTATTATCAGGCTATCATCTAAAGATAGTTTACATAGCCCTCCATGTTTGTGCGGATTTTGTAAATCCGGCTGTAGCTTACAATATAAAGGGTTTTCATGTCGTCGTCGCCAAAGCAGAGACTAACGGGGAAGGTTGGAAGATTAATCATTCCGACAAATTCCCCTTTTGCATTGAAAATCTGGACGCCGTAATGGGTTGCAACGTAAATATTTCCCATCTTATCAATAGCCATTCCGTCGGCACTTGACGATTTGCCTTTTCGGTCGAGGACATTATCGACGAGGAAAAGTCTGGCGAACTTTCTTCCGTTAGTGATAGTTCCGTCATCCTTTACATCGTATGCCCAGACATAATTTTCTTTATCGCTGTTTACCGGATACCACGATTCATCATCATAACAGTTATTGATATACAAAGTTTTGCCGTCGGGAGAAAGAAGGATTCCATTCGGCATTGCGAATTCATTGGGTTCGGTTATACGGATTATTTTACCTTCAGGGTTCACGTAATAAACAGCACGTCCGGGCTGGTTTTTGACGGCCTGAGGAGTAAACTGCGGGTCGGTGAAATAAATGCCGCCTTTCGTATCGGTAATTATGTCATTAGGTCCGTCGATTGGTTTCCCGTCATAACTATCGGCTACCACTCTTACAACCTGTCCTTTGGTGGTCATTTCAATAACCCTGTGACCAAACATGTCGCATACAAGCAGGTTGCCGTTTTTATACGGATAAAGTCCGTTTGTCTGCATTTTACCTTCCACGATATTCCTGTAGGAACCGTCGGGATTCAGTTCGACGAGGGAACTCTTTTTCGGGTCACCGTTCCATCCCTGATCGAAAAACATATTTGAAAGATAAACCTTTCCGTTCAGCCATTTTGGTCCTTCGGTAAAGGTCAGATTAGGTTTTGTAACTTTACCGTCGACAAGCAGTTCGGGTTTTGCACCTTCAGGGATAATGGCGTGGAATGCAGTGAGCCTGGCTTTCTCCTTTTCGGTGTAGTCGGCTCTGGCCGGCCAGAAAATATCTATGGCATCACATCCAAGGTCTCCTACCTTTGCACCGTGAACCATATTTCCCGGAATAAGAACAACGTTATCCTTTGCCATAGGCTGCTCGGTGTCGAGAAGAATCTCGTCACAGCCTCCGCGAAGCACCAGCATTGTCTGCTCTTCGGGATGTATATGTTTGTCGAAAAGAGCTCCCGGATCCATTGAGATAAAGCTAATCTGAACATTTTTTCCGGTTATCAGCCTTGAATTGGCGCCCGTCGTAAGTTCGGTAAGCTGTAAGTCATAAAGGTCATATACCTGGTTTGGTTTGATATTCGGGGTTGCAGGGCTGGGAATATCAGCATTTGACCCGGGGATATTTTCTACCCCTGCTTTCCGGAGGTAATCGAGTCTCACGGGGCTGTAGACCTCAACAATTTTTGCACCCGAAGGTCCTGCCGTCAGAGCATTTGTACTGCCTTTTTCAAGATAAACAAAATCGACCCTGGGAGTTCCGCTGTGGGTTCCATCCTGTTCTTCTCTCCTGAGAGCAATCATTTTGACATTCTCGCCGTTGATAAGCTGATTTACTTCTCCTTCCAGCACGAACATAAATCTGTCGGCCGTAAGGGTCTCCTCAGGTATCCGGGCATCAGGGTCAAGGTTAACAACACTGGTCATTACGCCGGTTCCCCAATAGAGTTTTGCATTTACACCGGGATACAAAGGTGTTGCAGGCAATGATTCGAGACCTGCAACTTTTCCGGCCTCAAGGTTGGAAACAATTCCTGTTTTCGGAAGGCCTTTGATTTTTCTTACGGTTAAGGCATTCTGACTGATAAGCTCGTTGTTCTTTTTCTGCCATTCGGGGCCTGATGTACAGCATGGCATGAGCAGAATCAATGCCAGCAGCCCTGTAAAAACTGTGAGTTTTGAAAATGCCGGTTTCATAGATTTTAAAGTTTAAATGATAGTTGATAGTATTTTAAGTTATTTCTGTTTTTCGGTAGTAACGTTTCTTTTTCCAAGAGGATCGTCAGACTGGTCCATCCCGACCACATCGTAGCCAAACCACTGGTATGCTTTGGCAAGAGCAGCCGTTTTGGGCCATGCCTCATCATGTTCTTTTGTTTTTGTCCATGCCTGGCGATGTTCTTCGGTATCGAACATCAGTTCCATTTCGAAGTTGAAATTCGTTGAAGGGGAGCCAATTTTCCTTGAAAAATCATCGGGGAAGCGCCGGAGCAGTTTAGAACCGAGATAGCCCACCTGTTTTCTGAGGGCGGGCACGTAAACCTCGATATAGTTTTTCTCGAATGCCTCAAAATTCTTGGGTTCCACTTCGAAAAACATCTGAAGCTTGGCCATAGTAAGAGGGACATCAACAACATCGAGTTTCCCTTTTTCGAGGGCAACGCCGTAAACGATCATTTCAAGAGGTTCGTTTGCCGAGCTTTCGAGTGAATGAATTTCACCCGCCTTTACGGGCACGGCATCGCCATAGGCTATTTCGGCCCATTCGTCATTTACATAAACCTTTCCCTTGCCTTTAATAACAAAATAAACTTCATCAACACCTGCATGGTAATGTCTTCCGACAGAGGCACCGACAGGTATCAGGAGATGATCGACAAATGCCCAGTTTGAAACGAATGCTCCCGGGCCAAGGGCTCTCCTGTAAAAAACGGTATCCTTTCCTCCGTTCATACCCGCCACCGGACGCAATGAAGCTTTTGTTAGCTGACCGGTACTGATGAATGTAGGCTTTTTATCAAGTGTAACTCCAACGCGGTCATCACCTATGTCGAAAGTACCTGTGGGGTCGGCAGAGTAGTTAAATCCGCCTCTGCGGACCGGAGGAGCCGAAGTTCCTGAGGGAGCGGCAGGGGTCGCATAAGTTGTGACCGGAGCAGATGTAGTTACTGCCACGTTAAAATTAACCCAGTCGGCCGGTTTGGCTGAAGGGTTATAGACAGCATGTGAGTTACCCGAACTGCAGGGTACACCTACCGGTCCTTTAAGAAGAGCCGTCCTTCCGTTGACGGTAAATTCGCAGTCGGCATCAAGGATGAGGAACATTTCATCGGAGTTGGTATGAAAATGATGGCCTATAGAACTTTTTGGTCCGAGGGGTCCGTGATGCATGAAGTTAAGACCCGTAATGGCACCCCTCCCGAGTAATGTCTGCATTTGCAACGTTCCTGCACCCTGGTGGACATTTTTACTTACCATCGCCCTGGAGGGGTCTGAATGTCCAATACGGTTTGCAAGGGGCACTGTTTTGGATTTTTCCTGAGCTCCGAGAGGAGCAGCGGCGATCAATAAAATAGTCAGAAAAATGGAGGCAATTATTGACGCCCTTTCATTAATATTTCTTTTTCTTTTCATAAGTTGTAAATTTCAGGTTATATTATAAATAAATACAGAGACAAAATACTGAAGGTTATATCCAGAGCTTATCGTATGTTCTTCCCGGATTATCCCATTCGGGCGTAGCGTCGAAATATACGGCTCCTTTTGTCATTCTTGCCTTTAGGTTCTCGTCGTTAAGCTCGATTCCGAGTCCGGGAGCATCGAGAGGTACGTTTGCAAACCCCTTGGTGATCATAGGCTGTGAGCCGGTCATTTTCACGAGGCCTTCCCACCACGGGTTATCGGTATTATGATGTTCAAGAGCCAGGAAGTTTTCGGTGGCGGCGGCACAATGAACGTTAGCCATGAAGGCGACGGGTGTGCTGTTTGCATGGAGGGCCATTGCTATGCCGGCCTCTTCGGCATAGTCGCCTATTTTCTTGGTTTCAAGAATTCCTCCTGCGCTTACAAGGTCGGGGTGAATTATATCGACAGCCTGTGAGTCGATCAGTTTCTTAAATCCGCCGAGCATGCCTCCGAGCATATAAATATCCTCACCGGTGCAGATGGGTGTTTCAAGGGCATCCTTGATGGATTTGAGCTGGTCGGTATAATACCAAGCGACGCAATCCTCGAGCCAGGCAAGCCTGTATTTTTCGACCGCGCGGCCGATACGTATAATCTGGTTCATGTCCATATGTCCGAAATGGTCTACGGAAAGAGGGACCTCAGTGCCAACGACATTTCTTACATCCTCAACTACCTTTACAATTTCTTCAATGCCCTTGTCGGTAACCTGAACCTGTGTGAAAGGATGGTCGAGTTTCCAGTAATCGAGATATCCGCCGTTTGCATAACCGCGTCCCATGTACCAGTTATTAATGCCTCCGCCGTTCTGGTCCCAGTATTTGTAATTTACTATTCCCTGTTCCTTGTTACTGATTTGATGGATTCCCAGGTCCATTTTGAGCCATGTGAAGCCCTGTTCGGTCAGGCGCTTTTTCAGCATATCCATCTGCACTTTAGGATCCCTGGCTTCAGGTGTATCTGCATAGAGCCGGATTTTGTCGCGGTATCTGCCGCCGAGGAGCTGCCAGACCGGAACACCCAGTGCTTTTCCGCACAGGTCCCAGCAGGCCATTTCAACGGCGCTCACCCCGCAACCCTGGCGGCCATGAAAGCCGAACTGTTTAATCACCTTGAATATCATTTCGACATTACAGGGATTCAGTCCTACTATTTTGCTTTTAAGAAACAGAGCCAGACGCTGGTCGGAGCCATCCCTGATATCGCCGATACCGTAAATGCCCTGGTTGGTGTCGATACGGATAATGCGGTTCGCCATAGTTCCCCTGTTGCCTTTTTCGGCCACACGGAGATCAGTAATTTTAAGGTCGGAAGGACTTGAGGCCCTGGATACTTTCTGGGTTGTCTGGGCAATAGTGTCTTCTATTGAAAGATGGACAAGACCTCCCAGAGCAATACCACCCAGGGCGGCTTTTTTCAGGAAATTCCTGCGGTCATTCGGTGTGGCGGGGTTGGCTATTTCCGCATCTATGGCAGCCCTTTGAGCCCGTTCTTCTTTTCTTGTTTTTTCACCAATTTCTTTAAGAATGTTTTTCATGGTTGTTAGATTAATTTGGGTTAAAATGATGAGGGGTTTACCAGTTTCTCTCTCTCATGTACCTCTCGAACTGTTCGGGGGTCATAGGAAGGGTACCGTGGTATTTTTTGACAAATTCAAGGAAATCCTTTTTGATTTCTTCTGACCACTGACTATCTATCTGGCCAGGGGTGTACCTGCCTTCCTTCAGGCGGGCCCATCCGAATTCGTCGCGTATCTGTGTTACTTCGGAGGTCACGACCACCTCTTCCAGAAGATGGGCAGGGATAAAGAGCACGCCATGGCTTTTGGCCAGTACGGCATCGCCAGGCAGCACTGTTGCATGACCGATGCGTATAGGAGTGTTTATAGAGGTAAGCATCATCTTCTGGAGGAATGACGCATCAATTCCTTTCGACCAGCTGTTGAAGCCATCTATCATTTTCAAGCCTTCAGGATCCCGGACTGTACCGTAAACGATTACTCCCCTTTTGGATTTGGCATAAATTGCGTTTCCGAGATTATCGCCGAGGATAGGTCCATCCTGCACCTTGCCGTAGGAATCGGCGACATAGACATCTCCGTTTTTAAGAATATCGATTGGCCATGAATTAGTGGGGGGATTTGATCTGTTTTCCTTTTTTCCCTGGGCCTTCACCCACTCGTCGAGGTCGGGTCGCAGAGGCATATACTGGGCAGTGACCACCCGGCCGGTCATGGCCTGGTCGGGAAAGAGGACCGTCCAGTCGCCTTCGAACTGGCATTCGTAGCCTCTGTTACGGAGAACCGACCATGCAGCTTCGATGGGAACTTTCTTAAGTCGTTCGAGGAGGTCATCCGGAACTTTTGGCCGCCCGTCGTCAAAGCGTTCACCCTTCCACTGGTAAGTAATGGCTTTGATATATTCAGGAGGGGCCCCCACATTCTGGGCAAATGCAGTAATACTTAGTATTAAAAGGAAACCGATAATTACAGGCTTGTTTGGTTTCATAGGTGACGGGAATTATAAAGTTATAATACCAAATACTGTTAATTAAAAAATAAGGAGCCGTAAAAAACGGCTCCTTATAATTGTTTCATTTTAAAACATGATTACATTGCACAAAATGAATATACCTCAGTGTTACTGTACATCCCAAAAAACCCTGGTAGTCACAAAATCTCCACCTATTTTGGCCGCAGCAGCTTCAACATTTACTTTATTTCTTCTATATTCAGCATCAGTATAACGATATCTGTGAACAAATCCATCCCCTCCGTTTAGCAGAAAATTATCGTTATATTTATTGCGCTCTAACACAGGATAACCGCTTCTTCTCCAGTTATACCAGGCTTCCCTGGGGTCCCATATATTGACAACCCAATATTGAGTATTTATAAGTTTAAGTGCATCGGCACTATTCCATGCTACTAACGGGTGAGCAAGATAAGTCGCTTTTTCGGCATCAGTAATTTTGGTAGGAAATGGTATAATTGCCGAGCTTAACGTAGTAGTTGCTATTAATTCATACCTGTCCATATCTGCTTTTATGGCATTTTCGTAATATACCTGAGCTTGTGCATCGCCTCCGGGTATCCATCCTCTAAAGGCAGCTTCGGCAAGATTGAGCGAAACTTGCGAATACATAAGCCAGTACTGCGGCGTTAACGTCGACGCACCTGCCTGTACATTCATCTGAGAATAATCCAGCCCGTTGGTTATGGGATGCTTCCCTCTGTATAAACCTGCATTAGCAGGATCCGTAATCACATCAGCCGGTACTCCTACAGGTACTCCAAACTGATCCGCCCAGTCAAGACTTCCGGTTGCTTTCTGAGGGTTAACAGCGTCATCAAATTTTGCAATAATATACTTGCTCCTCGGATCTTGGGTATTTTTTAACTGATTTACAAACGGCTCGGCTGCATAATAATAGTACGGATTGGTTGCGGGATTTACAAGATTAGCGTGTCTTCCGTTTGAAAAATTTGGTGGCGTAAAAGTTACCATTACATTATCATCGTTAGACGTCATTACTCCGGCATTAAACGCTTCAAGCGCAAGTGCGGCACCTTTTGTCGGATTCAACTTGGAATAACGCAGGGCCATGCGCAACAACAGAGAATTGCCAACCTTTTTCCACTTAGCCACCTGATCTGCAGCATTCGTTGTTTTATTATAGCCATTTGGTCCAAAGAAAACATCGTATGTCAAGAAATCTTTATTTGGATCTAACGCTGCAACTGCTTCCCTGATTTCTTTTTCAAGGTCGTTGTAAATTTCCTGAGCATCGTCATATTTGGGCCTCCAATACTCCGGGCCTTCAGCGGCTCTTAATGCATCAAAGTAGGGAACATCGCCATGTTTGTCAACTATGTTCATATACACAAAGGCTCTCCATATACGGATAACGCTTTTGAGGTTTGTTCTTTCAGGATATTTTTCATCAATTATTTCCAGAAGATTTTTAAATGTCATAAGAGTACCTGTATAATTACCCCATTCCGCATTTTGTTGCCCCTGGACATCGTAATTAAAATTAAACCCTGCTGTAGCGCCCAAATTATATGCAAGCTCAAAATATTGAACTACAGTAGCTTCAGATTCCCAGCCGTTACCTTGCCCGACACGTTGCGATCCGGCAAAAACCATTCCGGGATCCAAATCTGTTATGGTATATTTTTGATTTTTAAGTGCTAATTCATCAAAACCCTTGTCGCATCCCACAAATAAAAGCAGGAAAGCACTCATGAATGTTATTATCTTAAACTTTTTCATAGTATTATTTACTTAGGAATTTAACTATTAAAATCTCACATTTAGCCCAAAAGAATAATCACGGGTTACTGGTAGTGTCGCGCCTTCATAGCCATTGTCTCCTGTTGTTGATATTTGTTCAGGGTCAACATTGGGTATTACTTTGTAAAGAGTTGCCAGGTTCCTAACTGATGCTGTAAGTGTTATACCCTTAACAAATCTAAGAAAATTGACTTTACTAACCGCACTTGTCAGGTTATAGCTTAACGAAACGTTCCTTATCTTAATATAATCTGTCGAATATATAAATGGATCCCCGATTTGAAGGCTTCGGTAGTCAGTATAAAAGGTTTGTAGGTCGGTAACTACTGATTCATTTTTATCTCCTGCATGGTGTGATACCGTTGCACCAGTCACAGGATCAATATGTGTTCCATCATATGCATAAACGCCATCAAATATGAGATAGTGTTTTGCACTTCCGTCTGGGTTCACCATTGGCTTGCCGTTTTCATCAACGCGACCTATGAGCGACATCTTTGAGAACCCTTGCCTTGTCATATTAAGGTTTGTTGATGAAATTACTTTGCCTCCTTGTCTGTAAGCTATAAATATGCTGGCTGAAAGATTTTTATAGGTGAATGAATTGTTCCATCCTCCAATGAAAAACGGATTTCCGGAACCAAAACTGTACATCCCGTTACCATTATTTCCCTCCTTAGGAGCATTTGCATTATTGTATGTTGAAACCAACCTTCCGTTGTTTTGTACCAATTTATTACCCTGGGCATCTCTCATATAAGTCCCTACGAATATTTGGCCTTCCCTCTTCCCTACTACATCATACGACATTCCCATAAAAGTGTTGGCACCACCGTTATTCCACCAGTCGGCTGTTTGTACCATCATAATTGGATTTCCTGATTCATCAACACCTAAAGAAAGCACTTTACTTGACTGCCAGGTATTATTCCACGAAGTGGTCCATCTAAAATTTCTAGTAACAACCGGATCATATTCAATTAACGATTCAACACCAAAGTATTTTCTCGAACCGACATTGTCAAGGATGGAACCGGTTCCCGACAAATTGGAAATTTGAACGCCATATATTTGTTTATCCATGCGCTTTTCATATAGTGCAAGGTCAACATGAAGTCTGTTTTTAAACATCCTCATTTCTAATCCTATTTCCTTTTCGGTAACATTATAAGGCGTAAGATTATAATTAACTACCGGAGATGAAAGACTACCTGTTGGAATTCCGTTAAACTGGTTGGCTGCAAGACTGTATGTAACAAGACCATAGCTATCACTAATGCCGCCTGCGTTACCTACCTGGGTCCACCCACCTCTTAGTTTACCAAAATCAAGCCAGTTCTGCTTTATTAATTCGGAAAATATAATACTGCCCGATACCGAAGGATAGAATTGATAGGTTCTCTTAACTCTTACCAGGTTCGAGAACCAGTCGGTCCTTCCCGTAACATTAAGAAAAAACGTAGAGTTATACGAAATTTCTGCCATTCCGTAAAGCGAATTCGTCCTGCTGATGCTATAAGAAGGATTACCCGGAGTTTTGCTTGTAGCATTAGCTATCGAGAAAAAATCACGGACAATAAAACTCGAACCGCTTAAGCTTACCCCATTGTACTCAACCCTGCGAGTGTTTCCACCGAAGTTTGCAATTGTCGTTAATTTACCGAACCGTTTGTCATAGCCCAATAGAAAATCGGCATCTATGTTTTTTGACCAATTGCTGCCGAAGTTGTAGCTTCCCTTATATGTACCGTCAGAATTCTGTGGGTTGCTTGTACCTATACCAGCCGGAGTTTTAGTTTCGTAAGAGGTATTTGATTGGTTGTAGTTGTACCTGCCCTGAATATACAGCCAGTCAGTGAAATCGTAGCGTAATGTGGTGGTTGCCAATAGATTATTTCCATCACGAATATTACTATAACCTGCTAACACAGCATAATATGGGTTCAGAAGCGTACCCTGAAAGCCCGAAGTTACCCTTTCGGTACCTGTTACCGGGTTGATTGAATTTTGACCTTGGAATTTTGATAACGGAATACACAAGGACATACGGGTAAGGAAGTTCATTGAACCAAAGCCCTGTCCCCCTGTATTCGGTGGATTGATGCGTCGCTCTTTGGCATAGTTAGCACTCAAAGAAAACTTGAGTTTTGGTAAAATTTGATGATTAAGATTAAGGTTCACGACGTCTCTCTTGTACTCGTTGTCCGGTTCAAGACCTTTCTCAGAAGCATTCGAATAAGAAAACCTGAACCTGTTTTTCGGGTCACTCCCACCAGTACTACCTGAAAATGCTACAGTATTCGTTAACATTTGTCCTAATCTGTAGTACTCTTTAATCCTTGGTCCAACATATGAATAAGGAATTTCGGTTCCATCAAAAATAGGATATGGTTGTCCATCATACGGAGCACCCCACATAAACTGAGCGTTACCTGTTGAAGCTCCCACAGTAGTAGGTT
Organism: Bacteroidales bacterium; assembly: GCA_029974835.1. Classification (GTDB taxonomy): domain Bacteria; phylum Bacteroidota; class Bacteroidia; order Bacteroidales; family VadinHA17; genus LD21. The sequence goes on from JARKQN010000089.1 coordinate 41,510, forward strand.
TTTTCCCACCACTTCCCTGTCCAAATAATTTCTGGAAATCGTAGTAATCCAGCATTCTTTGTGCCTGAAAGTTTGAAGTAAACTCAAGACCGATTCCCTGTCCTGCCCCCGATTTTGTAGTAATAAGTATAGCACCGTTTGTCGCACGCGAACCGTATAGAGCTGCTGCAGTAGCCCCCCTTAATACTACCATCTCTTCAATATCATCAGGATTAAGGCGGTTTAAATCATTACCATAGTCTCGGCCAATGCCACTATTACCTCCGCCTGCCGTACCCATAGGAAGGCCGTTAATAACAAGAAGTGGATTACCACTTCCGCGCAATTCAATAGCCACACTGGAGCCAGCTCCGGAGGTAGGTACATTGATGTTCAACCCTGCAATCCTGCCATCGAGCGATTGCGCTAAATTAAGTGCCCTGTTTTCCATTAAAACGTTATTGTTTACAGTTGCAACCGCATAACCAAGACTCTTTGATTCTCTTGAAATACCAAGTGCGGTCACAACCACCTCCTCCAATCCTATAGTTGATTCTTCCAGGGAAATGGCTATGTTGGATTGTGTTCCAACCGGAATTTCCTTGGTTTTAAAACCGATGAAGGAGAATTGTAAAACTGCCTGTTCGTTTGGTACAGCGATGGAAAACCTTCCGTTGACATCGGTGACAACACCGGAAGTAGTCCCCTTAATCAGCACAGTTACACCTGCAATAGGCGTATTGTCCGCAGCGGCAGTTACAACTCCCGTAACTGTCCGTTGAGCAAATGCGGCTTGCAGTGCAAATAGCACACATACAAGCAATGTTGTAAGTTTTCTCATAGATAATGGGTTAGGTTAGTAATAAAAAATTTAATTAAAAGTACTAAAATTTAAAGTTAAGGTCAATATTTAATATGTTAAAAATAATTTATAAAAACCTGAATAAGATATAAATATCTTTCAAAAACGTTTAAAAATCATTCAAAAGTGCATCAGCGAACGACTCTGGCGCTGCCGCCCTTCATTACCTTCTCGGCCTCGGCCCTGGTTGCCCAGTTCCAATCGCCCATGAACCCATGGCAGAGAGCTGAGTAAGCGGCAGAGAACTCAATCATTTCCTGCGGATCCTTACCTTCAAGCATGCCGGCTATAAGGGCTGAAGCAAAACTGTCGCCTCCGCCTGTCCTGTCGAGTATTTCAAGGTTTTCATATTTCCTTGATGTATAGAACTTCCCGTTGTAAAGCATGACCGTCTGCCAGTCGTTCAGCAGTGCAGTTTTTACATGCCTGAGGGTGGTTCCGACAACCTGAACATTCGGATATTGTCTTACGACCTCAAGGGCTACTTTTCGGTAGCCTTCAGGATCAAGATCGGAATAGGATTCCGTAGCGCCTTCAGTCTTAATGCCCAGCATCTTTTCAAAATCTTCCTCATTACCAATGATAACATCGATGTAAGGCATCACTTTTTTCATTGTCTCCCTGGCTTTTTCGGACGACCAGAGAGTTGACCGGAAGTTGAGATCAAAACTCGTTGTAACGCCGAGCTTTTTGGCTGTTTTCAATGAGGTAATAGCTTCATTGGCAGCATTTTCTGATATTGCTGTGGTGATTCCGGTGGTATGGAACCAGCGGGTCTGGCTCAGGGTTTTTTCCCAGTCGATATCGCCCGGCTGTATTAGGCTGATAGCAGAGTGGGCCCTGTCGTACATTTGTTTGCTGGCCCTTGGGCCTATTCCTACTTCGAGGTAACAAAGGCCGTTGCGGACAGTTCCTTTTCCGTCGAAAGGCACAAGGATGACTCCGGACATATCGACACCGTGTTCCCTGCCCTTGTTTATTATATACTGCCCCGACCAGATATCAACAAGTTTTGATACCCATGCAGTCTTATGGCCCAGGCGGGATGTGTTTACTGAAACATTTAATTCTGCTGCTGCAATGGCAATAAGCAGATACGACGATTGTTCGAGCCTGGCATGATCAGGTGCTGTGAACCTTATCATAGCCTCGCCGAAACCAATAAGATCATACTTTTTTTCGGTACTCATATTTTAAAGTGTTAGAGATTAAGACCTTTCCTGTTGAAAATTGACTTTGGCATTCTGCCTTCGAGATAATCCACGATACCCTGTGCTGCTTCGCAGGCGACCCGAACTGTGCATTCGTTTGTAAGAGCAGCGCTGTGCGGGCTCACAATTGTTTTTGGGTTTTTAAGAAACAGTTCATCATCGAGAGGCGGCTCATTGGCGAGCACGTCAAAACCGGCACCAGCAAGTCTGCCCTCATCGAGCATTTTGCACACGTACGCTTCGTCGACAATGTTTCCGCGGGCTGTATTTACAAGGTATGCCGAAGGTTTCATTAAAGAAAGAAGGTTTTCTCCCACATGGTTCCTGGTTTCGTCGGTCATAGGTACATGCAGCGACACTATATCTGCTTCCTGGTAGACTTTCCGTTCGTCGGTATATCGGATCACCCCGGGAGCTATCACATCGTCACTTATGTATGGATCGTATATTATCACCTTCATATTGAAGGCGGCCATGCATTTTCTGGCAACCTGCTTTCCGATTCTTCCATATCCGATAATACCAAGGGTTTTACCGTCGAGGTCAACCGGCAGGTAATATCTTCTTGCAACCTTGAACTTACCCTTTCTTGTTTCGGAATCAAGGAAAAGAAGGTGTTTTGTCAGGGCGCCGATGAGTGCAACAGTATGTTCGGCAACGGTTACGGTGTTGGCGTCAGGGGTATGGAGAACAAGGATGCCTCTTTCGGTGGCGGCAGGAACATCCACGTTATCAACTCCTGTGCCTGTACGGCTTATCACTTTAAGATTTGGGGCCGAATCCATCAGCTCTCCCGTGAACTTAATGGTAGTATCGAGCATTATGGCGGTGATGTCGTGAAGGGCCTTTTTGATTTCCTCATGATCACCTGAAGGGATATAGACCACTTCGGCAGCCTTCCTCAGGATATTAAGCGCATCAGGGCTTACTTTCTCATTTACGATTACTTTTTTCATATCAGATTCTCTTTTTTAAGGTAGTCCTGTATTTTCTTCTTAATTTCGTCTGCCAGGGGCAGTAGCGGCAGTCTTGGATTTCCCCCGTAAAGGCCTGCAAGGTCCATAGCATATTTTACGGCTGCAACGCCTCCGGTACCTGAAACGGTTTTGTTAAGCTGGATAACTCTTTCATTAAGTTTAAATGCTTCCTCGTACTGCTTCGACACGGTCAGTTCGTAAAGACGGCAGGTGATGTCGGGGAATACATTTGCCAGGGAAATAACGCCCCCCGGTGCTCCCATGATAAGTCCGTTGACGAAGAAATTTGCCGAACCCGGCATCACGTTAAAAACATCTCTGACCGCAAACAGGAAACTTTCGATATTTCCCGTTGAGGAATCTTTCAGTCCCACAATATTCGGATGTTTTGCCAGTTCTTTTACCAGGCTTACCGAAAGGGTGGTACCGCCGCAGAACTGCGGTGCATTGTAAACAAGGCAAGGAGTATTTAAGCTGTCGGCCACATCGGTAAAATACCTGAGAAGAACAGGATCTGTCATTTCCTTTTTAAAATAGGAGGGGGGGAGGAGTGTGATAAAATCTGCCCCGAGTCCCTGCGCTATTTTGGCAAATTCGATGGTTTCCTTTGTCGATTCGAAAATACAACCTGCCATTACGACTTGTCCGGCACCCTTGTTTTTGATAATTGTTTCCAGGACCTTCTCCTTTTCGGAGTTGGTAAGGCTTTTATTTTCGCCGTTTGAACCAAGGGCAAGGTATCCCTTCAGTTTTGACTTGGCATAAAATGCCATGTTTTCACGGAGTTTATCATACGCCACTTCGCCCTTATCGTCGAAAGGGGTTGTAACAGGCGCAAATACTCCCATTAATTTTTTTTCCATGATCAGATATTTTTTGGTTAGTACTTATTTTTGTCCCTTAGCTGCATTCATGAACCTCCTCTGGTAAGTGATCACCTGAGGCGTAGTGGTGAATTTGGCAAGATATTCAGGTTCGGCAGTTATAATTACCCTGTCGGTCATGTCGGCAAATTCGGGTTCTGCAAGAAGCTTGTCAATATCAGGATAAATTTCCTCTCCCTCCATGCTGCAGATAATTAGCCGGGTATCGGGGAGGTTGGCGCTGCGCAGAAGTCTCAGGTTATGGCGAACGGCATCCAGTCCGTCGCTTCCTTCAGGGTTTTCATAATTTCTGTATTTCAGAATCCTTTCAGCGGTTTTTCTCACATCATCAGGATCCATTGAGGAACCTGAAGGCGGGAAAAAATCCTTTTCAATGAAAAAAGTCCTGAGTTCTTCAAGGATTTTTTTGTCGCCGGTAAGCCTGAATTCATCAAGATAGTTTTTTATAGCCCTGCTGGTTGCTGCGCGGTGCCTTACAAATGAATTGATAAAATAAGGTTTTGCCTGGAGGGCAAGGGCTGTCTGGTAGGGTTCAAACATCAGTGTGAAATTAATCCTGAATCCTTTTTCGTGGAGCAGGAGGGCGAGATTATGCCCCCTGAATTTATCCTTTGTTGTTCCACCGTCGTATGGTGTGTGGAATTTTTTATCGCCTTCCAGAAGCTCTTTTACATTTTCACTGTTAACGGGGCCGGTATGAGGAACTTTAATTACAACGCGGTATTTTGAGAGCATTTCCCTGAATTTCTCGGCTTCTTCAATCAGTTCGTCAACAGAATCCGAGAACGGATTGTTAAGTTCAACGGAGATATCGCATCCGGGGCCCAGTATGTTGCCAATCTCCTGTATTACCTCATCCCTGGTTTTAAATTTGTTTCCAATGTTTGCCTTTGGATTTTTGATGAAGAGGTCATAAATAATACCCGGGTTACAGGTCAGGTTTGAGATAATGTTTTTAACAGAGATGATTTCATACGGATTGGCGCTGTCGGCAGAAAAGAGAACCCTGGTGGGTCGTTTTATGCCGTTTTTATCGTATGAGATATTCCGCACAAGATCTATACGCAGAAGATTGTGGCCGCTTAATTCATACTGAATTTTAAATCCTGCGGGGGTTTCGCCGGCCGGGGTTTTGAAAAAATCTATTATTTCACGAAAGTTACGGGTGACTCCGACGTATTTCACATGGTTTTTGAGGAAAGTGAAATGTTCTTCGGAAAGGGGGGTGTTCAAAACCCTGTTTACATATTCCTCTTCGCCGTTTATTACTGAAACAGTATTTTCCCTGTTATCGTAAGACTCCAGAAGAGTTTTAAGATAAATATTCATTTTGTTCATAGAAAGGCGATGTAAATATTAGCAAAACATGTTAATATCACTTTAAAAGACAACCCTTTATACCCGGACCGATTTTTATCCCTGAACCTTGATCACACAGGGACCTGTAATTATCCTGAAGTAAAAAAGGGCAGGCAGATTATTGCTGCCTGTTCCGGTTGTCGGGCTGTGCGGGAGCCTGTTGCGGTGGCCTCTGTGGCTGCGGCAGATTCAGGGGGTCTTTCCATTCGAGCTGTGAGGCAATGTTTGATCCCATTTTATAGTTAATAATACTTTTATCGGGATCCTTATCGCCTATGATTTCAATTTTGTCCCTGTCCATATTACCTATTCCTGCAGCAGCGCAGTAATTGATATATCCCACATTTTCAAGCGGTATCCCCATAAGGCGGGCGCACATGCTGTCGATGGCAACGGCGTCAAAACCGGCCAGGGCAACCCTGTGATCAACCGGAGTGCCGCTGATGGGGCCGTTACCTTCCATGCCTTCAACACCATCGATAATTGTAAAATCGGGCCTGACCCCCTGGGCCATCAGAAACATGTTATAGTGCAGCCAGCGCGAACCGCCTGCGTGCATGTTTCTTTTATAGCTTATCGGTCTGCCTCCATTCACCACGGTGCCGGGATTCAGGGGGGCTGCCATGGTTATGTTTTTTATACCACCGGTCATTACCACGGTATTATGGGTTTTAAGCCTTGAAAGAGAAATGATATAATAATCGGGATTGGCGAAAATATCTGCGATTTCAATTTTATCGAGGTGAAGATTCCGGTCGATGATAAAATATGGTTTCCCTTTGTTTTCTGCATTAAGGTCTACAAATCTGATATTATAGTCCTTCTCAAGGTCGGTGTAACCGTAGTTTTTAAAGCCGTCGGAAGAATTGACGCTGGAGCTTGATTCGGCTATAATGATCTGGCCCTTGTAGAAGGGTTTGACATATTCAAGCAGGGCGCGCAGGGCATCTTTGTGTGTTGCACACAGGTCCCTGTTTGTAACCACCATATTTGGTTTGATCACCAGTTGTTTTTTCTTCAGGCCGGCCTTTAATTCCTTATCGAAAGGTTTGATTACCTCGAACATCATATGCATGCGGTCGGTTCCTGTGGTAAATGATACGGGGCTGCGTCCGGAAAAATTTGTGGGTTTGGCAGGAGCATTTTTCACGGAGGGATCTGCAGCGAGTACGTCGCCGAATCCGGATGACAACATTGCTGCGGAGCCTAAACCCAGCATCCTGAGGGCATTTCTCCGTCCTATAACCAGTTGTTTTTCAGATGAACTCATAATCCTGTTTTTTATTTATTGACTTTATATAATTTAAAAACCATATAATGTGTAATTTCCAGCCTGCCAAAGCCTCCCCGGATATAAAAGGGGTTTCAGGAAGGCTGGTTTCCCGTGTAATTATCTCTGCTGGGGTCTTGCCTTGGCTGCCTCCATCCGCTCTTTTGCGTAAGCCTTTATAAATTCGGGAGAAGGAGCGGCCTCAGGTTCATCTTCAAAGAATTTCTTCATATTGTCGGCATTCTTGATGAGCCACTGGGTGAATTCCTCATTCATAGCGGGAGTAAAACCGCCGTCGGCCTGCTGGGCAGTCCATCTGCCTTCCCTTAAGCCTGCATGAGCAAATACATCCTGAAGCCTTGTTCTTTCAGATGTTTCAACAACTCTCTGTGCAAGGTGAGGAGGGATGAAAACAACCCCTTCGCGGGTACCGAGAACAATGTCGCCCGGCATTACTGTGGCATAACCGATCTGAATGGGACAATTAATCCCAACCACCAGGTTGGAACTGTTTGCCTGCGGTCTGAAGTCGCGTACCATTACGTTCCATTTCGGATCAACACCCAGGTTACCGTACAGATCGCGGAGAGTTCCTCTGATTACTGCCCCGTTTCCTGTCTTGGTCCAGATTGTTGTTCCAAGGTTATCTCCCACATGTGATGCGTCGAGTATGCCCTCACACACATTTGCAACGTAGACGTCGCCTGCCTGAAGCTGGTCGATACCCCATACATACTGTCCTCTGGATCTGCCTTCCTTGTCGCCTTTCTGCTGGATAAAAGCATTCAGGTCGGGCCGGTAGGGCATGAACTGGATTGTGGAAGCCCTTCCGCAGATGACGACATCCTCTCTCATCATTTTGAATCCGCCGTAATACTGGTTTGAATAAGTTGGTCTTCTCATTTCGCCGAAGCTTATGGCTCCCTGTCCTTCGTTATCGCTCATCCCGTTAAGAATCTGCCAGGCCTCGGTAACTGAAACATATCTCATACGTCTGATGATATCGTCAGAAACCTTAGGCCTTCCGTCGGGAAAACGTTCGCCCTGCCAGCGGCCCGTATAATACTCCATTTCCTCTTTTGTAAGTGAAAAGGGTTGGGCTGTAGCAGAAATATCAAATATCAACCCTGCAAGAACAGCAAGGAAAAACGAATAAAGCGGGAATCTGATTTTCATGGTATGTCCTCCGTTATTTGGTTATGTTTACTAAGTGGATGTTGCCGCAATACATGTTTATTAAGATTTATTGTTGAAGTCTGTTAAATTATACCAAATTATCTATAATGCAACCGGTTGCAAAATGAAAGGGGGATATTTTAATTATTATTAACATTTATCGGGTAGTTACTTCCTGATCTTTTGCTCCTTTGGTTTTGGTTCTCTCTGGCTCCAGAAGCTGGCAAGGGAAGAGGCTGCTATATTCATCCAGGTGCCGAAAATAAGAGGTGCAAGAGCTGCGGCCTGGCTTTTAAGCACGTCGTATGCCAGCCCTACTGCAAGCCCTGAATTCTTCAGTCCGACCTCGATGGTGAGAGCTCTTACATCCTCGTCACTTAGCCTCAACAGCCTGGAAGTTCCGTAACCCAGGCCGAACCCTATTAAGTTATGCATAATTGTAGCGATAAAAAGCGCAGGTCCTATTGTGAGCAGGGTGGCCTTATTGTGCGCCGCAACTATGACAATATAAAGCATAATTGCGCCGAGGGATAGTTTCGGCAGAACGAGGTCCATCCAGTTTTCAGGACCCTGTGTGCGGCGTATTACGATAATGGTTACTGATACAATGGTGACTGCCCATGAAACAAGAATCAGACCTGTCTGAAGAGATTTAACAACGGCCGGGAAAGGAATAAAGATTATTATCAGGCCTGCGATGAAGGTGGCAATTCCGAGGATAATCATATTTGCATCCTTTTTGACCCACTCCATTTTGCCGTAAAGGATTTTATTCGCAATTATACCGGCAAAAATCGGGATCAGTATCATGTTGACGATGCTGAGCATCATATTGGTGGCATTAACCTCAATAAGCTGGCCGGCAAATGCCATCATTAACAGGGGTGTTACAACCGGGGAGAGGAGAGTGGCGAAAGTTGTAACCGTAACCGACAGTGCCAGGTTTCCTTTAGCAAGGTATGTCATTACGTTTGAGGCAACACCTCCGGGGCAGGCTCCTACCAGGATAATACCGGCTGCAACTTCGGGAGGAAAATTCCATACCTTTATTATAAGAATGGCTGCAAGAGGCATCAGGATAAAAACCATTACGGTTCCGGCAATCACCACCAGGGGTTTTGAAAGTTCCTTTATGAAATCGCCTATGTTCAGCTTTGTGCCCATCCCGAACATAATCACCTGAATTGAGGGTACAATAAGTTTATTTGTGTTGAAGCCCCAGTTGGTGAACATTTCGGGAAAGTAGAGTGTGAATGAGACAAATGCAAAGATTTGCAGGGTAAATGACAATCCTTTGAATTTCTCTGATTTCTGCGCGCTGAAAGCCAGAGCGTAAAACATTGCAAACAGTACCAGTCCGGAGACGGGCAGATTACCGTTACGGGTGGCAAGAAGGAGGATTTCAGCTATGGCCAGCAGGCCTGCAAATGCAAGATACATTTTTACTGCGCCGGAGTTTTTCATATTGAATTAAGGTTTTTCAGGTGGATAAAAACTTAATCACAGTATCCTTAATCTGTTCAGGTTGTAGTCCGTATTTACCAAGAAGTTCTTCATAAGGGCCGTTGCTTGCGTAGAAATCACCGATTCCGATCATTTTCATTTTTACCGGGTATTCCTGGCTGCATAATTCTGCAATTGCACTGCCAAGACCTCCGGCTATGAAATGTTCCTCCACTGTTACTATCCGGCCTGTTTCCCTGGCAGCCTTAAGAATAAGGTCCCTGTCGAGAGGTTTGACGGTATGAATATCAATAAGTCTGACGCTGATGCCTGATTTTTCAAGAAGCCCGGCTGCTGCGACGGCCTTTGAGAGAACGGTCCCTGTTCCTACAAGGGTCACATCACTACCCTCTTTCATTACTATTCCCCTGCCTGTGGTAAAGGTTACGTCTTCAGGATATAGGACCGGCATTTTAGGGCTTCCTATTTTCATATAGCAGGGCCCTGTATGATTTATCATGGCATGCACGGCTTTCCTGATTGTGACCGGATCTCCGGGATTGAATATAGTAACGCCCGGAATTGTTCGTATAATGGCGACGTCATCAATTGAATGGTGTGTTGACCCCAGCTGGTCGTAGGTGAGTCCGGCGCACCTCCCCACCACTTTCACGTTCTGATTCATATAACCGAGGTCGTTGCGGAACATTTCAAAAGGTCTGGCAGTGACAAAGGGGGCGATGGCGGCGAAAACAGGTATTTTTCCCGTTGTGGCAAGTCCGGAAGCAAAACCGATTACACCCTGTTCCATTATGCCGAATTCAAAATGTCTGTCCGGGAATCTTTCGGGGAAGGCTCCCAGTCCCGATCCGGAACTGCTGTCGGCAGACAGGACCACCACATTGGGATTTTTCTCTGCAGCTTCAATGACAGCCTCACCGAAAGTTTTTCTTGGATCTTTCAGTTCATTCATTTCCGGTAATACTTTTCAGTTTCTTTTTCAGTGAATTTTCTATTTCATCGAGGTCCTGTTCAGCCCGGGTCATTTCCTCCGGGGTAGCTTTCCAGTAATGGTAGTTAACTTTTCTTTCGGCAAAGCTCAGGCCTTTTGATTTTATAGTGTCCGCAATAATTACGGAAGGTTTTCCCTTTTCAAAAGGTAACTCCCGGGCATTACTTATGATAGAATTGAAGTCATGGCCGTCGATTGTTCTGACACTCCATCCGAAGGAGCGCCATCTTTCCTCAAGAGGCTCATAGTTCATAACCTTTGTGGTAGGGCCGCTTATCTGCAGCTGGTTTCTGTCGACAAATACAAGTATATTTTCTATTTTGTGCATTGATGCAGCGGCGGCAGCTTCCCAGTTTGAACCTTCTGCAAGTTCACCGTCTCCCATTAAAACAAAAACTCTGGCAGGTGATTTGTCCATTCTAATTCCCAGAGCCATTCCTCCGGCAATTGAAAGGCCATGCCCCAGAGCTCCGGTATTTGTTTCAACACCCGGAAGTTTATGCATATTCGGATGGCCTGGAACCGGGCTGTCGAGAGCACCGTAGGTATCGAGGATAGATAAATCAAAATAACCTCGTTCTGCAAGGGCAGCGTAAAGGACAAGGCATTTATGGCCTGCAGAAAGAACAAAACGATCTCTTTCCGGCCACCGTGGGTTGGAAGGATCGTTGTTCATAATATTAAAATAGAGTGCGGTTACGATTTCGACTGATGAAAGGGCGCCGCCTACATGGCCGGCTTCTCCGGCTCTTATAAGCCTCAGGATATGCCTTCTGATTTTAAGGGCTGTAAATTCAAGATTCAGTAATTCCAATTGATCCATCTGAAAACCTGGTTGCTGCGAATAAATATTCAGATCTGATGTTTCCGGGCATATTCCATATAACATGCCACCTTGGGTTCCGAAGGTGTTCCGGGCTGCCATTTTGATTCCATCCAGACTCTTACAATCTGTTTGGCAACTTCGGTTCCTGTGGTGAAGGCGCCCATTGTAAGCACATTGGCATTATTACTTTTTATGGCTCTTTCCGCCGAATAGGTGTCGGAGCAGAGTGCTGCATAAACTCCGGGAACTTTGTTTGCCGCGATACTCATGCCGATGCCTGTCCCGCAAAGAAGTATACCCCTGTCAAATTCACCCGCAGCCACTGCTTCACCAACTTTAAATGCAACCCTTGCATATATCGGATCATCACTGCCAAAATCCTTTACTGCAAATCCCATCTCTTTCAGCAGCGAAATAATTATCTCTTTAAGAGATGATGCATTCGGGTCGCAACCGATTGCCACACTAATTTTTTTCTCTCCTGAAGGTAAATTACTCATTACTTAAATAGTTTTGGTAAATTAAAAATGCATTTTTCCCCTCATGCCCGTGTGCAATAATAGTGAAAATTAAGTTGACCGGATTCATAAATTATGTTAATTGATTCATAAATTATGTTAATTTTAGCCGCAGAAGGCGCAGAATGGCATGATTTATCTGCCCTGAAAAGTCTAAAAATTACCTGATGAATGATTTTTTAAAGGAATAGCGGAAATATTATACGGCTATATTCGTAATATCATTAATTTTCAAGCTGTCAAATTCAGGGTATATTTTTAAATGAGGAATTTGTTTTTTACGCTGATATTCACGCTGTTAGCATCATCCATTGCGGGGAAGCCCTACTATTTCAGGCATTACAGGATTGATAACGGCCTCCCTAATAATACAGTCGTTGATTGCATCCAGGACAGCAGGGGATTTCTATGGTTTGGGACAAAAGAGGGTCTGGCCAGATTTGACGGGTACCAGTTTAAGGTATTTCTTCATAATCCCACGGCCAAAAACAGTGTGATCAGCAATTTTATCACGGCTCTTGCCGAGGACCGTGACGGTTGGATATGGATAGGAACTCCGGACGGCCTGTGCTATTACCTGCCGGATAACGATTATTTCGGGGTCTTGGTTGCAGGTGAAAATCAGAAAATAAAAGAGATGGTTCTTGATGTGGAAGCAGACCATGAAAACAATTTATGGATAGCAACCTTTCTGGGAGTATATAAACATAACAAGAAAACCGGTGAGACGGAATACTTCTCTTCAGCCGGGAACTTTTTCCCCCGGAGTATCACTGTTTCCAGAAAGGGGGAAGTCTGGATCTCATCACTTAATGGCAGAATCTACAATTACATCAGTCAGACAAATTCGTTTGAGGGATACACAATTCTGACGGAAAAGGAACTGGAAGCCTCAGTCAGACCCGGCAATATCCTTGACGCCGGTGATTATGGATTAATCATTACTACAGATATTGCCGGGTTAAGGCATTTCAACCGGAATACCGGATCAGTTGAAACTTTATTCCCAAACGATGACAGGCTGAAAAGTACTTATATCAGGACAACTTTTCTTAACCAGGAGGGTGAAATCTGGGTTGGCACTGAAACCGGGATTTACATTTACAATCTTTCAACTGGTTTTGTAAAGAACCTCAGCATGGTTAATACGGATCCATTCTCGCTTTCAAACAACGCAGTCAGAAGAATTATCAGGGATAAGGAGGGAGGAATATGGGTTGCAACTTTCTACGGAGGGGTAAATTACCTGCCTCAGGAAAGCAAGTATTTCGAGAAATATTATCCCACCGGAGAAGCGGGTTCGTTAAACGGGAATGTAGTAAGGGAGATCAGGGATGACTCATTTGGGAATATCTGGCTCGGGACAGAAGATGCAGGGCTGATAAAACTTGACAGGAAGACCGGTTATTTTTCCAACATAACTGCCGACAGGAATAACGTCATGATTGAGAGCCGTAATGTGCAGGGCATTCTTGTTGACGGGAACGACCTCTGGATTGGCACCTACGATGAAGGAATATATGTTCTGAATATTCCGTCAATGAGAATAAGAAATCATTTTAGTTTTAATGACAAAAAGAGCGGCCTGAGAACAAATTCAGTAATAACATTTCTGAAAACCCACGACGGGGTTATATTTGCCGGCAGCGCCAACGGAATATACCAGTATAACCGCGATACAGGCACATTCAGGTATCTCGATGATGTAGCTGCAGGTACATTTATCCACGTTCTTTTTGAGGCAAGTGACAATACAGTATGGATAGGCACTTATGGACGGGGGCTATATAAATTTGACAGACTAAGCGGGTTATGCCGGAAAATCGTATCGGAAAAAGGAGATTACGATAAGCTGAGGAATGAATACATAACTTCAATTTCTGAGGATAACCAAAAAAGGATCTGGTTTACAACGGAAGGAAACGGGTTCAGTTCACTTAATCCAAGTTCCGAGGAAATTGTCAGATATATCCCCGGCCGTAACGTTGATTTTTCCATATACTGCGCCATGCTCCATGATGGCAGGGGTAACCTCTGGATAACATCCACCAGGGGCCTACTGCGGTTTGACCCCGGTACCGGAGAATACGTTACCTTCACGAAAGATGACGGTCTTCTTGATAACACTTTCAGTTACAACTCGGCCTTCAGGGACAAGGATGGCAAAATGTACTTCGGCACAATGAAGGGCCTGGTCTCCTTTTACCCTGAGCAGATAAAGGAAAACTCCTATAATCCGCCTGTGTTTCTGACCGGCCTCCAGGTAAACGGCAGGGAATATTTTATTAATACCGAAGGCGTGCCGGAAAACAAATCTTCGCTTATAGCCGACAGGATAACCCTGAAACATTTCCAGTCCTCAATCAGTATAGATTTTGTATCACCCACATTCACCAATCCTAACCAGACGAAATACAAATACATTATGGAAGGATCGGACCATGACTGGATTATGATTTCGGGGAACAGGAAAGTGTACTATACAAACATGGCACCGGGCAAATACAGGTTTAAGGTTTTATCCTCAAATGACGGCAGGAACTGGAACCAGCAGCCTGCAATCCTTAATATCAGGATTACCCCGCCTTTATGGTTTTCGGGCCCGGCTTATGCTGTTTATGCACTGATTTTCTTGTTGCTGATTTACACCATATTTAGTTTCTATTTAAAAAAGAAAGCCCTGGAGCAGCAGCGAAAAATAGATATTCTCGAAACGAACAGGGAGAGGGAGATACTGAACGCGAAAATTAATTTCTTCACCAACATCACCCACGAAGTAAGAACCCCCCTTACCTTAATTAAAGGACCACTGGAGAGAATATTAAAGAACGGATTGAAAAACACAAAGGACAATGAAGAGAATCTCCAGATAATAAAAAGAAATACCGACAGGCTGCTGCATCTGACAAACCAGCTTCTTGATTTCAGGAAGACTGAAAAGGAGATGTTGCGTCTCAGCCTTACAAAGGCTGATTTGTGTGAGGTCATTGAATCAGCTTTTAATGTGTTTTTGCCGTACAGCAGTGAAAGGATGATTTCACTGCAGTTTCATTCACCGGTAAAACAATATTATTTTGCACTCGACAGGGAGATAATCACCAAGATAATCAGTAACCTGCTCTCTAATGCGGTTAAATTTGCAAATTCAAAAGTTGACCTTTTTCTCGAGGCAGAGACAGGAACGGAAAAATATATAAGGATCAGGGTTAACAGCGACGGACCGCTGATACCGGCTGAACAGAGTGAAAAGATTTTCGAACCGTTTTTCCAGCTTGGTTCTGAAAAATCCACGGAGAAGGGAACCGGTCTCGGCCTTTCACTGGCACGCTCCCTTGCAGAGCTGCATCACGGCAGGCTCTATCTTGACACAAAAGTCAGGGAGTTTAATTCTTTTGTACTCGAACTGGAGAAAGACCAGGGAGAACCGATTCAGACGGGAGCCAGTCAGCAGGAAGAGACATCATTTGAACAGCATGATTTTGATTTTTTCGGCGCACTCGACAACCTTAAGCCCAATATATTGCTGGTGGAGGATGAGGTTGAAATGGGGAAGTTTATTGCGAAGGAATTATCGGCTGATTATAATGTTATACTGGTATACAGCGGAATGGAAGCCCTCAAGGCACTTAAAAAATATAATATCGCTCTTATTGTAAGTGATGTCATTATGCCGGTTATGAACGGGTATGAACTTTGCAGGCAGGTAAAGGCAGATATTGAGTACAGCCACATACCGGTTATCCTTCTTACGGCAACGATTCATCTTAATGCCAAGATTGAAGGCCTGGACGCAGGGGCCGACGCATATATTGAAAAGCCTTTCTCGACGGAGCTCCTTCTTGCCCAGATAGCAAACCTGATAAAGAACCGAAGCCTCGACCGGCAGAATTTTATTAATACACCACTCGCCCATTTTAAAACGGTGGCAATGAATAAGACTGATGAAGAATTTCTTAAGAAGCTTCACGGGATCCTTATGGAGAATATTTCGGAAAACGACCTGAGTGTGGAAAAAATTGCCGATTTAATGGGGATAAGCGTATCAACTCTTTACCGCAAGGTAAAAGCCCTTACCGATCTGAACACGGTGGAATACATAAGATTTGCCAGGCTAAAGAAGGCAGCCGAATTATTGTCGGAAGGTAATTACAGAATAAATGAAATATCCTATCTCGTAGGATTTTCATCACCCTCATATTTCGCCACAAGTTTCCAGAAACAATTTGGGATTTCTCCCTCACAGTTTGTCAGGAAGCTGAAGTAAGGAGGGAGAAACCCCGGTTGTTATTTTAATGGTATTTCAAATTGTGTAAGCGAGTGTGCAGGGAATGTATGGCGAATTGAGTTACCTTTAAATTTAATCTCCCTGGTTACAATTTTTACTTCCTCCTTTGTTGGAGTGTTGGTCGAATTGATAGTTTCTCCGTTTATTTCATGAGCCTTCGCAATGCCGGTATATTCACCCGACTGCAATACAATATCTGCCGGGATGGCTTTTGTTTCGTGCTTGTTGATTACGTTAAGGACTATAGTCTTTTTTGATTCGTTCAGCGAAGCAGAAACGTCAAGATACGGAATATCCTTATAGAGCGGAGTGCTGTATTTCTCGCACATAGTCAGAACATCAAGGGAGGTCCCGAGGCAGTTTTTTGAATAGAGGTAAAAAGGATAAAAGAGGGTATTTTTGTAAACGCCGTCGGGAGAGCTGCCCGCCAGGCTGGTAAGGAATGTAAGATTTGCCATTTTAACCACGTCGGCATTGCGGATGAATGAGTTCAGGTGCTGTGCCAGCATAAGTGAACCTGCAAGGCTGTTGCCTCGTGCGCTGTATTCGTCAAATGATATATACACCGGCCTTTTTGAACCTGATTTTTCCATTGCCTTCTCAATAAGCCCCTTGGTAATTTTTATCAGCTTATCAATTTCGGCGCCAAGCGACATCTGGTTTGCAAAGCTCTGCTGATCCTGCAACCCTCTCAGGGCCTGTGTTGCATACCTGTGTATGGATATATAGTCTATATTGCCAACCATCCTGTCGAGCACATAATCATTCCAGTCGATCCACCCGTCTTTCGGGTCGTAGTCGGATGTTACAAGAGGATAATTTGACGAGCCTGAAGCAATAATTTTTATGTCCTTATCTACCAGCTGCATAAGTTTGGCAGCCTCATTTGCAAATTTCACATAATCCTCCTTGTTCTTATGACCCAGCTGCCAGGGCCCGTCAAGTTCGTTTCCGAGAGCCCAGTATTTTACTTTAAACGGCTGTTCATTGCCGTATTTTATCCTGAGGTCGGAATAGTATGTACCTTTCGGATAATTGCAGTATTCAACCCAGTGCCGGGCATCGTCGAGTGTTCCGGTACCGGCATTGATGCATACAAAATTCTCGGCCCCGATGAGCTTACAGAATTTTACATATTCGTCGGTTCCCATCTGGTTCGTTTCAATACGGTTCCAGGCAATGTCGAGCCTGGCCGGTCTCTTATCTTTCGGACCTATACCGTCTTCCCAGTTATAGCCGGAAACAAAATTACCCCCGGGCCATCTGATTACGGGCACATTCAGCTCCCTGATCAGTGCGATCAGATCTTTTCTGAACCCGTTTTCATCAGCGAACCTGGATTCGGGTTCATAAAGACCCCGTCTGGGAGATTCAAGAAAACTGCCGTAAATGTTCTGGTCAATCGCCCCGATTTTACGGTCGGGGTCAATTTTAATCACGGCAGGTTCCTGCGAAAGCAGCACACCGGAAAACAATCCGTATAAAATGATACAAAAAGAAAACATCATCAGCTTTTTCATAGGAGCAGTTTTGGTTTCAACTATTTAAGTTTAAACAAACAATTCACATGCAAGAGTATTTGTTTCTGAGCTTATAAAGGTAGTAATTCCTGTAAATAAACTTTCTGCTAAAAAATATGTCCGGTTTTATCTTTTTTCCGGGACCCTGAAGAGCAAGCCATAAAATTCAAGTCTGAGCACATCTGCAGAATCATTTTAAGCAAAATCATTAAAAAGCAAGAAAGGGATTTTTGATTTTCTATTAATGAATTCAGCTTTTTTAACGGTTATAATTAAATAAAAATGATAAAATTACTTATCATTGCTAAAGATTCATTTATAATCTTTCAGAATGCAATCTTCCCTCTTGCTCCATACCTCCGGAGCGGGACATTATAAATAATGCAGAGAAGATTTAAGTAATCATCTGCAGTTAATATAAACTGTATACGAATGAAAAACATTGTTAAACAGATAACAGCGGCAGTTCAGGTAAGGATATTTCTGGTAATGGTCATGTCATTTACGGGATCCGCAATATATTCACAGCAGAATGTTCAGCTTGTAATCGGACAGCAGCCTGTATATAAAGTTGCCAGGGCAGGAGAGACAATGAACATAGACGGAAGGATGGATGAGGCTTCCTGGAAAAATGCCGAGGTGCGTTCTCTCGATCATTTCTTCCGGCTTGATAAGCCTGTTGAAAAACAAAACACAAAATTCAGGATGCTCTGGGACAATGCCGGGCTTTATCTCTTTTTTGAATGCGAGGATACATCACTAACAGCAAGGGAAACAAATTTTGACGGCAGAACCTATCTCGACGACTGTGCAGAGTTTTTTGTCGTCCCGGTACCCGACAGTATTTATATGCATTTCGGATTTGAAATAAATATTACCGAAGTAAGATATGACTATATTGTTTTATGGCGTTACTATAACAACAGGACTTTTTTTATCAGCGGTTATAATCCGCAATATCAGGTAAAGGCTGTTTGTGACGGTACGATTAATAACGACAAGGACCGTGACAGGGGCTGGACAATGGAATTCGCAATACCTT
Organism: Bacteroidales bacterium; assembly: GCA_029974835.1. Lineage (GTDB taxonomy): Bacteria > Bacteroidota > Bacteroidia > Bacteroidales > VadinHA17 > LD21. The sequence continues at coordinate 59,874 of JARKQN010000089.1, forward strand.
TTTCGGCATTCAGCAACATAAGCAGCCTTACACGCCCGGCCCCCGGTGCAAAATGGGCTTTCCAGGCTGTGAGACAGGACAGGAACGCTGTTGATGACAGGTTCCGTTCAACATCCACACTATATCCCATTTACAACTACAAGCTGGATGTTCACCAGCCATCACAATTCGGCCTTATGGAATTCGTTGATAAATAAAATAACAGAGACAGACGGTCATTATGACCCGGAAAACACAATTACTAATAAAAAACAGCAGAATTTATGCAAAAACATTTCTCCGGTAAAAATGCAGAAAACCTGATGAGATTCAAAAATAAGATTGCAGTATTTGTTTTATTTATATATTCCTGTTTCTCTGCACAAAGAGCAGAAGCCCAGCAGAATGTGGCAAACATTCCTATGGGAGAAGGCATTACGGCCGTCAGGTTTTTTGCCTCAACGGTTGATGATGATAACAATGTATGGTTTCTTACTGAATCGGGAATAGTAAGCTTTAACGGTACCAAATGGACATTACATAACAGGAACAGGAAAGTATCCTCTTCCGGCCTCAAGGGCGTGGTATATGATTTCTCTTCATATGGACCCGAATTGTGGCTTGCCACCGGGAAGGGTGCCACAGTTGTGAGTCTGCCGGTTGATGCACGTTCGGGGGCCACGACATATTATCCCGACAACTCAAATTTACTCAGCGAAAATGTTCTTGCCGTAGCGGTAGGCAGGAAGGAACTCAGGTGGTTTGGTACTGACAAGGGTATTGCAGCTTTCAAAGGCAGAAAATGGCTGACAAACAGCTATGCCAGAAAATACCCCGACGGTACATTCGAGGATTTTCCTATAACATCACTTGCCACAAGTCCTGACGGAGATTCATTATACATCGGTACCATTGGAGGTGGGGTTTTAAGAGTATACCGCAATGAGGTTGATGCAGTTTCCGGCGCTTCGGAATACGCGGAATGGGGCCCGATACTTATGCCCTCCGACAATGTGTACAGCATTCATATCACAGCCGACGGCACCCAGTGGTTCGGCACCGACAAAGGGATTGCAAGGCATAAGGGATACAACACTCTTGAGGGCTGGAGTGTGTTTACCACAAAGGAGGGACTGGCAGATAATTTTGTGCAGGCAATTAATTCCGATTCAAAAGGTAATGTTTATTTCGGAACCAGAAACGGATTGTCTGTTTTTGACGGAAACAGGTGGGTTACATACAAAACAGAAGACGGGCTGGCAAGTAATAATGTTCTGACAATCGCAATTGACAAAAAGGACAGAATATGGCTGGGCACCGATAACGGCGTCACCAGTATTGCCGATGGTAAGTTTTTAATTTACAGGTAAATATATCACACAACCTTTAAATGTGAGAAGTCTTCTCACATAAAGATGGATCTTTTTCCTTCAAGGGCTGTATCCATATAATTTTACGAAATATTGCTTTTACAGGCATTTAGGAATAATCGTGATTAAATTTCTTCATTATAACGTTTAAAATAGATTAATTTTACGAAAGTTAATTTTTACCGGCTGGAACAAATTTGAGTACCTGATGGCACGCATTAACGCTCAGACAGGCGATGAAATCCTTGCAGCCAGGATAAGGCAAAACGACAAAGAGGCCTTCAGGATTCTGTATAACCGGTATAGTGACCGGATCTATCGCTTTTCCTTAAAGCATACCGGCAATGCCGATGAAGCCCGTGACGTTGTTCAAACGGTTTTTATAAACATATGGGAACACCGGACTAATCTCAATCCTGACGGGCAGTTAAAAAGCTATATATACCGGATTACGGTCAACATTTTAATTAATTACTTCAAAAAAAGATCTCAGCGTTTCAGGGTTATTGAGAGCATGAAGAAGAACGACCCGTCGGTTGCAGACATGACCTATGAACAGATTTTTTTTAAAGATCTTGAAAAGGCAATAGCAGAAATTGTAAAAACACTGCCGCCGGAAAGGCAGCGGATTTTTAACATGAGCCGCAACGACGGACTGTCGCATAAGGAAATAGCAGAGAGGCTTGATGTATCAGTCCGTACAGTAGAAAACCAGGTTTATCGTGCCGTGAAAGAGATCAGACTGATATTGAAACAGAGATACCTTTTTTATTAAACCCACACCATCAGCCTGAAAAAATACTGCGGGTTGAGTCATTTCAGAAAAAATTTTTTCTAAACAGTGAGTAGACAAGGGCTGCTCATTGTATTAGGATATATTGTTTAACAAATAAAACCATTAAATGAAATCTGAATTATCTGCGGAGCTTGATTATCTCATAACAAGATATCTTGAAAAGAAATGTACGGATGAGGAGAAAATCAGGCTCTATAATCTTCTTGGCGACATTCATTTTGATTATATATCAAAGAGAGAATTGTTGTCGGATCTCAACGGCATGAAGCATGACGGGAGTGAAAATTACCGGGCCGGCCTGGATGAGATTTACAAAAGCATTGAAACTGAAATTGCATTACGGGAAATCAGGGCCGGCGAATCAGGTATCCGGACGTTAAGCAGGAAAACAAGACAAATCATTGTCAGAAGTATGGCTGCCGCCGCAATTGTTCTTGTTGCTTTTTTCACCGGGACATTGGTTACCAGGCAGAATGACCTTAAAAACGCGAATCAAACCACAGATCCGGATTCATATACAATGATTAAGGCGCCCCTCGGCTCGAAGTCGGAAATTACATTGGGGGATGGTACGGAAATAATCCTTAATGCAGGGAGTTCGGTTACATATAACAACAGTTACAGCATAACCAACAGGGACCTTGTCCTCGAAGGGGAAGCATATTTCAGGGTCGCCGGAAATAAAACAATTCCTCTGATAGTCTATGCCGGCAACCTTAATATCAGGGCAACAGGTACAGAATTCAATGTCAAGGCCTATACTGAGGATGGAATTATTGAAACGACACTGATCGAAGGAGAAGTCGAAATATCGCAGAAGAGCGACAGGAACAAGGAAAATGTGCTAGTATTGAAACCGAACCAGAAAGCTATCTATGCCCGGCAGGACGACCAGCTGACCCTGGAAAGAAAAAAAGAGATGGAACCCCAGACAATAGCGGATGCAAAAAGCGTCGCCGGCAACATGATGGTTTCATTAAAAACTGATGTTGAACAGGTGACCGCCTGGACTAAAAACAGGCTTATAATTAGAAGTGAAAATCTGGAAAGCCTGTGTACAAAACTTCAGCGCAAGTATAATGTGACCTTTGTTTTCCGGGATGAGGAAATAAAAAAACACCGGTTCTCCGGCATACTCCTGGATGAAACCTTCAGCCAGGTAATGGATGTGATAATGCTTACTGCACCTGTAACTTACAAGATGGACGGAAGAACAGTGTACCTTTTTGCACGAAACAGAGAAGAAAAACTATAAAGAAAATAACCCTAAGTCTAACCTGATTAAATTCTTTGCCTATGAAACAAAACGAGTGAAAAAACAGGGGGAAACAGTTCGCGGCCGTTTTCCCCCAAAATGAAGTCAAAGTTACCTGCAATCAATTCCCCCGTAAGGGATTAATTATGTTTAACTCTAACTAACATCGCACAAAACTATGGAAAAAAAACTGGTTTCTTATTTTTCCTTATGGAAAAAATGTAAAATCCTCTTAATCATGAAACTTTCAGCCATTTTAATGGTAGTTTTCACGCTTAATCTGACAGCGACGGGATTTGGCCAGTTCTCCTTCAAAGCTGAAGGAAAAACTGTCAGGGAAATCTTAGACATCATTGAACAGGGAAGCAACTACCGCTTCTTTTACAATGATGAGTTTGAGTCGGCCGGTAAAATAATGGACCTGGAAGTAAAGAACAAAAATATTAACCAGGTTCTCGACAGGATACTGGAATCGACTGATTATAAATATAAGGTGTTCGAGAACAACCTTATCGTTATTTCGCTTAAGGACGAGCTGCGGGCCCGGACCGACCTCCAGCAGAATATTGTAAGGGGAGTGGTTACGGATGAAGAAGGCAAGCCTCTCCCCGGTGTTTCTGTTGTCATAAAAGGAACAACCCGCGGGACAACTTCAGATGTCAACGGTAATTATGTTCTTGAAGGAGTGACACCGGAGTCGGTTATTATAATCTCATTTATCGGATTCCAGACACAGGAGATTCTGGTTGGCAACAGGGCGCAGATAAATGTTACGCTCAAACAGATGGTAACTGTGCTTGACGAAATTGTCGTGGTGGGTTACGGAACCGTAAAGAGAAGGGATCTTACCGGGTCAGTTTCATCGGTAAGGGCACAGGATCTTATTGCAACAGCCCCCACTACCATTCAGAAAGCTCTTCAGGGTAAGACAGCAGGCGTTCTTATTGCTTCAGGAAACCTTGTAAACTCAGGTACAACGATCAGGGTCAGAGGTAACCGTTCTGTGACGGCTACAAACGACCCCCTGTTTGTAATTGACGGAATACCCTCAACAGGGGGAATGGAAACAATAAACCCGACCGATGTGGAGTCGATAGAGATACTCAAGGATGCCTCGGCAACAGCCATATACGGTTCCCGTGGTGCCAACGGTGTGATTCTGGTCACAACAAAGAAAGGAGAGGCCGGGAAAGTAGCCGTTGATTATGATTCCTACTTCAGCGTAGGCTACATGGACCGTTTCCGCAGGGTGTTCAATGTTGCCGAGTACACCGACTATGTAAGGGAAGGCGGCAGGAAGTATATTTACGACGGCAACGGTGGATGGCAGCTTGATCCGACAAGCGTATATTCCTCACTTAAGCCCGACTATGTTGAAGACCTTGCCATGACTTATTTTTCAAACGATCCTTATGTTCTGGAGTCACTGAAACGCGGCTGGACAATTACACCTACCGACACAATCTGGAATCCGGCCAATCTGAGAGGATTTGACTGGCAGATGGCCGGCTACCGCAACAATGCAACCTCAACAAATCACTCAATAAGTATAAGAGGCGGATCTGAAAACACAAAGGTCTATGTTTCCGGTTCCTACATGGATCTCCGCGATATACAGTTGCAGTCGCACAGGAAAAGATATACTCTCAGGTTAAATCTTGACCAGAACCTTGGCAAGAAAATGACAATGGGTGGAAATATCAACTTCGGATATGTTGACTGGCTGAACGGAAAAGGGATTTCATCAATTTTCAATCCTCTTGGTAATCCGTTTTACTCTCCTGATAATGACGTGACAAAAGACGGAGACCGGAAATATGGTATTATTCCCAATCCGGCCGGGGAACCTCTTGCCACCAATCCGTTTTTTGACCTGGATGGTATTAAGGACAACAACAGAAACCAGAGGCTGCTGACGAACCTTTATCTGACGATTAACCTTATCAAGGGCTTATCGTACAGGGCCAACTTTGGTTACAATATGAACGTCACTCAAAACCAGCATTTTGCCAGCAAATATTCAACCGAGACAAATCTCGGCAACCCGGTCGCCTACCAGAATTTTGCCTTTGATCATGGCTGGACCTTCGAGAACATTCTTAACTATAACACTTCATTCAAGGAACACACAATAGGTATAACCGCTGTTCAGACCAATGAAAAGTTCATTCAGGAACCGGTACGTGCCACAGGTAGTTCGCTTCCGATGGAAACGCAGCTATGGTATGACCTCGGGGCGGCTTCCACACAGGCTGTTACCAGCAGCTATACGCAGTGGACCATGATGTCATGGCTGGGGCGTGTCAATTATTCATTCAGGGACAGATATCTTCTGACTGCGTCAATCAGGTATGACGGATCATCGCGTCTTGCGGAAGGTCATAAATGGGTGGCATTCCCTTCGGCAGCACTGGCCTGACGTATTTCCGAGGAGAGTTTCATGAAAGGAATCAGTGTAATCGACAACATGAAGCTTCGCATAGGATATGGAATAACCGGAAACTCTGCGGTTGCTCCTTACAGTACAGTCGGTACAATTACCTCGAGCCGTTACAACTGGGATAAAACAGCGGGAGTGATGGGTTATGCACCAAGTTCCCTCTCAAACCCCGGTTTGTCATGGGAAAAAACAGCCCAGTACAATGGTGGAATTGATTTCGGCATTCTCAAGGGACGCATTTCCGGATCTGTTGATGTGTACTGGCAGAAAACTTCCGACCTGCTTATGACCAGGTCCCTCCCGACCGTGTCCGGCTTCAGTTCAATTGTTCAGAATGTCGGCGCAACAGAAAACAAGGGTTTGGAAGTAAGCCTTAATACTGTTAATATCAGCACAAGTAAAATCTACTGGACAACCGATGTTACATTTTCAACCAACAAGGAGAAAGTGTCAAAACTTGCCACAGGATTACCCCAGGACCTCGTGAACAACTGGTTTGTTGGTTATCCGATCGACACATACTATGGGTATATCGCTTATCCTAGAGTGTGGGGATGCTCCAAGGAAGACATGGAGGAAATGGCAAAATTCAATGCAAACGGCACGAATTATAAACCCGGAGAGATCAGGCTTCAGGACCTCAACGGCGACTACAAGATCACTGATGTAGACCGCAAGATTATCGGGTCAAGGATGCCTAAATGGTCAATGAGCATGGCGAACAACTTCAAATACGGACCGTTTGACCTTTACGTTTTCTTCCACGGATCGTTTGGCCAGATGATATACTGGAACCCCGGGATTCAGATAATCGGCAGATATAACAGCATCAAGAACAATTACTGGACACCTACGAACCAGAATACCAAATATCTGAAACCGCAGCTGGATATCCAGATGCCATCCAATGTTTCTGCCATGTACTACTGGGACGGTGACTTCCTGAAGATTACCGACATCACGCTTGGATACACCCTGCCGGCCAATGTAACTGAAAAAGTTACCATCAAGAGGGCACGGGTGTATGTGAAGGTTCAGAATCCGTATATGTGGACAAAATTTGAAGGTATTGATCCTGAAGGAGCCCTGGCTCAGACACGTTCGGGAGGCACTATCTCCACATATAATGATGCACCATTTACGATGAGAACCTATATGTTCGGATTAAATGTAACTTTCTAAAAGGTATTCCTATGAAAATCAAGATATTTAACAAAATTTTGATAACAGCAGTATTAACATCATTCTGCCTGTCATGCTCCGATTTCCTGGAGGAAAAATCCTACAACGCTGACTATACATATTACAATACAACTGCCGGACTGAATGCTCTGGTTGCAGCAAGCTATCAGCAGACACGCTGGTGCGCAAACTCAGAGACAATGTACGCTCTTGAAGACCTCGGCACGGATATATGGATGGTAAGCGGGGACGGTTCTCATCGCGATGCTTTCGGCCAGTTTCTTTCCAACGCAATGGCTCCTCAAAACGGACTGCTTGCCAGTTTCTGGAATAATAATTATAGTGGTATAGCTTCCTGCAACCTGGGGCTAAAGATGATTGAGAGCAACACCGACATGGCTCCGGCCACAAAAGCAGTGCGTAAGGGTGAACTGCTGTTTCTGCGTGCATATTATTACTACGAACTTGTGGTTCAGTTTGGTGATATTCCCATTGTTACTGCCCCGCTGGATTATCCCAAAACAGATTTTGTCCGCGTACCCCAGAAACAGGTATGGGCTCAGATAATTTCTGATGCCCGACAGGCATGGGACCTTCTGCCATGGGCCGATGTCAACGGGAAAGTGACCGGTGATTACGGCCGTGCATCTAAAGGTTCGGCAGGCCACCTGCTGGCAAAGGCTTATATGTTCAGGTATTGCGATACCTATACCAAGAGCCAGTCGGATGCTAACATGAATGAGGACAGGGGAGGAAAGACAACCGATATAGATTCTGTTATTTATTTCGCCAGCCAGGTCTGCAAATTCGGTCCGGGGGCTACCAGTCAGAGCAATCACGCACTTGCTGCAAATTATTCAACACTCTGGGGGTGGAATCCCAAAACCGGACTGACTGCTGAATACATGGGGCCGGAGGTAGTATTTTCCATCAATTATTCCACTACCATGTTTTACAACAATACCACGGCAACAAACGTTAATGGCGGCAATCAGCTGCATCTGTATTACACAGGGCAGCTTGAAAATTATCCTCTGACCACCAAGCTCGAATCCGGGACATCCGTTATCCACGGAAGCAATGTCGGAGTTGTGCGCGACCTTATTACAGGTCGCCCGTGGAGGAGAGTAGCACCGACGCCGTATTATTATTCCGAAACCGGCCTTTATGCCGCTAAAAATTATGCCACAGGCAAGTTAGGCAAGCTGATTGATTCCAGGCTTTATAAGTCGCATGTCTGGGTAGAATACTGCAACAGTGCCAACCGTAATTACCAGTGGGCCGCCTTTTCAAATGCTGCCGGATCATTCGACCCTGCAGATATTGGTATGGTTGCCGGAACCCAGAAATATAATGTGGGAGACACTGCAATGCTCCTGACAATAGAAGATGTAAGCCAGCGGCCCGGACCCGGAACCAAGGCAGAAAAACTGGCTCTTGCCCGTGCTAAGGAAAAATACTGGCTGGTACCGATGCAATCGGTTAAGGTGCCATACACAAGAGCTGAAGTGTCAGGTTTCGACGTATGCACAAACAGCTTCCCTCCTCTGGCTAAATACCTCGATAACCGAAGGGCAGCCACCAATGACCAGGGAAGTTTCAGAAACGTAATGAGATTCCGCCTTGCTGAGACATACATTCTTTTATCGGAGGCTTATGCCCGTAAGGGAGACTTCGTTAATGCCGCAGCAGCCCTTAACGTGGTACGAAACCGTGCAGCCTGGAAAGAGGGAGAGCTTAAATCGGCTCATTTCTGGAAATATGACGGAGGCAGCTGGGACGACAGAACAAAATCGACCGAAACCGATATGGAAGTAACTCCGGCTTTCCTCAGCAGTTTCACGGGGGATCTGCTTACCGATTTCTACATGGATGAAATGGCTCATGAAACCGCAGGTGAAATGAACCGGTTCAGCCTTCTGGTGCGCTATGGGGCCGATTACTGGTATAACAGGGTCAAAGCTACCGACTACTGGGTGAGCAACGATTTCGGAAGTAACGGAAATATACAAAAATACCATCGTTTCCGCCCGATACCGCAGACTCATATTGACAATGTCAATCCTCCTGATCCCAAACCGCAGAACTACGGCTATTTCTAATAGCTTTATTTGACAGTGAGGAGGGTGTTTCCACGGAGCACCCTCCTCTTTTTTTTATTAAGGCTGAAAACGAAATTGTTAACGAATCTTAAAAACATCAGGTAATATTTTTTCATATTGTTTTTTTTTCAAACTTGCATGATTACCAGTAAGAAAAATATCATGAAAAAAAGCCGATTCGATATTTCAAAACTTAAAGGGTATCCCGGCCGGATGAGAGACTGGCTGCTCGAAAGGCATATACCCTACAGACTTGTTTTCATAATTATGGGCATTGCATCCACTGTATGGTTTCTCGTAAGGGTTATTCCGAAACCGTCAAGGGCGACATATCCCTGTATGAAGGTTGCGGCGCCGTTTATGTCAGGTTTTGTCGGCTACCTCCTGGCAGTTGGAGGATTAACGGCCCTGTCCAGAAAGCTGAAGAGCAGGCTGATCAATGTCAGGTTTGGTGCAGCTTTAATGCTGCTTGCGGGGGTTGTCATCGTGATGGCCATTACGCCAGCAGGCAACCAGCAGGCTGCACTCAAAATGGGGCCTGATGATGGTCCCAATCAACCAATGGGCGTTGCAAAAGGGATCTTTCCGGGAAGAGTTGTCTGGGTATGGAACCCCGATGCAACAAATGAGAAATTTGAACACAACGACTTTGCCACATACGACTGGTACTTCAGCGCCCACAACAATAATCCCGAAGTCATCGCAAAAATGTTCCGTGACGGAATTCTCAGACTCACGGGTGAAAAAAATGCAAGAAGTGCATGGGAGTCTGTGTTCCGTTATTTCAATTTAAACAGGCATAACCAGAAAAGAGGTTACCAGGCCGGAGAAAAAATCTTTATCAAAATAAACCAGGGACAGTCGAGATGGGTTCTTTCCCAAAAGGACAAGGATAACGGTTTTTATGTTCCGAAAACACTTGAGGAAAATGAGATGAGACGGGCCTCCAATTTCGTACCGACCGAACAGGGTCCTTATGTGGTTCTGGAGGTTCTGAGGGAACTGATCAACGAAGCAGGAATACCGCAGGAGAATATTTCAATAGGCGACCCGATGTGCCCGATCTGGGGGCATAACTACGAGGTATGGGCAAAAGAGTTTCCGAATGTGAAATATCTTGATAAAAACACCACCAATTTTGGCCGTACACTTGTTAAGGTAACACCGGAACCTGTCCTTTTTTACTCGGATAAAACCATCACCGACAAACTTTATGATGTCATCGTGGAGGCCGATTACCTTATTAATATGACTAACCTCAAATCGCATATGATTGCAGGTGTTTCACTCACAGCGAAGAGTCATTTTGGCAATATCGGAAGACCCACGGCTGGCCATCTTCATTATTCACATCCGGCCAACAGGAGAGGAGGCAGGTATGAAAACACCGGCTACAGGAAGTACAGGGTTTTTGTCGATCTTATGGGAAGCAAATATCTCGGACAAAACACGTTAATATGGATTGTTGAAGGATTGTTCGGGGGCGGGGCCAGCGAAATCAAAGGCCCTGTGAAATATTTTATGGCCCCCTTTAACAACGACTGGTCAAACTCAATCTTCATGTCGCTTGACCCTGTTGCCATAGAATCTGTCGGATATGACTTCCTGAGAACAGAATGGAACGGGGAACGTAAACACGATCCGGTAAATAACGATTCGGAATTCCAGCCCAACATAAACGGGGTTGATGATTACATGCATCAGGCTGCCGACAGGGCAAACTGGCCGGAAGGCATAATATACGACCCCGACAATTCAGGTACTCCCGTTCCCGTACTTGGAGTTCACGAACACTGGAATAACCCCATCGACAAACAATACTCACGCAACCTGGGCACCGGTAACGGAATCGAACTCGTATCAATACCGGAGGGGCTGGTTAAAAATGTAAGTGCGAAAAAGGGAAGAGGCGATTGAATAACAAAGGGGTTTATTGCCATATTTTTGTTAAATTTATGGTAATAAATTCCTGAACCATGAAAAAGAATCTTTCCCGCCTTGCTGTAATCGTTCTGATGATTTCGGCAGGATGTTCCGTTCCTGAGCAGAAAATCTCAAAATTTGATTTCACCGGCCCGAGAGATGCCTCGCTGATAAGGGGTTTCAATTATACGCCTGCCTATGTAAAATCGCCCAGGCATCATGTCGACTGCTGGGTAAGCTATGACTCTGCAACCATTGAATTCGACATGGACCTGGCAAAAAGCCTTAATCTTAACCAGGTTCGGGTTTTTGTTCCTTACCAGGCTTACCTTGAGGACAGCGCCGCCCTGCCGGCAAAACTGCAGCATTTTGTCCGCACCTGCCATGAAAGAAATATAGGGGTTATGCCCGTACTGCAGGGCGGACCATGGTCGAGGGATACATCACAGCGTCATGTCGGAAGAAACTGGGCAAAGTTCCTTGTTAATGCAATTGGCAAGGAACCGGGACTTGCAATGTGGGATGTAATGAATGAACCCGACTGGCCTACAACCCCAAGGGAAAGAGTCCTGAGGAATTTTGAAAGCTGTAAGTTCATGGCCGGAGTATTCCATGAGCTCGATCCCAACACTCCCGTTACTATCGGAATGGCTTTCGTTGACGGGATGATTGAGCTTGCTGATTATGTCGATGTGCTGCAGTTTCACGACTATATGCAGACCCGTGAACAGATTAGAAACAATATAGCACGAGCAAAGGAATTTGCAGCCAAAGTCAACAAGCCGCTGATTAACGGCGAAATAGGATGCATAGCCAGGGCAAATCCTTACGATATAACCCTTCAGGAGCACATGAACGCGAAAGTGGGCTGGTATATCTGGGAACTTATGATTGTAAGGGAAGGATGGGGGAAAGTGCATGGAGTCTTTTACGAGGACGGAAGTGTGCGCGACCCTTCAATTGCAGCCGCAATAATGGGATTTTTCAGGAAAAGGAGTCCGGATATCCTTCCGGCTGTGGCCGATTATGAAGGCTGGATCACCCGCATAACAGACCAGGGAAATAAATGGCTGAAAAATACTGAGGCAAAATGGGAGGAAGGTCTCGATATCGCTGAAACATCGGCGCACCTTCTTGAAGCCGGAGAGCTGGCACCTATGAGAATTCCACCGACATGGGAGGTGGAAATGCTCCGACAGGGAGAAAAAGACATGAAAGCCCTCAGGGAGCTGATTACCAGATTTAACACCATGCTCGAGCCGTATAAAATAAAAAAATAAACCTTTTTGCCGGGCCTTCACGGTTAACTCCCGCGTTTCAGGGAAATTGTTAAATAATCTTATTTATTGCCGGTAAAGTCTATTTTCCCGGAATAATCATCAATCTTTTATTTTTCAGTCACATTTTGCTTAAAATTTATACTACTCTTACTTTTTTTATTTCGACTTTTACAAGCATGTGAACCAACCCTAATAATTCCCGGATAAAAGTCTGTTCTTTTTCAATCTTTACTAACCTCTAATAATAAACAACTATGAAAAAAATTGTTTTTGCGTTAACAGTGTTTCTGATAACCTGTTACTCAGGGTTTGCCCAATCGGGACAGGCCTCCGCTGTTTTTAATGTTGATACGGCCCACGCTTCGCCGTACAATCTCTATGGTAACCAGTATCCGCGGATTGAGGCCGATAACAGGGTTACGTTTAAATTTTATGCCCCCGATGCCCAGAAAGTGCAGGTGGCCATAAACAATGTCAATTTCGACCTTGTTAAAGGCTCCGACGGAGTATGGTCGTATACCAGCGAACCACAGGACCTGGGCTATCATAATTTCTGGATGGTGGTTGACGGAGCTATTGTTGTTGATCCGGCCACGGATGGTTTTATCGGATTCAGCCATTTATGCAACGGCTTCGAAATTCCCGATCCCGACGGCGGATTCTATGAGCTGAAGGATGTACCTCACGGAAATGTGCTGATTAAGAATTACTATTCGACAGTTGCAAAGTCGTGGCGCATGATATATGTATATACCCCGCCCGATTATGAAAAGAACATCAATACGCGATACCCGGTTCTTTATCTGCAGCATGGCGGCGGAGAAGACCAGAGAGTATGGATTGAAATGGGACGGGCGAATCTGATTCTGGATAATCTTATTGCAGAAGGGAAAGCCAAACCATTTATTATTGTTATGGAAACAAGTGCAGTTACAACACCCAGGCGCCCGGCCCCTGGTCCTCCTGCTCCAAGGCCCACTCTTCCTGCTGCACCCCCTGCTGCTCGCCCTGCCGGTGCTCCTGCTGCCGGCGGCCAGGGCGCTGCTGCACGTCCGGGCGGCTTTTTTGGAATGGGTGGCCCCGGCGGTGGCATTTACGGCCAGCTTATGACAACAGACCTGATTCCATGGGTTGATAAAAACTTCAGAACTCTCTCCGACCAGAAATACCGCGCAATGGCAGGCCTTTCAATGGGTGCCATGCAGACAAGAGCCGTCACACTCGCAAATCTCGACAAATTCGCTTATATCGGGATGTTCAGCGGAGGAACAATTATGCCGGATGATATCTCCGACAAATCAAAAGTCAAGCTCGTTTTCATGAGCTACGGCAGCCGCGAACGTGGTGCGGACGGATTAAAAGCTGCTGAGGAGGCATTGACTAAGGCCGGCATTAAAAGCGCCACCTATGTATCTCCCCTTACTGCACACGAATTCCAGTCGTGGAGAAGAAGCCTGAAGGAATTTTCAATGCTCCTCTTTAAAGACTGAGTTAAAGACTGAGCCCGGGGAAATTTGTAAAGAACATATTAATAAATATTGACAAATGAAAAAGAGAAATTTATTTGTGCTATCGCTATTTATGGCTGCCGCAGGTATCTGTGCTGCACAGACAGGCCAGCCTGCTGCTATTGAAGATTTCAAACCCTCATCAAAAAACCAGCCGGGGCAGGAATATCCAAAGGTCAACTCGCAGGGTTATGCTCGGTTCAGGATAGTTGCCCCTGAAGCAAAAAGTGTTGTTGTAAGCCTCGGACTGGGCGGAACCAGAGGAGGCACTCCCCTCACCAAAACCGATGACGGTTCATGGATGGGAACAACTGCCGGTCCGCTGGAAGAGGGATTCCATTATTACCGCATAACCGTTGACGGTGCAACTTTTAACGATCCCGGCACCATGACCTTTTACGGCTCGACAAGACTCGAAAGCGGTATCGAAATCCCGGCTCACGATCAGGATTTTTACGCACTTAAAAATGTACCGCACGGAAGGGTACAGCAGGTGCTTTTCCCTTCACCGAGTACAAATACCTCGCGCAGGGCTTTTGTATACACTCCTCCCGATTATGATAAAAACCAGAAAAAACGTTACCCGGTATTATATCTGCAGCACGGCTGGGGAGAGGATGAAACGGCATGGATCAACCAGGGGCATGCAAACCTGATAATGGACAACCTGATTGCAGAAGGGAAAATTAAGCCATTCATTATCGTAATGACCTACGGTATGACCAATGATGTTCGCATGGGAGGACTGAGGAACTTTGACGTTAAACCATTTCAGACCGTACTGCTCGACGAACTAATACCGTACATTGATGCCAACTTCCGCACTTTGGCCGACCAGCCTCATAGGGCAATGGCGGGTCTCTCAATGGGCGGAATGGAGACGAAGTCAATTACCCTCGCACGTCCCGACGTATTTTCTCACTACGGACTCCTGAGCGGCGGAACTTATGCTCCGGCTGAAATAAAGGACAAATCGAAGGTTAAGCTTATTTTCATGAGCTGCGGCAGCTTTGAAAATCCCGACGGGGTAAAGAAAGCTGCTGCCGACCTTAAAGAGGCCGGGATAAACGCGGTATCATACGTTTCGGAAGGAACACGTCATGAGTTCCAGACCTGGCGCAGAAGCCTGTACCAGATGGCCCCGCTTATGTTTCTGGATAAAAAATAGAACTATAAATATAAAAAGGTATTAAATGAAATACAGGTATGTTTGTTTGTTATCATCACTGGTGATAACGGGAGGGCTCAGTCTGGCGCAGACTAACCAGACACAGGTTAAGGAGGATTTTAAGGTATCATCAACCACTCAGCCGGGTAAACAGTATCCGCAGGTGAATTCCGAGGGCAGGGTACGTACAAGTATCCTCGCACCCCAGGCACAGAGGGTACAGATCGATATCGGTGCCGTGAAGTACGATTTGGTTAAGGATGAAAAAGGCGTTTGGACAGGTGAATCTGCTCCGCAGGACGAAGGGTTTCACTATTACCAGCTGAATATCGACGGGGCTTCGGTGCCTGATCCGGGTAGCCTTTATTTTTATGGTGCAAGCCGTGCCGGAAGCGGAATCGAAATCCCTGCCAAAGACCAGGATTTTTATGCCGTTAAGAATGTCCCTCACGGTCATCTAAGGGAAATCCATTACTTCTCAAAAACCACAAACTCGGTCCGGCGTATATATGTATATACCCCACCCGACTATGACAAGAGCGGCAAAAAGAAATATCCGGTACTTTACCTGCAGCATGGGATGGGCGAGGATGAGACCGGATGGGGAAATCAGGGCCGTACCGGATTTATCATGGACAACCTGATTGCAGAAGGCAAAGCCTT
The DNA here is from genome assembly GCA_029974835.1 of Bacteroidales bacterium. Classification (GTDB taxonomy): domain Bacteria; phylum Bacteroidota; class Bacteroidia; order Bacteroidales; family VadinHA17; genus LD21. The sequence goes on from JARKQN010000089.1 coordinate 75,540, forward strand.
GCCCTTTATTATTGTGATGGAAAACGGAAGCGTCAATTTCGGCGGCGGAGCACGTCCTCCCAGACCGGCCCAGGGCGCTCCCGGACAGGCTCCGGCTGCAGCTCCCGCACAGGCTGCAGGTCAGCCGGGCGCTGCCGGAGGCCAGGGGGCCCAGCGGCCCGGCGCACAGGGACCCGGCGCCGGGATGAACTTTGCAGGGCAGTTCCAGAGCATTCTTTTTGATGATCTTATCCCCTTTATCGAATCAAACTTCAGAGTAATGGCTGACCAGAAACACCGGGCACTGGCAGGTCTCTCCATGGGAGGCATGCAGACAAGATCCATTACCACCGCCAATCCCGGCAAATTCTCATACATCGGTATGTTCAGCGGCGGAACAATGACTCCTGCTGATGTAAAGGATATGGATACCTTTAAAAAGAATGTGAAACTTGTATTTATGAGCTTCGGCAGCAAGGAAGGAGGGGCAGCACGCCTGCAGGCAGCTGCAGATGAATGGAACAAAACCGGAATTAAGGGAGTAACGTACGTCTCCACCGGGACGGCCCACGAATGGCAGACATGGAGGAGAAGCCTCTACCAGTTCGCACAATTGTTATTTAAATAACAGAAAAAACAAATAACCAAAATGAGAAAATTTATAAATTTCATCACTCTGTTTTTGTTTGCAGGTGCATTATGCACCGCCCAGGTACCACAGATGCAGCAGCAGGCCCCGCCGCCACCCCCGCCGCCGGACACCAAACCCGCATCAACAAATATTGTAGGCGCTGAATACCCGCGCATTGATGCCCAGAGAAGAGCCTATTTCAGACTTCGTGCGCCGGAAGCACAGAGTATCGTTGTAAGTCTCGGAAATACCGCCCTTACAAAAGGTGAAGACGGCTACTGGACAGGCGTAACGGCTCCTCTCGATCCCGGCTTTCATTATTACACAATAAGGATAAACGGTGTTGATGTAGCCGATCCGAACAGTGAAACATTCTTTGGGTCAGGAAAGGTGATGAGCGGCATTGAAGTGCCCGAGGAAGGGGTCGATTTCTACGATATAAAAAAGGTACCTCATGGCAATATAGTCTCATTCTGGTACTATGCCGAATCGACAGGGGAACACAGACAGGCTTTCGTTTATACCCCTCCCGATTATAACAAGGATATCAGCAAACGTTATCCTGTTCTTTACCTTCAGCACGGGATGGGTGAAGACAGGCGTGCCTGGGCCAATCAGGGTAAAACCAATTTCATCCTTGACAATCTGATTGCCGAGGGTAAGGCCAAACCCATGATTGTGGTTATGGAAGACGGCGGTATTGCGGCAGGCATGCGGGCTGCCCGTCCTCAGGGTGCAGGCGCACCGGGTGCAAGACCCGCACCGGGCGCTCCCGGTCAGGCACAGCCGCAACAGACACAGACAGCAAGACCTGCCCAGGGTCAGCCTCAGGGAGCAGGACAGGCACAGCGACCCGGCCAGGGCCCTGGAGGTATGCCATCATTCTGGGACGGCTTCGGATCGGTACTGATTAAGGATCTTATACCCGCTATTGATGCCAGTTTCCGCACTCTTACCAACCGCGAAAACAGAGCTCTTGCAGGCCTATCGCTCGGAGGAACACAAACATACCAGATCACCCAGGCTAACCTGGATAAATTTGCCAACATCGGCATTTTCAGTGCTCCGTTCGGCTTCCCGGGGGTTGAAACAGGATATAACGGATTGCTTTCAAAACCCGATGAATTCGCCAAACTGGTAAAAGTGTTTTACATAAGCATGGGCTCGAAAGAGGGACCAAATACCGGTAGAAGCATACATGAACAGCTCGAAAAGGCAGGTGTTAAACATGTGTATTATGAAGCGCCGGGTACCGCACATGAATTTCAGACATGGAGAAAAAGCCTCCATGGCTTTGCCCAGCTTCTGTTTAAAAACTGAATGCCTGCCTGAAAATGGTAATTGACTCTTAAAAAGCAAACCGGTTTATCATACCGTATTAATTTTAATCAGTGATGAAATGAAAGGAAAATTCATACAACGATTGTTTCATATTGTTCCGGTACTGTTAATCGCAGGGGTACTTAATGCTCAGCCCCCTGCGGGGCCGCTTGCAATATCTCCGCAGGTAAATCCGGATAAAACAGTCACCTTCCGGTATTTTGCCCCGTCGGCCAGGGAGGTCAGGCTCAGTGCCCAGTTTGAGAAAGGCCCGGTGGCGATGACAAAGGCCGCCAACGGAATGTGGAGCGTTACCCTTGGGCCGGTTAAGCCTGACATATACCCTTATAATTTTATTGTTGACGGAATACAGGTTATGGATCCCGGAAATGTGGCTTATTTCCCCAATGAAAGATTCAAGGCAAGTCTCGTGGATATCCCCGGAGATAAACCGCTTATCCATTCATTGCAGGATGTGCCTCACGGTACCATGGTTTACACATCTTACAAGTCGAAGGTAATGAACGGTATCGACAGGCCGCTGGTGGTGTACACCCCGCCGGGGTATGAAACCAGCCCCGGACAAAAATACCCGGTGCTGTATCTTATCAGCGGCACAACCGACACCGAGGAAACATGGTTTAAGGTAGGAAGAGTCAATTTCATTCTCGATAATCTTATTGCACAGGGGAAGGCTGTCCCCATGATTATCGTAATGCCATACGGGAATAATTTCATTGAAATAAGCGGCCCGGCATCACCTGATGCAATTCCGATGTACAGCAAATACAGCGATGAAATGGTAAATGATATTATACCTTTTACGGACAGGAATTTCAGAACTGTTGCCGACAGGGAACACCGGGCTGTGGCAGGTTTCTCCCGAGGAGGAGGGCAGTCGTTATGGACCGGACTCTCCAACACGGATAAATTCGCTTACATCTGCTCCTTCAGCGCTTACCTTACAAAAGAGGCTTTTGAACAAAATTTCAGTTCATTTTATTCAAAACCTGAAGAGACCAATAAACGAATGAAGCTTTTCTGGCTGAGTGTCGGGAACGAGGATTTCCTCTACAGGCAGGCGGCCGATTTTATGGAACTGCTTAAATCAAAAAACATCAATACCCGGACTCTCATTACAACCGGTGGTCACACGTGGATGAACTGCAGACTTTTCCTGTCGGAAGCTGCTCCTCTTCTATTCAGATAAAGTCAAAAATATTAAAACAGAGTAATGCTATGTTTCAAAAAGTATCTTTAAGAGGGCTGACAACCATAATAGTGATCCTGGCAGTACAGAATATTTTTTCCCAGCAAAGAACTATTCCATTTGTTTCTCCCGAGGTTCATAAAGACAAGACAGTTACATTCCGTTTCAGGGCACCGAATGCAAGGGAGGTAAAGCTGAAGTCGGAAATGACCGCCGAACCACAGACTATGACAAAAGACGCAGGTGGAGTATGGTCGGTGACTATCGGGCCGGTTGAACCTGATATCTATCCATACTGCTTTGTGGTCGACAGCGTCCAGGTTGCTGACCCGGGCAATGTACTGTTGTTTGCCAACGAGCGTTTTAAATTCAGCCTTGTTGATATCCCGGGCGATCAGCCTTTGATTCATTCAATGCAGAATGTGCCCCATGGGAATATCAGCTACAGGTACTACAAATCCTCAACACTGGGAAGGACCAGAACACTTGTAATCTATACCCCTCCGGGATTTGATGTAAACGGTAAAACAAAATATCCCGTCTTATACCTGATTCACGGCGGATCCGATACCGAAGAAACATGGACAAAGGTGGGAAGGGCGAATCTGATAGCCGATAACCTTATCGCTCAGGGGAAAGCCAGACCAATGATAATTGTAATGCCGTACGGTAATGTGAGACCCAGCCCGATGCAGGATTTCACAAAAGATGTAATCAATGACATTATTCCTTTCGTTGAGGCAAATTACCCCGTATATACCGACAGTAAAAACCGCGCCGTCGCAGGATTTTCGGTAGGCGGCGGACAAACACTGAATATCGGACTTACAAATCCGGATAAATTTGCGTATATCTGCTCGTATGCCCCTTATACCGCTACAGAAGAATTCAGGAAAAATTTCACCAACTGGAATCCTGATGCATCAGCAATGAACAGGCAGATAAAGCTGTTCACAATAAGCGTAGGCACCGAAGACTTCCTTTACGAGAGCGTAAAACAAAACATTGCAATGTTCAGGGAAAAGGGACTGAAGCCCGAAGAGAACATCGTCACGGGAGGGCATACATGGATGAACTGTAAAAAATACCTCGCAAAAACACTTCAGCAGATTTTCAAAGATTAATGTGTAATTAAAAATTATTCAATATGAAAAGCAAACTGTTTCTTTTTTCAGCACTGATGATGCTGAGTTTATCCCTCTATTCGCAGGATAAAAACTTTTACATTTTCCTTTGTTTCGGACAGTCGAATATGGAAGGCGCTGCCCGGCCGGAGCCTCAGGACACGATTGTGGACCCGCGGTTTCAGGTTCTGCAGGCAGTCAATTGTTCCGACATTGGCAGAGTCAAGGGAAAATGGTACACGGCCAAACCGCCTTTGTGCCGTTGCCGGACAGGCCTTTCGCCGGCCGATTATTTTGGCAGAACAATGGTTGAAAGACTTCCCAAAAAAATCAGGGTGGGTGTAATTAATGTTTCCGTGGGAGGCTGCAAGATTGAACTCTTCGACAAGGACAATTATAAATCGTACATTGAAACGGCTCCGGGCTGGATGCTCAACATGATCAAGGAGTATGACGGAGATCCTTACGGACGTCTTGTTGAAATGGCCAGGATTGCACAAAAAGACGGCGTTATAAAAGGGATCCTGCTCCATCAGGGCGAATCAAACACCAACGATACCCTTTGGACGAGAAAGGTTAAGAAAGTTTATGAGAGTCTCCTGAAGGACCTTAATTTAAAGGCAAAATCTGTTCCGCTTCTTGCCGGGGAGGTGGTGCATGCCGACCAGGGCGGAGTTTGTGCAAGCATGAATGAAATTATTGCAACCCTGCCCCAAACCATACCGACCGCGCATGTTATTCCTTCAAGCGGCTGCACCGACGGAAGGGATAATCTTCATTTTGACGCTGCAGGCTACAGGGAATTCGGAAAGAGGTATGCGGAAACGATGCTGAAACTTCTCGGATATAAATAGGCGGTACAGGATAAACAGAACCGGCAGAAAGCAATAACCGGATGAACATCAATAGTTCATCCGGGTAATTATTTTATATTTACTTAAACTTCAAACAAATAGATTAAACCATTAATATTCTGGCAATGAGAAAAATATTTATTCCGGCTGTTTTTCTGGTTATGATGAGCTACAGCTCTTTTGCCCAGCAGGCACATGTTAACCTTGACTGGGATCCCCAGAAAAACAAGGAGAACCTGGTACCCTTTTCCGCAAACGTTATCTCTCCCGAAGTGTTCGACGATCATACTGTAATCTTCAGGCTCAGGGCCCCTGAAGTTTCAAAGGTACTGCTTACGGGTACAATGTTTGTTGGTGATGAAGCCGGCAAACAGGTACCATTTACAAAAGGCGATGACGGTATATGGACACTTAAGATCGGGCCTCTGGTACCTGATATCTACCTTTACTATTTCATAATAGACGGAGTAAAAGTTGTTGATCCAAACAACAGTTTTACCGGTTTCGCCGCCATGCCTCCCTTCAGCATGCTGTTTGTCCATGGCGACGGCCCTGCATTTTATGATGCCAAAAATGTCCCTCACGGAGCAATAACAACCCATTTTTATTATTCTCCTGTCACCGGCGGAGTAAGGGATATGCTGATTTATACGCCCCCCGGTTACAGCAGCAGTAAAAAATATCCTACCTTGTATCTCCTTGGTGGATCGGGCGATCTAGCCCAGACCTGGTACATGCATGGCCAGGCAAATTTTATTATGGATAACCTGCTGGCGGAAGGCAAAGCCGTTCCGATGATTATTGTTATGCCTAATAATCAGGTTGTCCATCGTTCAAATCCAAAGCATACGGATCTGTCATTTCCGCTTTTTGAAAGGGAAATGAAGGAAGTAATAATTCCGTTTGTGGAAAGCAACTACAGTGTTATAAAAGACAGACATGCACGGGCAATAAGCGGGTTGTCGATGGGCGGAAGGCATGCCCAGTATGTGGGTTTAAGAAACCTCGATCTCTTTGCGTCAATAGGGCTTCTGAGTGCAGCCCTGCCGGTTGACCAGACCCCCGCCCTTAAAGAACCCGGCATAAACTCAAAACTCGATTACCTGTTCGTGGGTGCAGGAACCTACGAAACAAGGCCGGGTGTACGACATGAAGTACTGCATAACGATCTGGTTAAACTGAATGTCAATCATGAATATTACATAGGTTCCAGGGGGGCACACGACCTGATCACCTGGAGACACCTCTTATATTACAGGTTTCTTCCCAACCTGTTCAGAAATACTTCTGTGCCGAAAAAATGAAAAGCTGAGATAATTCTCCCGGAATAAAAAGCCTGATTTGAAATGCATAAAGCACGGTTTTCAATTATAGCGTTTTCCTGTCTGATCTTAATCGGCACCCGTGTAACATCTCAGTCGGCACTGTACAGAAATGAATTTCCCCTGGCTGATGTGACCCTTCTTGAAGGTCCGTTCAAACATGCACGCGACCTGAATATCAAAGTGCTTCTTGAGTATGATGTTGACCGCTTGCTGGCCCCGTTTCTGAAAGAGGCCGGGCTGCAGCCAAAGGGGAAGCTGTACCCAAACTGGGAGGGGCTCGACGGGCATATCGGAGGGCACTACCTGACGGCCTTGGCAATGAATTACGCCGCCACGGGCAATACTGAATGTAAAAGGCGGATGGAATATTTTATAGAAGAGCTCAGGGCCTGCCAGGAGGCGAATGGGAAAAACAATCCCGGATGGGGTGTCGGCTATGCAGGCGGAGTGCCAAACAGCAGCGTTATCTGGAGCACCCTCCGGAAAGGCGATTTCAGGGCTTACAGGTCGGCCTGGGTTCCGTGGTATAATGTTCATAAACTATATGCAGGATTAAGGGATGCATGGTCGTACACCGGTAATGAAGCCGCCAGGGAAATCTTCCTTAAGTTCTGCGACTGGGGAATAAATATCACTTCCCAGCTCACTGATGAACAAATGGAATCGATGCTTGACACCGAGCACGGGGGGATGAACGAGATATTTGCCGACGCATACCTCATGACGGGCAACGAGAAGTACCTGGCTGCCGCTGCAAGGTTCTCGCACAGAATGCTGCTTGACGCCATGGCTGCCGGAATTGATAATCTCGATAACAAACACGCCAATACCCAGGTGCCTAAAGCTGTTGGTTTCGCAAGAATTGCCGAGTTCTCTCAGAATGAGGCCTTCAGGCTTGCGGGTTCCTTTTTCTGGGAGACGGTTACAACAAACCGTTCCCTGGCATTCGGAGGAAACAGCAGAAGAGAACATTTCCCTCCGGCATCTTCATATATCGATTTTATAAATGAGGTTGAAGGACCCGAATCGTGCAACTCATATAACATGCTCAGGCTTTCCGAAATACTTTTCCGGATAAAACCCTCGGCAAATTATGCGGATTACTACGAGAGAACTCTTTTCAATCATATTTTGTCGACACAACACCCTGAGCACGGCGGTTATGTATATTTTACTCCCGCACGTCCCCGCCACTACAGGGTCTATTCCGCCCCCAATGAAGCAATGTGGTGCTGCGTGGGAAGCGGAATGGAAAACCACGGGAAATACAATCAGTTCATTTATACTCATAACGAAGACTCCTTATTCCTGAATCTTTTTATCGCTTCAGAGCTTAACTGGAGAGAGAAAGGGATCAGAATAAGGCAGGAGACAAAATTCCCTGATGAAGAGCAGACAAACCTCATAATTACACAGGGGAAGGCAGACATTGTGCTGATGGTAAGGTATCCGTCATGGGTAAGACCGGGAGAGCTTAGGATATTTGTCAACAACAGGCCGGTTAAAATTAATTCCGGGCCGTCGTCATATGTGGCAATTGCACGCACCTGGAAGAAAGGAGACAGAATCAGGATATCTCTCCCCATGCACAATTACACAGAGCCTCTTCCCAACGTACCTGAATATGTGGCATTTATGCGTGGCCCTATCCTGCTTGCCGCAAAAACGGGCACGGAGGACCTTAAAGGACTCATAGCCGACGACAGCCGCTGGGGTCATATAGCTTCCGGAAAAAGACTCCCTGTTAACCAGGCCCCTGTACTGATCACTGACAATATTGCAGAAATTGCCGGAAGCCTGGTGCCGGAGAAGGGAAAACAGATGACCTTTGCTTTTCCGGAGAACCTTAAAATGATTAACCCGGCCGAAATAAGACTCGAACCTTTTGCCCGGATACACGACTCGAGGTATATTATGTACTGGATGACACTTACTGAAGAAAAGAGCCGGCGATACCTTGATTCGTTGTCGGTTGTTGAAAAAGAGAGAATGGAACTTCAGGGCAGAACAGTTGACTTTGTAGCCCCCGGTGAACAGCAGCCTGAAGCTGACCATAAAATGGAGCAGGCAGGCTCCGGCACAGGAAACTATCTCGACGAATTCTGGCGTAACGCCCGTAACGGCGGATATTTCAGTTACAGCCTGGCAACAAACTCCGAAACGAACCTGATACTTATGGTACGTTACTGGGGAGCCGAGAGAGGCGAAAGGAAGTTCGAAATTTATGTCGATGATGAAAAACTGATCTCAGAAGATAATACAGGCAGATGGAACCAGGAGAGATTTGTGGAGGCCTCTTATGAAATTCCCGCGGCAATGGTAAAAGGGAAGAGTTACATCAGAGTAAAATTCCGTGCTTTACCCGGTGCATCAACCAGTCAGGTTTATTATGTAAGACTGGTGAGAAAATAGATAAGGCTGTAAGGAAAAAAACTGCAGCGGGGGATTTGCGATGATTCACTAACCAACAACCATAAAAAATGACCCGTTTAAGAACTTTTTTGTATTGCGGATTTCTGCTATTGTTTATAAGCTCCTGCAGCAATTCCGGAAAGATTGAACTTGGCCGGTTGTCCGGCGGCGAAACGATTTCATTTGTAAGGTCGGGAAATAATTCCTGGGGGATCAATATCGCCGGGGGTAATGTACCGGGAATTTCTCAGGCAAATCCGGTAATAATGGAGATACTTCAGGAGGAAGAAAAAATACAACCTGTTGCAACCGGGTACTCTTCAGTGAAAGAGGCTCGTTCGGGTATTAATGCTGTTGCAAAGGTAAAATACGGAGAAGGAGTTGAGTTCAGGGTACAGGATCACTGGAGTCTGAGCGGGGCGGTTTTAACCGTCAGTCGCCGGGTTGAGGTAAAAGGAAACGCTCCGGGCGGTTTCAGCAGTTCGGTGATACTTGAGCTTGATCCTTCGGTAACATGGACAGATGTGCAATGTCTTGCTCCGGGTGCGCTATACGGAGATCCCACTTTCGACGGCGACAGATCGCCTGGAGGAACCCTGAACTATCAGGCAAAACGTTTTATTATGAGGGAAGATATCCTTCCCGCCCCGCTTTTTGCGCTGTCGTTAAGTAACGGATCCTCGGTGGCCATTCTTGATCCTTCCCCGGGGGGAGAATCGACTGTTGAAGAGACAAAACTGACAAAGAGAATAATGACAGACCCAAGATTCAGGTTTGGCTCTCTCGGTGCATGGCAGGGTGAGGAGAAACCGGTTGAGTTCGGATTTACATACCCGGGGGTTACAACAGCATTTGGCCGGGTAACCGGTACAACTCCCGAAACAAGATGGATAAAGCGATACCATCCCATTGCTGAGGAAACAAATCATCAATATGAAATAAGTTTCAGGTTCGGGGCAAATGAAACTTTCACCGATGTCATACGAAACACCTGGCGATGGGCATGGGAAACCCTTGATCCTAAAACCAGCTACACCGATGTCGAACAGATGCGCCGGCTGCTTATCGATCAGCTCTCCAGCCAGGTTACCACCATCGACGGACGAACCGGTATTCCTTTCGTCATGTCGACACAGGATACCGCTCTCCGCCAGTGGAACTGGACAATGATTGCCATGGGTTTTGTAGGGAAAAATCTTGAAGGTGCCGACCTTTTATTAAGGGAAGCTGAACGTGACAAAACGGAACGCGGCCAAAAAATGTATAAGCAGGGAACAGAAATTATCATGTCAATGATACGGGCACTTAACAGTGTACCCCTCCAGGCAACAGGCTATGATCTTGCCACGGGAAAACCATGGGACCATGAATGGCTGGCACCCTGGTTAAGAAACGCCACCGAGGATATGCGGACCCTGGTTCAGGCCTATCAGCGCGAAAGAACACTGGGACGAAATCATCCAGAATGGTTTAGCTGGGTAAAAAAATATGCCGACTGGCTGCTTCTCCAGCAAAGGGAGGACGGTTCCTTCCCGCGCCGGTGGGAAAGAGGATCCGTTGTTGTTGCCGAACCCACGGGCACAACAAGCTATGCGCCCGTACCCCTCCTTGTTTTAATGACCCTCGAAACGGGCGATCAGAAATATCTGCAGTCGGCTTTGCGGGCTGCAACTTATGTGTGGGAAGAGTGGGGTACTAGAGGTCTTTTTATCGGGGGGGCAAGCGACAATCCCAACATTACGGATAAGGAGGCCGGAATGCTGAGCCTCGAGGCTTTCCTGAGCCTCTATGAAGCAACCAAAGATAGCGTCTGGCTTGAGAGGGCAAAAGTCGCAGCCGATTTTGCGGAGAGCTGGATATGGATATGGAACCTTCCCATGCCGGAAGATGCTGTCGACTCTTTGCTGCACTGGAAAAAAGGAGTACCTACTATAGGCCCTCAGGGAATAACGGCAAGAGTGGCAGGAAGCGTAGACCAGTATATGGCCTGGTCGGTGCCAACTTATGCGAAGCTTTATAAATACACAGGCGACGAACATTATCTTGATGTTGCAAGGGTATTGCTGCACGATACAAAATCGATGGTTGCAATACCGGGGCGGCTTTATGACCTGAGAGGTCCGGGCTGGCAGCAGGAAGGATGGCGGATGGGCCCCGGAGGATCGGGAAGGGGTGTCGGCGGCCACCGCTTCTGGCTGCCATGGGTAACAACCAACCACCTTCGTGGCATATACGGACTGGAGGAATTTGATGCCGGATTATTCAGGAAGCTGTCAAACCCCGACTAATTATGTACCCCAATTATTTTATCTCACTGAAATAACTCTAACTGACCCGACATGAACAGGAAAAACCATTTTTTAATCATTCTGTCAATGGCGCTTGTGCTGCCTGTAACCCTGATTATGGTGCTTGTAATGGCAGGCACCGGCTGCAAGGTTGCTTCAGGCCGGCCGGAAGGGCCATGTGATATTTATACATCCGGGGGCTTCCCCTGCGTAACAGCCCATAGCACTACCCGTGCCCTGTATGCTTCATACAACGGACCTCTTTACCAGGTAATGCGCCAGTCGGATGGCAAAACACTCGATATAGGAGTTGCTGCACCACAAAAGGGAGACAGGGGAGGGTATGCCGATGCTGCTGCCCAGGATGCGTTCTGTGACGGCACAATATGCCTGATCACAATAATTTACGATCAGTCAGGCAACGGCAACCACCTTTTCCAGGCACCTCCCGGAACCTTCAGGGGCCCTGCAAAGGGAGGATTCAACACACTTCCCATTGCCGATATGGCACCCATAACAATTATGGGGCATAAGGCTTACGGCGTCTTCATAATGCCCGGAATGGGCTTCCGTAACAACAATGCCAAAGGCCTGGCTATAAACGACGAGCCACAGGGTGTATACATGGTTTTCGACGGTACCCACTACGACCATGGCTGCTGTTTCAACTACGGCAATACATCTACCAACAGCCGGGCTGTCGGCAGGGGTACCATGGAAACCGTATACTTCGGCACTGCCACAGCCTGGGGAAAAGGCAGCGGCCCCGGTCCATGGATAATGTCAGATATGGAGGCGGGGCTATTCTCCGGCTATGATCCCAAAGAGAATGCTGCAAATCCAACAATCGACTCCTGGCGCTTTGTAACCGGTATGGTAAACGGCGGCGGCGGAAACCAGTGGGAAATTCACGGTGGTAATGCACAGAAGGGGGGACTGCAGACCTTCTACAAGGGAATACGCCCTCACTCCCTTGATAATGACTTTTACTACCCGATGCACAGGAAAGGCGCCGTACAGCTGGGTAACGGCGGCGACAACGGCAACGGATCATCAGGCACCTTCTATGAAGGAGTGATGACAACCGGGTATCCCGACGAAGCCACCCTCAATGCAGTACAGAAAAACATTGTTGCTGCAGGTTATGATGTGCAAAGGCTTGAGCTCTCCCGTTTAATTACATTCACTCCCGGATCTTCACAGGAAGTTACACTGACTTTTAACAATACCACAGATGCCGCAATTTCTGATTTAACATTAAGCATTAACATCCCGGAAGGCTGGGCTGCAACTGAATCGGGCTCTCAGCTCCCTTCGGTTACCTTCAGAAACAAAATAGCACGGGGAGAAAGTGTAAAAACTACATTTAAAATTACTTCCCCTGAAACAACGGCAGCAGGCTGGATTGAAGGAAAGGCCCAATGGAGGGCCGGGACAGAAACAACCAGACAGAGAATCCGAAATGCACCTCAGGTTAAGATAAATGAATTCCGGCCCGGAAACATCTCTGATCCTTCCGGTCAGTTTGTTGAGCTTTATAATGATTCGGAAGAAGACATAGATGTGTCAGGCTGGTCGCTGATAAATACCAGGAGCGAATGGGCTCCTGTAAAAATGGCAGTATTACCTGAGGGTACAAAAATATCCTCAAAGGGGTTCTATCTGCTCGGACTTGCACGTTCGGGTCTTGCAGCGAGGGCCGGCCGGGGAACAACCATAATTAATGTAATAAATACCAGCGGCCTTAAAGCCGGCCAGCAGATAGATATTGGGGGCGAAATACGGACAATCGCGAAAGCAGGGACTGCCGCTTCACCCATGACGGCAATATTTGTGCCTGTTTCCACAGGACCCTGGCTGACAATTCCTGCCGGCTCGACCAATCTTCCGGTCATAAACGCTGCCGGTTTTGAAGTCGGTCAAAAGATAGGCATAGACCCCGGAGGCAGCTATGAGGAGGCAACTGTAACGGCTGTGGGTAAGGCCTCGACTCTTACAACACTGGCTGAAGAAGCAAAAGCGGGTCAGACAGTTATTAAAGTGGCGGCCAATTTTAATATGACGGAGGGAGACATTCTGACAATCGGAACAGGATCAAGGATGGAAAAGGCAGTAATCAAAAGGCTGATCACGGTGGTGGATGCTCCCGTCAGGGGCGGTTTTGAAGCCGCACCAGGCGGCGGCAGGGCAGCCGGTGAGGTGGAACTTGCAGAACCGCTCAGGTTCGACCATATGCCGGCGGAAGATGTCTCAGACCCGGGCACTGGCATCAGCTTTGCCCCCGCAACACGATTTGAGCACAAAAGCGGAGATGCAGTCCAGGCAATGGGAAGCGGAATCACTCTGAACAGGCCGCTGGAAAGGGATCACGAAGCCGGAACACCGGTACTGGACTTATCCGGTAAATCATCAGCCTTCCCTGGATCAGTCAATCCTGACCAGTGGTACGGAATGCCCCTGTCGGCAACTGCCGGTTCAATTGCACTTACGGATGCCGGAGGCATGGTGGTGGTTGATGCATTGGTCTATGGTTCAGCTCTTACAAACTCAAGTGCAGCGGGAACCATCACAAGCCCTGAAATTGCCACCCTGGAAGGAGTACAGACCCAGGCAGGCTGTATAGCTGTCGTACCTTCTGCTCCCAGGGGCTTTTCAACGGCTGCCACGATGGCAGGCCAGCCCGACCGCAGCCTGGGGAGGTTCCCTGACGGTGCTGATACCGACAGCAACTGTGACGACTTCAAGCTGCAGACAAACACCACCCTCACTTTGCCCGCAGCAGCCGGGGCAAAAAACATTAAGGTTGGCAATGTTGCCGGCTTCAACGCAGGCCAGGAAATCATTGTAGGCTCAGGAATAAACAGCGAGAAGGTTGTTATTGCCGAAACAGGCACTGCAGGAGGCACAGTAACAAACACAGAAGTTGCTGCAGGTACAATGGCAATTATCGTTAACGGAACTGAGGGCTTCAGAACAGGACAGACAATAACAATTGACGGAGGCGGGAAAAACGAAACGGCGGTAATTTCATCCATCGTTCCGGTGAGGCGAAGATTCGGAGGCGCCCAAAATGTCATTCCGGGCGATACCATAAAAGTTACCGCCCCGCTGAATTTTTCCCACCCCGCAGGTTCAGAGGTTTACGGCAGCGGAATTACACTCTCTGCTCCCCTGAAAGGCTCTTATGCCAGAGGCTCACAGGTGGCCGGAAGTGTCCCGACTCCGGGAAAACCAAATCTGTATTGAAATCTGAAAAAATGAAAAGAAATTTACTGGCATTATTACTTATAGTTTCATTACCGGGGGTATTTGCACAAAAAGCCGAGGTTGTTTCCCCGAATAAAAAGATCAGTGTCTCGGTTCACAACAGGCAGAACTCAGATAAAGGCGAATGGTATCTGAAGGTTTTATATAACAATAACGGTACATCCACCGAAGCAATCCCCGATATAACGCTCGGGTTGTCAAGAAGCGATCAGGATTACCAGACTGACCTGAAATTCATCAAAGCAGGCAAAATCAGCCTTATCACAGAGCAATATACGGCCCTGCACGGCAAGAGAAGACTTTGCAGTAACTCTGCCAACGAAATGGTAATTTATTTTGAAAACCCTGACAAATCAAAACTGAACCTGATCATAAGGGCTTATAACGATGGCCTTGCTTTCAGATATGAGTTTCCTGATAAAGGCGGACCTTTTGTCGTGAAAGACGAGTTTACGGCTTATGAGATTAATGCAGGATCCAGGCGATGGTTACAAAAGTGGAACCCGGCAAATGAAGGTCTGTACACCGGCATGAATGATGACAACACCCAGCAGAGCTGGGGCTATCCGGCCCTTTTCAATACTCCCGACAATGCTTGCTGGTACCTTATCCACGAATCGGATGTAAACAGAAACTACTGCGGTTCAAAACTCAGTAATCTGCAAAATAAGTCAAAGTATAAGATCACTTTTCCCGATGCGAAAGACGGAAACGGATTAGGCGAATCGACCCCGACGATTAATCTGCCCTGGAAATCGCCGTGGAGGGTTGTAATTATGGGAAGCCTTGCTGATATTGTTGAGTCGACCCTCATCACCGATGTAAGCCCTCCCTCCGTAATAAAAAACACAGGCTGGATAAGGCCCGGGCTGGTGTCGTGGAATTACTGGTCGAGCAACCACGGAACAAGGGACTATAAAATTGTCTGTGATTTTGCCGATCTGGCAGCAGGCATGGACTGGCCTTATACACTTCTTGACTGGGAATGGGATTCAATGGGAAACGGCGGCAATCTTGAAGATGCCCTGAAGTATATTCATTCACTTGGTGTTAAACCACTTATGTGGTATAACTCAGGCGGACCGCATACAAATGTAAGATCGACACCCCGCGACAGGATGCTCACTCACGAAAACAGGGTGGAGGAATTTACCAGGCTGAAGAAACTCGGAGTGGCCGGGGTGAAGATCGATTTTTTTGAAAGCGAGAAACAGAATATGATTAACTATTATCTTGATATTCTTGAAGATGCGGCTGCATTTGAGATGCTGGTGTACTTCCACGGCTGCCTGGTACCAAGGGGTTGGGAGCGCACTTATCCCAATCTTATGACTTATGAAGGAGTACGGGGAGCAGAATGGTATAATAACGGACCCGACCTGACCACCACTGCCCCCGAACATAACACCGTATTGCCCTTTATCAGAAATGTTGTCGGGCCAATGGACTACACGCCTGTCACCTTCACAAACTCACAATACCCGCACATCACATCATATGGCCATGAACTCGCCCTGAGTGTTCTTTTCGAATCCGGATTGCAGCATCTGGCCGACCGCCCTTCAGGTTATTACAATCTGCCTGATGCTGCACGGACATTCCTGAAAGAGGTGCCGGCTGCATGGGACGATACAAAATACCTGGGCGGATATCCGGGGCGAGATGTAATAATTGCGCGGCAAAAAGGTGATACGTGGTTTATCGGCGGAATCAGCTCTGAAAGATTTGAAAGAACCAGGAACATTAGTTTCAGCTTTCTGCCCGATGGAGTAAATTATAAAATCACCCTTATTTCTGACGGAATTCATGATAAGGAATTAGTCACCAGATATATGGTGGTTGATAAAAGCAGTTCAGTGAGCGTAAGGCTGCTGCGGCGCGGCGGGTTTGCGGCAAAACTGAAACCTTTGCAATGAAATTAATGGTTTAAACAGCGACTGAAAATAAGGCCGCGGAGGTGGTTATTTTAATTAACGATAAAGCAGAAAAATGAAAAAGATTAACAGCCTGACAGAAATGTTATTATTTGTCCTCCTTTTTTCCGTCACTGTTGCCGGGCAGGAGAAAGGGGCACAAAACCCGGTAATCTTTGCCGACGTACCCGATATGTCGATAATCCGGGTAGGAGATACCTACTACATGAGCAGCACAACAATGCACATGATTCCTGGTGTGCCCGTAATGAAATCAAAAGATCTCGTCAACTGGGAAATCGTAAACTATACATACAACACCCTTGGCGACAATGATGCTCTCAGCCTCAGTAACGGGAAAAATGCATATGGCAGGGGCACATGGGCAAGCTGCATACGATATCATAATAACACCTTCTATGTCTCATCCTTCTCGTCAACTACGGGAAAAACATATATCTGGTCAACCGGAGACATTGAAAAAGGACCCTGGAAAGAGATCTCATTCAGCCCGAGCCTTCACGATCATACCCTGTGGTTCGACGATGACGGGAAAGTATATATGATTTATGGCAATAAAAGACTTACCCTTGTTGAACTCAATGCCGACCTGTCGGGAATCAAACCCGGCGGGATAAACCAGGTTGTGATAGAAAATTCAAGCCTTCCTTCCGGACCCGACAGCGGACTGGGCGAAGGGTCTCAGCTTTTCAGGTACAATGGCAAACTGTACCTCTTTAACATCACCTGGCCCAAGGGGGGCATGCGAACTGTTGTGGTTCACCGCGCCGATAAGATTACCGGCCCGTGGGAGGGTAAGCTCGTATTCCAGGATAAGGGAGTGGCGCAGGGAGGTATGGTCGACACCCCCGACGGCAGATGGTTCGCCTACCTTTTCCGCGATTACGGATCGGTGGGACGAATTCCATATATAGTCCCGATGAGATGGGAGGACGGCTGGCCTGTTATAGGGGTTAACGGTAAAGTGCCCGATTTTCTTGACCTTCCTCAAAGCAGAGGGCTGATCCCCGGTATTGTGGCTTCCGACGAGTTCAACCGCAAAAAGGGGGAGCCTGCATTACCCCTGGTATGGCAATGGAATCATTATCCTGTTAACAACCTGTGGTCGGTCACGGCACGTAAAGGATATCTCAGACTCACTACCGGAAGGGTTGATACTTCTTTTGTGCAGGCCCGAAATACCCTGACGCAACGCACATTCGGCCCGGAATGTACGGGATCTGTTGCTGTTGACGTGACGAATATGAAAGATGGCGACTTTGCGGGGCTGGCTCTCCTGCAAAGAAAATTCGGACTTCTAGGGGTGAAATATGAAAACGGATCAAAAAGAATAGTTATGGTCAGCGCCCAGTCGGGAAGGCCCGAAGAAATTGAAAGTGTGCCCTTTACACTTAAAAGGGCTTACTTCAAGGCTGCCTGCAATTTCAGGGATCTCGCCGACATTGCCGATTTTTATTACAGCCTGGATGGCAAAAAATGGATAAAAATCGGAAGCCGCCTGAAGATGGAATACTCGATGCCCCATTTTATGGGATACCGGTACGCTCTTTTTAATTATGCCACAAAAACCACAGGTGGTTATGTTGATTTCGACTGGTTCAGAATCACTCCGGGGAAAGAATAATAAAAAAATATGACCGAAATTTAAAGGAAATGGCCTCAGTAAAGATTAGTCCAAACGGGGGTCAATTTGTATTTTTATCGGGAATAACAGAAGTAATTAACAGAAATCACATAAATCTCAAAAAAATGAAATATTACAGAAATTTACTGCTTGCAGTAACAGGAGCATGTCTTCTGGCAATTACTGTTAACGGACAGAACCCGGTCATCAGGGATCAGTTTACTGCCGACCCTACGGCAAGAGTCTTTAACGGAAAGATGTATCTTTTTCCTTCCCACGACATCCCGGCACCGGAAAAATTCCCGCGTAAAGACTGGTTCTGCATGGAAGATTATCATGTATTCTCTTCATCAAATCTTACCGACTGGACAGATCACGGCGTAATTGTAACCCAGGAAAAAGTTCCATGGGTTAATGCGGAATCTTTCAGCATGTGGGCGCCCGATTGCGTTGAAAGAAACGGTAAATATTACTTTTATTTTCCGGCAAATGTAAAATCAGGATCAGGAAGAGGTTTCGGCATTGGAGTTGCTGTGGCTGATAAGCCTGAAGGTCCCTATGTTCCACAACCAACTCCTATAGCAGGAATAAATGGCATCGATCCGTGTGTGTTCATAGATAAAGACGGGCAGGCATATATTTATTATTCCATGAACCGGATTTTCGGGGCTAAGCTCAAAGAGAACATGCTGGAACTGGAAACAAAGCCGGTTGTGCTGAATGAATTCCCAGCCAAGGGCCTTGTGGAAGGTCCGTTCCTTTTCGAAAGGAAAGGTATTTATTATATGACTTACCCGCATGTGGAGAACCAGACCGAAAGACTTGAATATGCGATTTCAGACAACCCTATGGGGCCGTTTAAATACAAAGGTGTAATTATGGACGAATCACCTACCGGCTGCTGGACAAACCATCATTCACTTGTTGAATATAACGGCCAGTGGTACCTCTTTTATCATCACAACGACTATTCCCCGAAATTTGACAAGAACAGGTCGGCAAGAATTGACAGCCTGTTTTTCAACGAAGACGGCACCATAAGAAAAGTGATTCCGACTCTTCGGGGCGTAGGCATCACAAATGCCACAGGAAAGATTGAGATTGACCGATACAGCCATATTAGCCCGAAAGGAGCATCAATTGCTTTGCTCGATACATCAAACACTTTCAAGGGGTGGAAGACCCTGCTCTCGGGTCAGAATGCCTGGGTTCAGTATAATACTGTTGATTTTGGCAGCAAAAAACTTAAATCGGTTCAGGTTAACGCCGCTTCCCTTTCCGGAAGCACAATTCAGTTGAGGCTTGATAAGCCCGACGGAATCATCCTCGCAGAGGTTAAAATCCCTGCCGGCAAAGAGATGAAGATAACTGAATCCCGCATTTCGAAATTTCAGAAAGGCATTCATCACCTTATTGTAACAATGAAGGACGGAAGTCCGGCAGAGATAGACTGGGTAAAATTCAAATGAAGGAAAACAGGTTCCTTACCTGTTTCCCTCTTTAATCCGGCAAGGAATACCGGAAGATTCTGCTTGTAATGAATATCATTATCAAGGTGTTTGTATATTTGTTTGAAAATTATCTTTAACCAAAAACTGCCCGGATGAAAACAGATATAATGAAATTCAGGTATGCTGTCTTTAAGTCACTTCAGGTAGCGGTTGTCACTCTTATTTCATTTTCCATCTCATGCTCTTTTCCGGATAGGAAAGCATCTGATGAAAAGGAGATGGTTGTCTGGTACAACAAACCGGCAGGAAATGCCTGGCTCGACGGGCTTTTTATCGGCAATGGTTATATGGGGGCAAATGTGTTCGGAAGAACTCATAACGAAAGGATTGCCTTAAACGAATCAACCTTCTGGTCGGGCAGACCTCATGATTATAACGACTATGAGGCAAATAAATATTTTG
>JARKQN010000126.1 GCA_029974835.1 Bacteroidales bacterium
GCAGCTATGAGAACCTGCCGGACAGCAAATTCTCCGGTGCTGCAGAACTTCGGTACAGAGGTAATCTGCCTTTCGGAGTCACTTTGGACGGATCAGGTTATTACAGCGACGGATATTTTCCCGGAAGCAGAAAAGGAACTCTCTCCCTTACGCAGGGAGTCAATAAAAGATTGTCTGAAAACACCTATATCAGCGGCAGTATTGGTTACAATAGAACGGCACCTAAATCGTACGCCTACAACTATACTTACCGTTCGGAAAACAGTTATGGAAATATCATGCTCTCATTGCCAAAATTAGGGAGAGTAACTTCGTCGCTCTATTACCGGCATCAAGGTGAAAGTTCCCCCTCATACACTTCCTTGCTCGATGAAGGAACTGTTTCCGGGAATGTGCGAATGGCTTCTCATCGCATGGGATGGCAAGGGCGATGGCAAAGCCCTAATGCGAGGCACTCCTTCTTCGGCACACTGGAGGCTGGATTTTTTGCCGATCCTTTGGAAGGTGGCCGTTCGGGACAGGCAAAAACAACCCTGAATTACTCCTTCCGGGAAGTGATGATAGACGCCTCATACCAGAAAGGAGCTTACTACCTCTATGAATATATGATGGCGAAGCAACACCGTAAGGAGTTCAACCGGTTTACCTCTTCGGTTTCTATCAATAAAAATATTTCTAAAAAATTATCTTTCTCGTCAGGTATCAATTTCAGCCATGATGTGTATCAGGGCAGCGTGCCATCGGCGAACCTTACTGTAAACTTTTTTACGAAAGATAATATGGCTTTTTTTATGAACGCTTATTGGTACAGATACACGTTTATCAATAGCAGTAATATGTTCAACGTGCAGGTGGGGGTGACATGGAATTTCAGCAAATCGCAGCCGATGAAGGGGCGGAAGAGCAAGGTCGTCGCTCAGGTCTATTACGACCATAACGCCAATAACCGTTATGATGACGGAGATGAGCCGGCCGAAAGCTATCTGCTGAACATTGATAACAAAGCCTTTATTTCGGATAAAGAAGGAAAGGTGCGCTACTCGTTGGTACCCTACGGCGAGTATATAGTGAGGCCGATGCAGACGGGACGCTGGTTCTTCGATCGAGAGAAAATCACTGTCCAAAGTGCCAGAACGGTGATCAATATTCCCCTCAAACAAAGCGGTACATTACAGGGAAGTGTCGGTTATATCAGCGACGAGAATAGTGTGGAGATTCTGCCGAGGTATGAAGGCCTTCGATTTATGGTAATGAATACCGACGGAGCAGTTGTTCAAACCGTTGTCACCGATGCCGACGGAAAATTCACTACTTTCCTGCCCATGGGGACCTATACCATTACCCTCGATACCAAAACGTTGCCTGAACACTCCGAGTGTAAAGATTATACCCGTACTTTCACGATCGAAGCCGGTAAAACTACAGTTCTCGATCCTTTTAAGATTGAAGTGAAAGAGAGAAAAATAAATATAAAACGCTTCTTCGCTTCCGATTGACCGATATAATATTTATATGTTTCGGATATTGTTTCTGTTGTCCTTCGATCCTTTTTCCCGGATCTTTGTGACTTTTTTTGTTTCTCTTTTTTATCTTGCATCCCTGTTATTCAAAGGATTTATCATTATTTCTTTCCTGTTGTTTTTGCGGTTTTTCTTGTCATTTTGTTAAATTTTTACTTTTCACTCATCCTTTTTCTTTTTCCCTGTGTCTACTATAAAGAAGCGATAACAAGCATTCAAAAGTGTTAAATCAGTATCTGTAATAAAAAGTAGAGAGATAGATTAATTCTAGTGAGGTGAAAAATTTTTAATGTCTAATTTTTAATATGTAGAACAAACCATGGGAAAAATTCCAATGAAAAGGCGATGGA
>JARKQN010000012.1 GCA_029974835.1 Bacteroidales bacterium
GCACTCGCTCTCACACTCACACTGACAACCTATTAACAAATTTTTATAAGCGAAAGTCAGTGAGGTTGCGAACACTCTCGATCTGTTTTCTCAAAGCTCACTCTCACTCTCACACTTTTGTCATTTTCTCAAAAAGCAGGAGCGAGAGCGAGAGCACTCACTCTTTTTCCTCGCACTCGCTCTCACACTCACACTGACAACCTATTAACAAAATTTTATAAGCGAAAGTCAGTGAGGTTGCGAACACTCTCGATCTGTTTTCTCAAAACTCACTCTCACTCTCACACTTTTGTCATTTTCTCAACAAGCAGGAGCGAGAGCGAGCACTCTCATTCTTTTCCCTCAAGACTCGCTCTCACACTCCTTCTTTTTGTGCTTTTGCCTTTTAAATTTCTTTCCCGGATTTTCAATTATCTGCTATTTTTTATTTTATGATTGTCCTTACCTTACTTGATCTTTTCAAAACACTATTTTTGTGTATTAACCTTTAACCATTGATAAAAATCATGACTGAAAAAATTTCCATGAGAGAAAAAATTGGCTTCAGCCTTGGTGACGGTGCAGCCAATTTCATATTCCAGACCATTATGCTTCTGCAACTCAGCTTTTATACCGACTCGTTCGGCATATCGGCAGCTGCTGCAGGCTGGCTTTTCCTGGTGGCACGCCTTTTCGGCGCTGTTGCCGATCCTGTTTTCGGCGCACTTGCCGACAGGACAAATACCCGGTGGGGTAAGTTCCGCCCCTGGATACTCTTTACCGCGGTGCCATTCGGTATTATAGGCTTTCTCGCCTTTACAACTCCCGATTTCGGACCATCAGGAAAACTTATTTATGCCTACATAACATATATACTCCTGATGCTGGTTTATTCCGCCAACAATGTTCCCTACGCCGCACTTAGCGGAGTAATTACCGGTAATATGGCCGAACGCAACAGCCTCTCTTCAGTAAGGTTTATTGTGGTCACACTTGCCACACTCGCAATACAGGGTTTTGCCCTTCCGATGGTTAATCATTTCGGACAGGGAAACTCCGCAAAAGGATACCAGATCACAATGGGGATATTCAGCGTCCTCGCAGTTATTTTCTTTCTAATTACCTTCTTTACGACCAAGGAGCGTATCGTACCTGCACCGGAACAAAAAACACCGCTTAAACAGGATATCGCTGATCTGCTTAAAAACCGCCCCTGGCTGATAATGTTCCTTGTATTTATAGTAATGTTCATTTTCCTCGGTATTAGGAACAGCATCCTTCTTTATTATTTCAAATACTACCTCGACAAGGATAGTATGGTTTCATTACTTGAAACAGTGAACAAGGGATTATTCGGACTGATAGGTAAACTCGGATTACTTGGGGCAAGCGCAGATATTGCCGGAAATACTTTCAGTATAATAAACATCTTCAGCCAGCTTATAACAATTGTCGGACTTGCCTTCTCGAGGCCCCTCGCCAACAGGTTCGGAAAACGCGATGTTTTCCGTTACGGACTGATAATGTGTGTTGTATTGTCAGCTTCATTCATTTTTATACCTCCGCAGGGAGTGGCACTTACGCTTATCCTTCAGCTTCTGTTCCAGTTCACCTGGGGCGTTGCAGCCATGTCGCTGCCCTGGGCAATGATGGCCGACGTTGCCGACTTCTCAGAATGGAAGAACAACCGCAGGGCAACTGCAATCACTTTCGCAGGAATTATTATCGGTCTTAAAGTCGGACTGGCAATAGGAGGTGCAATGGCCGGTTCGCTTCTCAACATGTACGGCTATGTCGCCAATGTGGAACAGACTCCTCATGCCCGGCTTGGCATAAGAATGATCACCAGCGTCTGGCCTGCCGCCTTCCTGGCAATCGGGATTGTACTTCTCTTCTTTTACCAGATCAACAAGTCGGCTGAGATACAGATGCAGAATGAACTTGCCGAACGGCGCAAAGCTATGGCTTAAATATTGAAACCTTTTAAAAAGAGCAATAATGAAGAAAAGAAAAAAACCTGCAGTGAAGAAAACCGCATCTTCAAAAATCCCCGCTTACAGGAATCCTAAACTACCTGTTAAGGCGAGGGTGGAAGATCTGCTTTCACGTATGACCATTGATGAAAAGGTAGCTCAGCTGATGGGCCTCTGGAGAGGGGGTATTGATGAGTTCGATGAAGAATTTCTCAAGGAGCCGGGAAAGAAAAAAGAGTTGTTCGGTTCCGGCGCCCACTCCATCCATCCCACTTTCCTTGGTGTTAAAGACACCGTGGAAATCAGGAACATGATTCAGAAATATTTTGTTGAGGAGACAAGGCTGGGAATCCCCGTAATCTTTGTGGACGAAGGTCAGCACGGGATGATGCGTCCTGAATCGACTGTGTTTCCCCAGGCAATAGGGCTGGCCTGTTCGTGGGATCCGGATCTGTTTGAGAAGGTTTATACCGTGGTTGCCAGAGAAATCCGCACAAGGGGCGGACACCTGGTGTTGTCGCCGGTAATTGATGTTTGCCGCGATCCCAGATGGGGCCGTGTTGAAGAGACATACGGAGAAGATCCTTACCTGAACTCCATACTGAGCATTGCAGCCGTGAAAGGGTTCCAGGGATCGGCAAACGGAAAGATAGCTCCCGGTCATGTCGCCGCGACACTTAAACACCTGGTCGGCCACGGCCAGCCGGAAGGGGGACAGAACACTGCCCCTGCCAACTATTCGCTGCGGACATTGTACGATTATCATATGCCCCCTTTTGTTGCCTGTATCAAAAACGCGAAACCCCTGAACCTCATGCCGTCTTACAACGAAGTTGACGGTGTTCCCTCTCACGCCAACAAATGGCTTTTACAGGATGTCCTTCGTAAAGAATGGGGCTTCAAGGGAATGATCGTGTCCGATTATTACGGCGTTGAACAACTGGCAAACAAGCATTTTGTTGCAAACGACAACAAGGATGCTGCCAGGATAGCATTCAACTGCGGTGTACAGTATGAATTTCCCCAGGCAAATGCCTACAGGTATCTTCCCGAACTGCTGAAAGAGGGAAAAATAAGGAAGGCCGATATTGACAAGGCAGTCGCCCAGGTACTCGAACTCAAGTTTAACCTCGGTCTTTTTGAGAATCCGTATGTGGATCTCAAAAATGCCATTAAGGTAACAAAAGACCCTGCTTCAGACAAGCTCGCGCTTAAGGCCGCCCATGAATCGATAGTGCTTCTGAAAAACGAAAAACTGCTCCCGCTTTCAAAAACAAAATACAGGAAGATCGCCGTTATAGGACCCTGTGCAAAATATGTCTCATTCGGCGGCTATGCCGGTGAACCTTACAGCAAAGTGAGCCTTTACGACGGTATTAAGAAAAAAGTGGGAAGCAAAACCGAAGTCCTTTACGCTGAGGGCTGCAAAATAACAGCAAACCCGACAATTCCTTATTTCAACTGGAAACTCGATGAAATAAAATTCCCCTCAAGGGAAGAGAACATGAAACTCATCAGCCAGGCAGTGAATGTTGCAAAAAAGGCTGAGGTTATCATCCTTGCAATAGGTGAGAATGAGCACCTGTGCCGCGAAGCATGGGCAAAAACCCATATCGGAGACAACATGACTCTTGATCTCTTCGGCCAGCAGGAGGATCTGGTAAAAGAAATAACGGCTCTAGGCAAGCCTGTGGTGGTATACCTTATGAACGGCCGGCCTCTTTCCATAAACTACATCACACAGAATGTACCTGCAATCATTGAAGGATGGTATATGGGACAGCAGACAGGAACTGCAGCAGCCGATATTATTTTCGGCGATGTCAATCCTTCCGGAAAACTGACCATTACCGTTCCCAAATCAGCCGGACAGCTGCCAATGTTCTATAACTACAAGCCAAGCGCACAGGCGAACGAATACCTTTCGCAGGATAACCTCCCTCTTTATCATTTCGGCTACGGCCTGAGTTACACAAAATTCAGGTTTGCCAACCTGAAGCTTTCAAAACAGAAAATAAGGAAAAATGAAACCGTTACGGTGAAAGTTGACGTAACCAACACCGGTAAATATGCAGGTGATGAGATTGTGCAGCTTTATATCCGCGACAGGGTAAGTTCCGTAACACGACCCGTTAAAGAGCTAAAGGGATTTAAAAGAATTTCCCTGAAACCCGGCGAAACGAAGAGTGTTGCCCTTAAGATTACACCAGAGCACCTGGCGTTTCACAATATTGATGTAAAATTTGTTGTGGAACCCGGTGAGTTTGAAATCATGGTCGGTAATTCTTCGCGCGATGCGGATCTTCTGAAAACTGTTCTGACAGTGATCTGAAATTTCAGGCTCCGTCAGATTATTTTTCAGGTTTTCCGGAACGAACCCGTTGCCTAGACAGGCAGGTACCGGGCGAAACATTATCAGCCTGGCTGCAGCCCGGGATATTCAAACCTCCCGGAATAAGGGGGATTAACCGGGACATTAACCCGCAGGGAATAAACCCGGGATGGAAAGGACCACGTCTCCGGAAAAAAGATATGGGAAATTCTGGACAGCTTTTTGCACAGAAAGGAAAGTGGAACAGCATTGATTTCATTGTTTAAAATACAAGCCATGAAAAAACTCTTCATGTTTCTTCCATTTCTTATTTTGCTGAGCTGCTCAGCCCCCGACAGGGACGCCATCTTTCACTATTCCGTCCTGAAGGCTCTCGATAACGGAGTCCTCGAGGGAAACATGACTGCAGGCGAACTGAAAAAACACGGAAACATTGGCCTGGGTACATTTAATAAGATGGACGGAGAGATGGTTGTGCTGGACGGAATTGTTTACAGGGTGTCCCAGGATGGAAAGATAAAGGAACAACCCGATAACGCACTGATCCCCTATTCAATCGTTGCTTTCTACAAGCAGGATCACTTACTTCTTCGTACAGACAAAACCGATTACCCGGCCCTGAAGGCCCTGGCCGACTCTCTCCTTCCTTCCCCTAATCTTTTCTATGCTTTCAGAATAACAGGCGAGTTCGAATATATAAAGTGCGGCGGCTCGGATATGCAGGAAAAACCTTATGATAAGTCGCTTAACCAGATGCTGGCAGCAAGACCTGTTTATGAGGGAAGAAATGTCAAAGGTACCCTTGTCGGTTTCTGGTGCCCGAAATATATAGGCGATATAAATTCTCAGGGGTTTCATCTTCACTTTCTTTCGGATGACCTTACAATTGGAGGCCACCTTATGGAGTTTGCTGCCTCAAAGCTTGAGATAGGATATGACATTAAAACTGCATACAGGATAAACCTGCCCGACACCAGGTTATTCATGGAGGCAAGGTTCAGAAGTGAAGCTGTAAATTATTAAAATCCGGATGACAGACATTAAACAGCAAGGGGATAATCAAAAAAGAGATAAAACAGATCGCGTATCTGGAGGATCTGTTTCATCTGTGGGGAATGCCGGTATTACTCATGGGCAATCCCGTGCACTATATAACAAAATAACGTGGCGCCTGATCCCCATAATGTTTATCTGTTACATTGTTGCATATCTCGACCGTATCAATATCGGTTTTGCAAAACTTCAGCTTCAGGAGGTACTGGGCGTCGATGAAAGTATATTTGGCAGTGTTTACGGCATCGGCGCCGGGCTTTTCTTTATCGGTTATTTTCTCTTCGAAGTGCCCAGCAACCTTATCATGGAGCGGGTGGGTGCCCGGTTCTGGATTGCAAGGATAATGATAGTCTGGGGAATCATCTCCTCATGCATGATGTTCATTCACAGCGCAACATCTTTTTATATTCTGAGATTTCTGCTCGGTATTGCTGAGGCGGGATTTTATCCCGGCATGATACTTTACCTCACATACTGGTTCCCCGACAAGGAGAGGGCTCATACCGTAGCTCTTTTTGCAACGGGAACCGTTGTGGCCGGGATAATAGGCTCTCCCGTCTCCGGAGCACTCCTTGATCTGCACGGAGTGGCGGGGCTGGATGGCTGGCAATGGCTTTTCCTGCTTGAAGGAATACCTGCCGTTCTGCTGGGCATAATCGTAATTTTCGTGCTGCCGGACCGGCCCCGTAAAGCAAAATGGCTTTCTCAAAGTGAAAAAGAATACATTGAGTCCCGTCTCGCAGAGGAAGCTCAGCAGGCAAAAGGCCGGGCTCACTTCAGACTATCCGATGCCTTTAAGAGCGGACGCATCTGGCTTCTCAGCCTGATTTATTTCCTGCTTACCGTCGGAATATACGGCTACGAGATGTGGCTTCCTTCAATTATAAAGGAAATCACTGTCAGGAGTTATTCGGTTGTCGGACTTATAAATGCCATACCATACGCAGCGTCAATTGTCTTCATGCTTATTATAGGTTATCACTCGGACAAGACAGGTGAGAGACGGTGGCATGTTGCAACCGCAGCTTTTATCGCGGCTGCCGGATTCGGACTCAGCGCCTGGCTGCAGAATCCGTTCCTTGCATTGTTTGCCCTGATGGCATCTCTTGTGGGCTTGAAATCAGCGATGGGTCCTTTCTGGGCTCTGGCCACCACATTTTTAAGCGGAACCGCAGCAGCGGGAGGCATTGCTCTGATTAACTCTGTGGGAAACCTGGGAGGTTTTGCAGGTCCGACCCTGGTGGGCGTGCTGAGAGATAAAACAGGAAGCATACAAATGGCGCTCTGGATACTGGGTGGTGTACTCCTTCTGATGGGACTCCTTATACTGACAATTAAAAAGACTCATTTGATGAAAAACTGAATGTGAATTCATTAACTAAACGAAAAAGATTGACAATAAAGCATATAAAATTTATTAAAAATGAAAAAGTATTTTATTTTCCTGCTGGTTTTATACTCCTGCGCAACAGGAGAAAAGCAGAAGGAAAGAACCTTCTGCAATCCGCTTAACCTGAACTACCGTTTTCAGTACTCAGCAGATGTCTCCTACAGGGAGGCTGCCGACCCGACCCTGATAAGATATAAAGAAAGTTACATTCTCTTTGTATCGCACAGCGGAGGGTACTGGTATTCCGGCAATCTGCTCGACTGGACCTATCTCCCCGTGAAAACACTGCCGATTGAGGATTATGCCCCCGACGCGATTGCCATAAACGACACTGTTTTTTATATCGCCTCATCTGCGGTGCGGAAGCCTTTTTATTACACAACCGATCCCTTCAGGGATGACTGGAAACCATTCCCCGATACCCTTCCTTTTGCAGTGTGGGACCCTCATTTTTTCCTCGACGACGACGGACAGAGATACCTTTACTGGGGCTGCTCGAATGAACTGCCCATTTACGGCGTGAAACTCAATCAGAAAATGCAGGCTGTCACCGAACCTGTTGTACTGATAAGGCATAATCAGGATAAATACGGATGGGAAGTGCCGGGTGAAGAGCATGAACTGCAAAGAAACGGCTGGAACGAGGGCGCATGGATGACAAAACATAATAACCGTTATTACCTTCAGTACGCAGCCCCCGGAACTGAGTTTAAGACTTATGCCGATGGGGTTTATACTTCCGACAACCCGCTGGGACCATTTCAATACGAAACCTACAGCCCCTTTTCATACAAGCCGGGCGGTTTTGCGGGCGGAGCAGGTCACAGCTCAACACTGCTCGACAAGTACGGCAATTACTGGCGCGTATCATCAATGTCAATCTCAGTCCGCCATATGTTTGAACGCCGGCTGGGATTGTTTCCCGCAACCTTCGATAATGACGGTGTGATGAGAACCTTTACCGCATTCGGCGACTATCCTGCTATTATGCCATCGCGAAAAATTGATTTTGAAAAAGAAAACCTTTTCAGCGGCTGGATGCTCCAGTCGTACGGGAAGAGAGCCGAAGCCTCAACGGCTATGGATAAATACCCGGTTGAAAATGCTTTCGATGAGGATATAAGAACATGGTGGTCGGCTGAAAGCGGGAAAGCCGGCGAATGGCTCTCTGTAGAACTCGACGACAATGTGACAGTAAACGCCATTCAGGTGAATTTCGCTGATAATGAGTCAACCCTGAAACCCGACAGTAAAGAGATATGGTACCGGTACCGGTTACTTGCCTCTTCAAACGGAAAATCGTGGAAAGTGATAGCTGACAAAAGCACCAACACCACAGATGCGTGCCACGATTACATCGAACTCAAAAAGCCTGTCAAAACAAAATACATCAAACTCGAAAATGTAAGTGTTCCTTCAGGTAAATTTTCGGTTTACGATCTGAGGGTTTTCGGAATAAGGGAAGGAAAGACCCCGGATTCCGTTAACGACTTCACAGTCACCCGCGATGAAAGCGATACACGGAGGGCAACGGTTGAATGGCAGGGCGATAAAAATGCCACCGGCTATATTGTGAACTACGGCACGGATAAAGACAAGCTTTACACATCTGTTATTGTTTACGGAAAGAATTCTCTGCTTGTTCCGGGACTGAACAAGGACGTAACATATTATTTCAGTGTTGATGCCTTCAATGAATCCGGAATAACTAAAGGTAATAAGGTTATTCAGAAATAAACTGCCCCGGAGAAAACAAGCCGGTTTATAAAATCATCCCGGCCCGGGAATTGAGTTCAGGGATGAGCCGTTTAGGAACGAAGACGCCAAAGTTGAGGTAACCGGTGAAATATAAACCGGTTAACTTAACCTTTTGTTATTTTTATAACAGAACCCTTGCGGGTCGGTATATCATATTCATATATTTTTCTCTGAACCGGCAGAGGTGATATCTCTCCGTTGATCAACGGCTTTGCAATATCCGGTGTTCTGTAAAACGGGTTGGGGTTTTGGCCTTTTGCCGGTTTCAGACCTTTTGCCCTGAGGGGAACATACGATCTGATCCTGCAAATACCACCCAGTGAAGACCTGATGGTGGCTGAAGTGAGCTCTCCGTTTTCCCATTCAATGTCTGTTTCAAAGCCTCCCCTGGCTCTGAGTCCCTTAACGCTTCCCTTCTTCCATACTCCGGGGAGAGCCGGTAAAAGGTGAATGGCTCCGTCATGACTCTGAAGCAGCATTTCGGCAATTCCTGCAGTGCAGCCGAAATTACCGTCGATCTGGAACGGAGGATGTGAGTCAAAAAGATTGGGATAGGTTCCGCCCCTCTGCCTTCCCGTCGGCTGTATTGCCGGCGAAAGCTGGTCGGTTATAAGCTTAAATGCATGATCTCCGTCAAGCAGGCGTGCCCATAGATTTACCTTCCATCCCATCGACCAGCCGGTTGATTCATCTCCGCGGGCAACCAGTGAAGTCCTTGCAGCAGAAAATAATTCCGGGGTCCTGAAAGGAGAAATCTGGTTTGACGGGTACAAACCATATAAGTGCGACACATGCCTGTGGTTGTCTTTTGGATTATCCCAGTCGTACATCCATTCCTGCAACTGCCCCCATTTACCTGTCTGCATGGGCGGAAGACGCTTAAGTGCAGCTTCAAGCCTGACGGCAAGATCATTGTCCACCTTCAGTATCTTCGAAGCTTTAACAGTCTTTGAGAAAAGATCAAAGAGCAGTTGGTTATCCATTGTTGTCCCTGCAGAAATTGAATATTTGGGATGCACCTGCGGAGCATTCTCCGGAGAGACTGAAGGTGCAACAACAAGCCATTTATGTTCAGGCTCCTCAACAAGGAAATCGAGGAAAAACAAGGAAGCCTCCTTTACAACAGGGTATATTGATTTCAGAAAGTTTAAATCTCCGCTGAAGTCATATCTGTCGAACAGATGCTGTGAGAGCCAGGCTCCTCCCATAGGCCACATGCCCCAGAAAGCACCATCGATGGGGCCGGTGAATCTCCAGATATCGGTGTTGTGATGCAGCACCCACCCCCGGGCACCATACATATCCCGGGCAGTCTGCCGCCCTGTCTCTGACAGTTCCTGCACCATCCGAAACAGAGGCTCATGCATCTCGGCCAGATTGGTCAGCTCGGCCGGCCAGTAATTCATCTCCGTATTGATGTTTACAGTGTACTTGCTGTCCCATGAGGGAGTAAGCTGGTAATTCCATATTCCCTGAAGATTTGCAGGCTGGCCTCCCGGTCTCGATGATGATATCAGGAGATACCTGCCAAACTGAAAATATAAACTCACAAGCTGCGGGTCGTCACTTTTTGCAAATTGTTCCACCCGCTGATCGGTTGGTTTTCCTGCTGCTTCCGTTATGCCGAGGTCAAGTGTGACACGGTTGAAGAATTTCCGGTAATCCGCAACATGATCTTCAATAACCCTGCTGAAATCTTTTTTCACCACCTCCCTGAGATAACTATCAGCCTTTTGTGATGCATCACCACCCAAATCGTTATATTTCTTAAAGTTTGTCCCGATTGAAATATATATTGTTACATTATCTGCATCTGAAACGTTCAGTACCGTATCGGCCGCTGCCACTCTTCCTCCGGAAGGAATTATTTTAACCCTTGTTTCGAACCGGAGCAGATCTCCCTTTACGGATTCAAAATCGTTGGTTCTGCCTTCCATCACCAGCACATCATTTCCGGCTGTATATACATTCACCTTCGAAGGTCTGTTCAGAGAAGCGGTGAAGGATACTGAGCGGGGTTTGTCGGCACTTATCCTGACAGCAATCACCTGATCGGGATATGAAGAAAACACCGTTGTCGAATAATTAACTCCTTTTACGTTATACCTTGAAGACACAACAGCTCTCTCAATATCGAGCTCCCTGTAATAATCCGAGTAATTTTCATGACCGGGAAACACAAGTTTCAGGTTTCCGGCAGTCTGATAGGGCATGCCGTTCGATATTTTGCTGATGAATTTTGCGTTGATAATATCCTGGGCCTCTCCGTATTTCCCTTCAAAGATCAGTTTTCTTACTTCCGGCAGGGCTTCCCTGGCGTCGGGATTGTCGTTCCGGTAAGGAGAACCGGCCCAGATGGTATTTTCATTGAGCTGTATCGTTTCGGCTACAGGATCGCCGAAGACCATTGCGCCAAGCCGGCCATTGCCCACAGGCAATGCTTCCACCCATTGTTTCGCAGGCTGTTTGTACCATAGTTTCAGCCGCGTATCAGCCTGTGCCCCGGCATCTGTAATTGCTGCCAGTACCAGAAAACTTAATAATAAACTTCTCATGAGCAGTTATTTTTTTGTCTTTATTCATCAAAGTCTTTTACCCCGTGTTTTTAACCTGCCATCCATGTCGGCCGGCGGTTATTTTTCCGGACCGTAATCAAAAACCGCTAACGTACGTTTGAAATCCAATCCATGGGGCTATGATCACCCAGTTCCATTTCAATTTCCACAGGAGTGTTCTCCGGCAGGTGCATAAAACAGTCGGCATTGCCCTTCCCGGTATTTTCAATTATACCGGAGGGGGCTGATATATTTTCAATTCCATACCGGGCAATCAGTGTTATGTCCTGTTTTTTAAAAGATATTATAGTCATGGCGACTTTTTTCTCATCGAGATTCCATGACAGTTTATTGATCCTTGCAAATGACCGTGAGAGTATTCCTTTTACAGTTCCCTTCCTGAGAGAAGAGGGTATGGCGGGAAGCACTTCTATGACCCCGGGACGTGAATACAGAATCATTTCCGTTATTATTGCCGGGATTCCGCCCTGGGCATCAGGAACAGGGGTGCCATAAGGTTCGCGCGAACATCTTAATGCAGTGCTGACGTAACCCTGTTCAAGCAAATGGCGCAGCTGGACATCAACAATAAGATTGTCCTTAAGGCGTGCACCTGCCAGGGCCCGGTGACAGCGGGCATAGGCAGCAAGTGTTTCACCTGCAACGGCTGTGGACATAGTGTCGAAAGTACGCCGCCTGTTGGCTATCTCAGCAGCAAGAGCAAGCCCTGGAGTGGTGTCCGGGTCTATCTCATCTCCGGGCCAGACGCCGTAAAGATGAGACACATGCCGGTTGCTGTAACGCTCCTGCAGAGTCGGCCAGGCCCATTCTTTCAGGGTACCGTCCATCTCAACCATATAGGGAGGCATCCTGTCGAGCATTGCATTCCATTTTTCAATATTCTCCTTTTCTATGCCCAGGATCTCCGAAGCCTGAATCAAAATTGTCAGTACCTCCCTGCACACCGAGATATCCATTGTGGCATTTACCAGTACCGGACCGGAAGGTTCGGTGCTGCGGGGTAAACTTTCCGGGGAGATAGAAGGAACAAATATGTAATTCCCGTCTTTATCGGTGACAGTAAGAAAATTCTCATAGAAAAGTGCCAGTTCTTTATAGGCAGGCACCAGCCGGTTTTTCAGAAATTCCTCATCTCCCGTTGCCAGGTAATATTCCCAGAAATGTCTCAGAAGCCATCCCCCGGCAGAAATCCAGTAAGGCCATATCCCTATTTCCGGGGCTGAGTTGTAATAGAAGCTGACGCCAATACCTTTATCGGGGAACAGGGGATACGAAGCGCCCTGTAATCCGAAAATATTTTCTGAATTCTTTCTGCAATCCGGAGCTATTTCCTCCATCCATCTGAAGTAAGCTTCCATGCCTTCCTTCAGATCCCCCTGAACAGCGCCTGCAGTCAGCAGGTTGATGGTGGAGTTGACCTGAGATGAAATACACGGATACTTTCCGCTGTTAATGATAAACCAGTGGCGTCCCATTTCATAGACCTTTTCCAGAAAAGCCGGTGAGTAGTCAGGTCTTGTCCGCTGGTCGGTCAGAAGTTCCTCTGCAGAAATTCCGTACTGGCCGCTGCCCCCGAAATCCACTGAAACGCGGTTAAATATTTCCGAATGTACCTTTTCATGTCTTTCGAGCAATCCGTTATAATCGGGGGTTATTTCGCCGAGGCTTTTCTGAAGAGCTTCGGTTTTGTTCTCACTGTAATCGGGAAAATATTCAATACGCGTAAGCATTATCAAGGAAGAGGCATTTTCCACAACCAGGTCGTTCCCCTCCACGTGTGCTCTGCCTCCCTCACCGATAACCCGTGTTATACCCGCATAACCGCTGTTATCAACTGAAGGATCCAGCCGGCATTTGTAAATCAGCATGTTTTCACCTGTAACCTGACGAACCTCGCATGCTTCGACCCCTTTCGGTGCAAATTTCTTCTGGTCTTCGGTCAGTTGTACAAAGGCTTTCATGTCAGGGTCTGTTGTTCCTATCCCCCTTCTGCTTCCCCAGTTCATTCCTGACACCATACTCCACCCGCCCGACTTATGCAATGAGACACGGACTTTAAAGGTTTTTCCGGCGGGGGCAGTAATACGCTGAACAACTATATCGTCGGGTTTTGAAACAAATAACTGTCTGTTCCATTCTCCGTCATCGTCAGTCCAGATTATTTTCACTTCCCCGTTTTCAAAGTTTACGGTTCGCAGATAATTCCTGACGGAACCATTTCCGGGAAGATCTATCTTCATCAGGAAAGCGGGGATTGTAAGGTGAGGCTCCGTGTCCTGTTTTACAGGGCTTTGGTTCATTCTGTCCATTGCGAGAGCGATGGCTTCCCTGGTTTTACCTTCCAGCATCATCTGGCGCAGCCGGGGAAATATGTCTGCCACCTTCGGTGCTTCCACCGGTCTTTTCCAGGGCATCAGCAGGCTTTCGTGGTGGAAAAGTATCTGTTCTGTACAGGGATCACCCATCAACTCAATATTCACTTTACCGTTCCCTGTTATCAGCGCCTCGCTGACCTTATTTCCGGGTGCGATACTGCAAAAACCCTTTTGGGGAACAACCTTTCGGCTTATGCGTTCTGCCAGAGGCATTGGTGTTACCGGATAAGATTTTGCCGCTACGGGCATACCTGGCAGAAACGGGTCATTCTGCACCCGGTTAATATAATCTGCCGGCCGGTTATCAGCAGCCTGTTCAGGCAACTGAGGTATATTGTTGTCATTTGCAGCTGCCAGTCCCGGTAATTCAAGAGTTCCTGCCAGTCCTGCTGCGACTGCGCCTGTTTTTACAAATTTTCTTCGTTTCATCGACCTTGGTTTTTCTGTTAATTATACCCAGTTCATCCAATCCATCGTGTTACGTCTGCCAATCTTTAAACGGATATCTACCGCTTTTCCTTCAGGCAACTGCAAACTGCAGGTGGCCTGTCCCTTCTCCGGCCTGGCAGTTAATACACCGGAGGAAGCTGAAATACTATTGATACCGTAACGGGCAATAAGAGTGATATCCTGTTTTCTGAACGAAGTAATGGTCATTTCCACGTTTCGTTCTTCCATGTTCCATGACAGTTTATCCATTCTGGCAAAAGTCCGGAGGAGCATTCCGTTGACCGATCCTATTGTAAGGGAAGGAGGAAGAGCCGGCAGCACTTCAATAACACCCGGGCGTGAATATGCGAGCATTTCCATCATTATAGCGGCTATTCCGCCCTGTGCATCGGCTATACGTATTCCGGCGTATGGGTCGTGCGGACAAAGAAAGGTAGTGTTAACGAACCCCTGTTCAATCATAAGCCGCAGTTGTGTCTCCACCATAAAACTGTCCTTGAGTCTGGCTGCAACAAGTGTCCGCTGGCAATGACTGTGGGCGGCGAGCCGTTCCGGTACGCGTTTACGGGTTGCGATGACGGCAGCCCTGGCCAGATGTGGCGTGCGGTCAGGGTCAATTTCATCGCCGGGCCAGACACCGTAGCATTGCGAGATGTGACGATGATTATACCGCTCTTCAAGTCCTTCCCATGCCCATTCCTTAAGAGTCCCGTCGGGCTCGGTCATGTGCGGGGGCAGCTTGTTCAGCATCGCTTTCCATTTTGGTATGTTTTCGGCCTCAATGCCCAGCAATTCGCAGGCCTCCACAAGATTGGAGAGTACCTCACGGCAAACGGAAATATCCATGGCGGCATTGATCACCGCCATGCAGCCGTTGTTCAGATTGCCGGGGTTGTTCTCGGGAGAAAAAGAAGGAACGAAGATATAATTTCCGTTTTTATCGGTTAACGTCAGAAAGTCCTCATAAAAAAGGGCGAGGTCCTTGTATGCAGGGACCATACGTTTTCTGAGGAATTCCATGTCGCCGGTTACAAGGTAATGGTCCCAGAAGGGGCGCAGGCACCAGCCGCCGGCACTGATCCAGTAAGGATGCGGCCAGATCTCTCCTGTATTATCGGCATAGTCGAACATCGTTACAACACCCGAATCCTTTGTGGGGGATATTGCATAGTGAGTACCACGCATACCGTAAATATTTCTGGCATTGGTGCGAAAGTCAGGCACAAGACTTTCCATCCAGTTGAAGTATGCCTGTTCACCTTCACGATGATATCCCAGATTCATCGGAGCAATCTGAAGATTGATATTTACATTTGTGAGTGCCGAAACGGTCAGATACTTGCCGCTTGAAAGGATAAACCAGTAACGGCACATCTCAAAGAAAGTTTTGAGAAAAGCTCCGGAAAATCCCTGGCTTGAACGCTGATCGGACAGAAGCTCTTCGGATGACAAACCATATTTTGATTCGTCTCCGAAATCTATTGTAACACGGTTGAGCATTTCCGACTGGACTTTGCGTGCACGTTCAAGCAGGACTTTATAATCAGGGGTAAGTTCTTCCAGTGACTTACCGGAAGCTTCAACCTGTTCCTCGCTGTAATCGGGGAAATAATCGATTCGTGTTAGCAGAATAACCGATGATGCATTTTCTACCACCAGTGTGTTTCCCTCCATCCTGGCCGATCCGCCGTCCTGAACCACACGGGTAATATTGGCAAATCCCCTGTTGTCAGTCGCAGGGTCGAGACGGCCTTTAATTATCAGTCTCTGGCTGTTGAAATCAGTACTTGAATTGCCCGGCCCGCTGCTTCCCGCAACTGCTCCCCTGCCGCGCACACCGGCCGTATTTACGCCTGTTCCCCCGGCACGTACTGCAGGTCCTCCTTCCGACATGGTAATGCGGACATTAAGCGGTACTCCAGACGGTGGGGTCAGCCACTGCACTACGACATTGTCGGGCCTGGATGCGAAAACACGGCGAACCCACTTGCCCCGCTCATCCGTCCAGTGTACCTTTACCTCGGTACTCTCAAAATCAACAGTGCGGAGATAGTCGCTTACCGTCCTGCTTTCCTCATACTCCAAAAGCAGGGAAAATCTGCCGCCGCCAAAACCACCCATTCCCCGTGTTATCGGAGTTTTGTGCCATTCATCGTAAGCGAACCTTGCAGCTTCATGATATTTCCCGTCAAGGATTATCTGCCGCACCTTAGGCAGAATATGGGCAATTACTGAAGCTTCGAAGGGCCTCCGGCGGGGGGTGAAAAGACTTTCATGATTAAAAGGAATTCGCTCCGAATACGGGTTGCCCGCCACTTCGATGCTCACAGCACCGTTGCCTGACAGAAGAACATCACCTCCAGGCACCAGGCTGCAAAAGCCTTTTCGCGGGACAATCTTTCTCCTGATACGCTCAGCCAGGGGCATGGGTGTTATCTGTATGCCCTGGAGAGTCCGGTGCGTTTGAAGGGATACGGCAGGTTTGGGTAACTTCTTCCCCGATCCCGCTTTCTTCATATACGCGGAAGAACGAATTTCCCCTTTCTTTTTTCTGCCTGTTGAGGAGGCCACAGAGGTTTCTTTAGCGGCCTCATTGCAGCCTGTAAGGGGAAGCAAAGCTCCGGGAATGGTTACAATACCGGCAGCAACCGCACCGCTCCTGAGAAATTTTCTTCGTTTCATAATAATTTAATTTTTTCCTGTAAAAACCCGGTCTGCAGGGAGATTTCTGTTAAGAATTTTATTGCTAATATCTTACCCTTATTCTTACCGCCCCTTCAATTCTCTCTTCGGAGGCCACTACCGCATAACCTCCGCCGCTTCCGGACGTTATTGCACCCGGATATTTTGTAAGATATTTATTCATTTCATCCATAATGTGATCAGGAACCGTATATGGCAAAATTTTTTTCCAGGCAAGAAACGATCTGGTCATTGCTTTGCCAAGGCCTGTAACATCC
Source organism: Bacteroidales bacterium (assembly GCA_029974835.1). GTDB lineage: Bacteria > Bacteroidota > Bacteroidia > Bacteroidales > VadinHA17 > LD21. The sequence goes on from JARKQN010000012.1 coordinate 16,847, forward strand.
TTATTGACAATGCTTTCCCAACATTCAATTCCCGAATCACCAAGTTCCTTCACATATTCTCTCCTGAGATTCTTTAAAGCGATTGGGTCATAACCTGAAGGCCGGGGATTCAGAGGAATAAGCTGTAAAACATCTGAAAGCCAATCGCATACTGAAGGCTCCCTGCATGTTTCGATACCTGACGGCCAGTAACCGCCTTCATAATACAGCCTGCTGATTCCGGGAACGAGAAGGCCCAGATGGTCCTGTGAGCCGGAAACATATTGCGATCCCGGCGGGTTTTCAGCGCCAAACAGAAGTCTTGCATTTCTTACAGGATCGCCTTCAGGAATCTTTCCTCCCCAAAGCTCAAGAGCAACTTTTCTGGAACTTGTTGCCATTCCGGCTCTTTCGTTGAATTCAATATCAGGCCTGAGCTGGGCCACCACAACGGCTCCGGGATAAACTTCCGACACCCACGGCTGATCCATCCAGCCTCCGGCTATGCATATTCTGTAGGGGAACTGCATGTCACGTTTTGTACCGGAGCTTGAACGGGCAGGCAAACCCGGTTCAGGGATTCTTTCGAGGATAATGTATTCCACTCCCAGGTCCCTGCAAAGCTTTTCTTTTTCGGGGGTATGCCCGTCAGAATTAACGATAAATATATCGGGCTTTATCCTTTTCATATCGGGTTCAAAATCGAGCATTCCCCTGCCCGACGCTATAAACGCTTCATGAACATATTTCACCGAACCAACAATATATTGCCGTTCTTTCTCGGAAAAATAGGGGGCTTTACCCTTCAGTTCAAGGATGTTCGAATCCTTTCCAATTGCCACATAGAGCTTACCGTAGGCGGCTGCTGTTTTGAAAAAAGCCACATGACCTCCGTGAAACAGGTCGTAGCAGCCGCTTACCATTACTTTTTTTTCTTTCATCAATCTTTATAATGCAGGAAATATCCTTCTGATAAATACTACCTCGTTCGGATACTGAATCAGGTACAAGTGGTAAATATCAATCGTTAAAGACCGACCGGTAACCATGTCCTTTTTTCCCCTTGTTCTTTTGCATCATTTCCTTATCCCTGATCATCTGTTCGCGGATCCATGCATAAGTCTTCTTCAGTCCCTCCCTGAGAGGAATAGATGGTTCCCAGTTAAGATATTTCCTTATCAGCGTGTTGTCGCTGTTTCTTCCCCGCACGCCTTTCGGTGCATCGGGGTCATATTTCCGTTTCAGTTTATACCCGGCAATGTCTTCAACATAATCAACCAGCTGGTTTATTGAAACCATTTCGCTGCTTCCCAGGTTTATCGGCTCTTCGATATCGCTGTACATAATGTCGATAATCCCCTTTATGCAGTCGTCAATATACATAAAACTGCGAGTCTGATGACCATCTCCCCAGATCACTATTTCATCTTTTCCGTAAAGCTCCTTATCGATCACTTTTCTGCAAATTGCAGCAGGAGCTTTTTCCCTTCCGCCGTCATAAGTCCCATAAGGGCCGTAAACATTATGAAATCTTGCCACCCGTGTCGTCAGCCCGTAATCTTCCATAAAATGGCGGCACATACGCTCGCTGAAGAGTTTTTCCCACCCGTATCCGTCTTCGGCAAGTGCAGGATAGGCGTCGGATTCCTTAAGTCCGGGATTATCCGGATCAGTCTGTTTCTCGCCGTTGTAAACGCAGGCTGAAGAGGAATAGAAATACCTTTCGATGCCGCAATCTCTTGCAGCCATCAGCATATGGGTATTGATCAGCACACTCAGCATGCAGTCGGCCTTGTGGGTTTCAATAAACCCCATGCCCCCCATATCTGCTGCAAGGTTAAACACCTCGTTGTAACCGTTAACCGCCCTGTAGCAATTTTCCCTGATATTCAGGTCAAGTACAAGGTTGTCAGCTTTTTCAAATACCTGGTACCACTGGTTTAAGGGTTTCTTGTCGACTGCCCGTACCAGATAACCCATGTTTAACAACTTCCCGGTCAGGTGCCCGCCGATAAATCCGCCTGCTCCTGTTACCACTGCTTTTTGTGTCATAGTCTGATCCATTTGTATTTTTAAATTCATGCCAGGTTAAAATCTTAAGCCGGCAATAATTAATTCATTGCCGGCATAAGAAAAGCCTTGAGTCTCCCGACACTTTAAATATTCATTATTTCAGTCCGCTGTTAACAATACGGAAATAGTCAAAGGATACATTGAAAGGAGTATCGGGTTTGGTGGTGTCCGAATCGAAATAATAGGTACTGGTCATGCTCTGTGTAATTATTCCGTCGCAGACAATCAAACCCGCTCTGATGTCCCTGAGCATTGCTTCACCGGTACCAAGCTTTTTGAACTCTGTCCCGTCAACCGAATAGTAAGCTGTGTAGGTATTCCCTTTCTTTTCCAGTTTAAGTAAAAGGGCATTGGATCCGGTTATTTCATTACTCAGATTAAATGAGCCTATTGATTTGGCTATTCCATTTTCTTCTATCAGGAAGTCCACGGTACCGGGTTGTGTCCCTCTCTGCCTTGTTGTTTTAATCACGGCTCTGAGCATCAGCTTGACAAAATTGTCATCATCCTCGTAAGCAATTATTCCAGCATTCTCCGGCTGTGAAGGAGATCTGGAGCAAGTTAGTTTTGTTTCGATGGTCCAGTCGCTGTTGGCACTTTGCAAAAGAATGTTTTTCGCGTTATTGCTTCCCTCCGAAACATCTCCTTTTTCGCTGGTGATGGTCAGTGTGCCGGGCCTGGAAGTAAGTGAACGTGTTGCCGGATTCTCTCTCAGCCAGCTCCATTGACTTCCGACATTTGGACCATTGAATTCGTCGCTGACCGAACTGACACCGAAATTAATGTAATAGGTGTTCTTTTCATGGGTATAATTATCGAGGAAATTTATGACTGCGGTCCCGGGTAATCCCTTGGCCTGTTCAACAACAACCTCTACATCCTTGTTGACCGCAGTTGCACTTACAACCGGAATCTTTGAGCCTGCCCTAAGCAGATAGCTGTATGCCTTGACATTGCTGTCGAAGCCCGGCAGTTTCTTTTTATCAACTGTTACGGAGGCCGGTGAAAGGTCGGGCATTACTTTTATGGGACAGCTGTTCGACACGGTTACCCCGTTATATGTGACATAGGCAAAAACGGAAGCTATTCCGGGTCTCATTGCCGTTAAATTCCCGGATTCATCAACAGTTACGACAGCAGGGTTATTGCTTTTATAAACCACACTGGCTTTCCTGATGTCAATAAAACTGTCATCTGTCAGGTTTGCTGTAAGGGTGGTTGTACCTGTATTGCCCGGCCGGAAAACAACCTTGTTGCTTTCAATAACCACTGTCTTCAGTCTGGGAATATACTCCCCTGACATGGTTGCTTCAACCTGTCCTTTTATATTCTTTGACGACGAGCCGATTTCAAATATGTATTTCCCTTTGTCGAAAGTGATTCTTTTGTTTTCAGTGTCCCAGAACCACAGGTCGGAGCAATCAATATCGACCGATACGGTTTTTGTCTGACCGGCAGGAATGGTGACTCTTTTGAATCCTTTAAGCCTTTTTATCGGTCTTTGCAGATAGGCAGGGCTTTCAGGGGTTCTTACATACACCTGTGCTATTTCATCGCCGTCGGCATTACCGGTATTTGTAATGTCGAATGTCACGGTAACCTTGTCGTTTGGCGTGATATTTTTTCTGCTGATTGCAAAATTACTGTACTCGAAAGTTGTATAGGATAGTCCGTATCCGAATTCATACGAGACATCGCCGTTAAAATACCAGTAGGTTCTGCCTACGCTGCCGTTGCCTCTGCGGAGGTTATAATTATTGAATTCGGGAAGGTCTCTGACTGATTTGTACCATGAGAAACTCAGTTTACCGCCCGGGTTAACATCTCCGAACAAAATACGGGCCATTGCGGTTCCCTGAGCCTGACCGTTGTAACCGGTCCAGATCATTCCCGGAATATTTTTCAGATTTCTGAAATCTTCAACTTCCACCATTCCCATTCCCTGCATAATAACTATTGTATTCGGGTTTACAGAAGCGACCGCTTTAATAAGTTCAGTCTGGTTGCCGGGCAGTGCCAGCGAAAACCTGTCTGACTCTTCGCGTCCGGTTGACTGGTCGGTACCGACAAAAACGAGTGCTACATCGGCAGATGCTGCCATGTCGAGAGTGGCCTTGTCGGTTGCAGGTGGTTCCGGCTCACGGTAAACCATCACGATAGTCTGCGGGCCTGTAATTCCAAGGGTATTAACTTTTGTTCTGACAGTGGTTGGTCTTCCACCCATTCTGAATCCTCCGGGTGCTCCCTGCTGCTGTGCAGGCGGCTGCACTTTCTGGGAAGCAATTATATTGCCTGTTACCGATCCTACCCTTGCCTCTATGGTGCCTCCTGCTGCAACAGACATTGTGAATATAATTGAATCCAGGTCTGTAAGAACAATATTGTCATAGGCAGTCCAGTCGCCGTCTTTGATTCCCCTAATTGAAGGGCCTCCGAACCGTGAAGAGACAATAATACCTGATGCCGAGGCATTGAAATTAGCCGCGTTATATTCCCTGAGGCTTCCGTCTTTTGACCTGGTTGCAAAACTGTTTAATGTAATGAAATCCGTTCTTCTCTCCGTGTTTCCGCCGGAACTATGAACAACCTCGATATCGGGTCCTTTTTCCTTTAAGTAATTTTTTATTCCTGCCAGAGGAGTGACTTTCAGTCCGGGTTCGACTTCCCCTGAATAATCGCCTAATTCCACCCTGTCGGCCTGAGGACCGAGAACTGCAATTTTTTTGATGCCTGCCGTATTCAGCGGGAGGGCCTTCTGTCCGGTCTTTGATGAAATTTCATTTTTAAGCAGCACAGGAGTTTTTGTTGCTATTTCAACGGCAAGGTCGTTATGTGAAGGGTCATTGATTATTCCCGGTTTAATGCCGGCATAAGTCACCTTTTCCTTTGGATCAAATTCCCCAAGTCTCATTCTTATGGTAAAGATATTGACCAGGGCCTTGTCAATTTCAGCTTCGGTAATAAGGCCTTTTGCAAGGGCATTAAGGGCGCTGGTCTGATAAACGCTTCCGCAATCGGTATCAACACCCGATTTGAGTCCCAGTGCCGTTGCCTCTTCAGCAGTCTGAACATAGCGATGTCCGGAGCGTATATCAGAAATAGCCCCGCAGTCGCCGGTCACGTACCCGTCGAGTCCGTAGGTTCTTCTCGCAATGGTATCGATGAGGAACCTGCTGGCTGAAACGGGAACACCGTTTATTGCACTGTACGCGGACATTATTGCAGGAAGCCTGTCTTTCTCAATCAAGGCCTTGTAAGGTGCAAGATAATACTCCCTCATATCCCTGTCGTCCATATCGGCGCTGCCGTTATGGCGGTTAAACTCTGTATTGTTTGCCAGATAATGTTTGCCGCAGGGAACAGCTTTCAGGTACAGCGGATCGTCTCCCATCAGGCCGCGGACAAAACCGCCTCCTATCTGAGATACAAGGAAGGGATCTTCTCCGAAAGTCTCCGCTGTCCTTCCCCATCTGGGATCGCGCGTCGGTTCAACAACCGGCGACCAGTAGGTCAGCGTGAAAATCAGATCGTGGTTGAAGCCTCTTGCCTCATCGGCAATCACAGAAGTCTCTTTCTTTATCAGCCCGGGGTCCCACGTTGAGCCGACCGCCACACTGTTAGGGAATGAAGTCGCAGTCTTGCCGCTGTTGTTGTTTCTGCCCATTACCCCGTGGAGAGCCTCTCCCCAAACGTCATATTTGTTTACGCCCAGACGTGGTATTGCCGGCATTGTATTCCCAAGCTGAGTCTGCTTTTCCTCGGGAGTCATTCTTGACACCAGGTCGGCGGCCCTTTCCCTGAATGAATAGGCCGTATTAAGGTAAATAGGTTTCTTTCCTTTACTGCCGTCTCCCAAAGCAGCTGAAATAAAAATACTGCAAAGTAAAAGCAGTGCGATTTTTGTAACCTTTCTGTTCATTTTTCGTAGATTTATAATTGGAAGTTAGTTTTAAATATCCCTGATAATAATTTTTTCACCTTTGGCCGGATTGTAGTTTGTCACTTTTCCGTTAGCTCTTACAGCGCATGGATTTCCCAGCAGGGAGGTTATTTCGGCTTTTTTAAGTTTTCCGTCTTTCCATTCAATGTCAACCTCAAATCCTCCTCTTGCCCTGAGGCCTGTCACTGAGCCATTTTTCCAGCTTACAGGCAGAGCCGGCAATAATGATATCTCGCCTGCATGGCTTTGCAGAAGGCATTCTGCGACAGCTGCAGTATAGCCGTAGTTTGCATCCGACTGGTTGCTGGATGTGTTCTGGAAATTATTCCCTATTCCGCCTCTGGGCCCCGGCGCAAGGAAGAACTGTTTAATAACCGTATCTGTTTTGATGCCGTTTTCAAGTCTGGCCCAGTCGCATATATCCCAGGCGCTTGTCCAGCTTGTACGCGCGCGGCGTGGTTCGAGCCATTTCTGAATTGCCGCGGCAATCTCAGGATTACCGCGCAGGGTGATGGATTTGCCCGGGAAGAATCCGAAGTTCGCCGACATATTGTGCCCTTCGTTGCCTCTGATCCAGTCTTCGGTCCAGACCTGCAGAAGGCCGTCTTTCCCGATCTGGTAGGGCGGTATTTTCGTGAGTGCCTCGCTCAGCTGTTCGCCGAACTCCCTGTCAACGCCCAGTATCTTCCCCGCCTCAATGCAATTGGGAAACAAATCCAGAATTATCCCGGTGTTCATCGTAGGTCCTGTTGAAAGGAAAGCTTCTTTTGCCCCCTCCTTTACGAAAAATCCCTGTTCTGGCGACATTGAGAATGGGATGACCAGCCAGCCGTGTTTTGGTTCGATGGTCATTATATCCATGAGGAATTGTGCGGAGCCTTTCATTATCGGGTAGTACTCTCTCAGGAATCCGACATCTCCGGTATAGAGGTAATGTTCCCATATATGCTGGCAAAGCCAGCTGCCTCCCACCGGCCACATTCCGTATCGTGCGGCATCGACAGGTGCAGTGCCGCGCCAGAGGTCGGTATTATGATGAGCCACCCAGCCCCCGGCATTGTAATAAGCCTTTGCAGTCTTTGCCCCGTTCTCTGCCAGGTCCTTCAGCATGTGAAACAACGGCATGTGGCATTCCGACAGGTTGGTCACCTCTGCCGGCCAGTAATTCATCTCAGTGTTGATGTTAATAGTGTACTTGCTGCCCCAGTTCGGAAGCAGATCCTGGTTCCACCGCCCCTGCAGATTTGCAGGTTCACTGCCTGGCCTGCTGCTTGAAACGAGTATATAACGGCCAAACTGGAATATCTTCGCCAGAAGATCCGGGTCGGGAAGGCCTTTTTTAATATTTGCAATCCTCTCATCTGTAGGTTTTTCATTCATGGCCGGATCACCTATCCTGAGATGAACCCTGCTCATTAATCCGGTGAAATCGTCCAGGTGGGTTTTCTTCAAAGCAGCGAAATTCTTTCCTTTTACTCCTGCCAGTATTTCTTCGCATTTTGCCGCAGGGTCTCCGCTTATATCAGTGTAATTAACAAAGCTCGTGGCAGCCGTGAGGATAAGTGTCACCGAACTGGCGTCAGATATCACAAGGCTTGAGTCGGTGGCCATCAGTTTCCCCTTTTCGGGCAATGCAATTAGATCTGTCTGGAACCTCATCCCTTGTCCTTCAACTTTGGCAATCAGCCAGCTTTCAGTTTCGGGGAGATATTTCCATGTTCCGTTTAAGGTCAGCCTGTTGTCTTTTGCCGTTGTTTTTTCGGAAAAAGGGCTTTTAAGTTTTGCCTCCAGTGAGACTTTTCCGGGTTTATCTGCCGACACCTTCATCACCATTACATGGTCGGGATACGACATAAACACCTCGCGTGTCATCTTCACGTCACCCTCTGTGTAGGTAATCTTCACCACTCCCGTTTCCATGTTAAGCTCCCGGCAGTAGTTTCTTACAGAATCACCCTTGTTGGAAAAAGTGAGGATCAGATCACCAAGAGGCTGGTAGGCCTGCTGTGCTGCGGGTTTTCCGTAGAAATGCCTGTCGGCCAGCTCTTCTGCCTCGCTAAATTTACCGGCAAAGACAAGATTTTTAATCTCTTCAAAATATTTATTTGCCTCATAGTCGTTATAATCATGAGGTCTGCCCGACCAGAAGGTTGATTCGTTTAAGGCAATCCTTTCGTTATGAGTTCTTCCGAACACATTTGCCCCCATATAACCATTGCCGATAAAAAGCCCGT
>JARKQN010000020.1 GCA_029974835.1 Bacteroidales bacterium
CATAATATTATACATTTATCAGGTTTATTCTGATTTGCCTTTCCAGTTTGGATTGTGAAGCATAATCCTGGCATTGTTTGCTTTGCGCCATTCGTCCAGCAATTTGTAAAGCTCTTTTGTTTTCTCAGGGTTAGCATCTGAGATATCGTATTTTTCTGATATATCAGATTCCAGATCATAAAGTTCAAGTCGTTCTCTTTCAAAATTGTCAATAAGTTTGTATCTGCCGAGTCTGACTGCGCTGCCTGGCTCCACTCCCTGGTTTGAGTAATGCGGATAATGCCAGAATAGAGGCCGTTCAGGCATATCGTCCTTTTGAAACAATGGCAGCAGACTTAAACCATCAATGTTTTCATTGTTATATTTGATTCCGCACATATCGAGAATTGCAGGGAAAAAATCAATAGTGGAAACAGGTGTGCGGATCATTGTTCCGGGTTTACCTTTTTCAGGATATTTAATTATTAAAGGTACTCTGATACCTCCTTCGTAGAGCCATCCCTTTCCTGCCCTGAGGGGAGTATTGCATGTTGGAGAGCCTTCAGATGTTGAGAGCCCCCCATTATCTGAAGTGAAGAAGATGATTGTATTGTCTTCTATACCAAGCTCTTCTACTTTTTTAAGCACTCTGCCAATGTTTTCATCCATGCTGTAAATCATGGCAGCATAAACCGGGTTGCTCTGGATAATGCGCTCTTTGTAATTATTACTCATATCAGGCCTGATCCAGTCACGGTCGCGGGTAAACGGTTCAACTTTTGACAATCCGGTTGATTCTGCCTTTCCGGCAAACTTTTTTATATGTTCCTCTTTTGCCTGCATCGGGTTATGGACTGCATAGTATGAGAGATAGAGGTAAAAAGGCTTTTTTCTGTTTTTTTCAATGAATTTTATTGCTTCGTCAGTCTGGCGGTCTGTAAGGTATTCACCCGGTGGTCCATCATTCAGCCTTGGATTTCCGTAGGGTGAGAAATATCCGTTTGCTGTTTTGTTGCGGACAGGGGCTCCCTTGCTGAAACCGCCTGCATTTACTGCGAAACCCTGATTTTCAGGCCAGTAAATAGAGTCTTCGCCAAGGTGCCATTTACCGGAAATCATTGTGATATAACCGTTTTTCCTTAATACCTCTGCAATTGTAACTTCCTCAAGATCCAGCTTAAGATTAAAGGGCTGGGCGATCAGTTTATCTGAAGGACTTCCACTATTGGTAGCCTGTCTTCCGGGTATCCAGTCGGTTATGCCGGTTTTAACCGGATACTTACCAGTCATTATTGATGCCCGTGTTGGTGATGAGACGGGGCAGGATGCGTAAGCATCGGAGAAAGTAACTCCCTGAATTGCAAGACGGTCAAGGTTGGGAGTTTCATAGAAAGTACTTCCGTAACACCCCAGGTCGGAATAGCCAAGGTCGTCGGCGAGAATAAAGATGATGTTAGGTTTTTTATCTTGCCTGCAGCTACTTGCAAGAACCAATGTAAGCGGCGTTATTGCAAGAAAGCTGAACTTTAATATGTATTTCTTGTGGAGCATAATATGTTTTTTTTTCGACTCACCCCCTCTTTGACAGCCTCTCCCCCTTGGTCCCCCTCTCCAAATGGAGCGGGGGAATGAATTGATATATAACATATCTCTTCATTTTCCATTTAATTAGAAGTGACAAGGATATGAGTCAGGTCTCTGGTTTTTCCGGTGGATTTTATTTTACCAAGCAGTTCTGAAAGTTCTTTTACAATTTCAGGAAATTGTCCGGCCAGGTTATTTTTTTCTCCTATGTCGTTTTTCAGGTTGTAAAGTTGAGGCATTGGATCATTACCGGTTTCTGTATTGGTATTTATCTGGATTTTTGCACCCGGGCCGGGTTCTATGTATTTCCAGTCGCCTTTTATGATGGTGAGCCTTCCGGCCTGCTCTACCAGCCATTCGCGTCCTTTCTTATCTTTCCCGAGAAGTGTGTTAAGCATATTGAAACTGTCGGGTGCGTCGTCTTCCGAAAGTTTTTGATCAGTAAGGGCTGCCAGTGATGCAAGGAGGTCGACCTGACTGAAGAGAGCATCTGAAGTTCCCGGTCGGATGGTACCGGGCCATGATGCGATAAACATAATGCGGGTTCCGCCGTCGAAGAGGCTGTACTTTCCGCCTCTGAGCGGTCCGGCAGGCTTATGGTTTCCGAGAAGCTCCACGGCCATGTCTTTGTAGCCGTCGTCCACAACGGGTCCGTTATCGCTGGTGAGTATTATGAGTGTTTTTTTGTTAAGGTTAAGCCTGTCTATTGTATTCAGTATCTCTCCCACCGACCAGTCGAACTCGAGGATCGCATCGCCGCGCGGACCCATGCCGCTCTTGCCGGCGAAGCGCTGATGAGGAACCCTGGGAACGTGAATATCGTGGGTTGCAAAATAAAGAAAGAAAGGGTTGGCCTTGTTTCTTTCGATAAATCTGACTGCCCGTGAGGTTATTGTATCCGCCATGTCTTCGTCGACCGAGAGGGCGGATCGTCCTCCGGTCATATATCCTATCCTGCTGATGCCGTTTACTATTGTCATGTCGTGGCCGTGGCTGGGATGCATCTTGAGCAGTTCAGGGTTTTCCTTTCCGGTGGGCCAGTCGCCGGTTTTCTTCTGGTAGTCGATTGTTATCGGGTCGGAAGGGTCAAGGCGCAGCACTCTCCTGTTCTCAACATAAACGCAGGGTACGCGGTCGCCCGTGGCGGGGATTAGAAAGCTGTAGTCGAATCCTATGTCCAGCGGGCTGTGGGTGATGTCGCCGTTCCAGTCGGGTCCGCCGGCGGGTCCGAGCCCGAGGTGCCATTTTCCGACAACCCCTGTTGTATAACCTGCCTGCCTCAGCACCGACGCAACAGTAGTACGGCCCGGAGTAATTATTGCGGAAGCATCACCGGGCAGAACATTTGTTCCTTTTCGTCTCCAGGCATATTCCCCGGTCAGCAGTGAATAGCGCGAAGGGGTGCTTGTAGCGGAAGTACAGTGTGCGTTGGAGAATCTGAGTCCCTGCCGGGCCAGCCTGTCGATATTGGGAGTACTGATTGAAGTTGCGCCGTAACAGCTTACGTCGCCGTAGCCAAGATCGTCGGCATAGATGATTATGACATTCGGCCTTTCCGGAACCTGTCCGCCGCAGCCTGTAAAAAGATGCGCTGCCGCGATGGCCATCGCACTATATACATATCCTGTGCTTTTCATATAAGAAATATCAGTTATTTTCAAATGCGAACCTGAATATATCCGACGGCTTATGTGCCATTTTCATTGTCTTCGTTATATTATTCACTATATCTGGAAATTCTGCCGAAACATCTTTTGTCTCTCCCGGGTCTTCCGAAAGGTTGTACAACTCAATCTTTCCATCAGGGTCTTTGTTAACATTAAGTCGCACGCCTTTCCAGTTGCCCGTTCTCACTGCCTGTTTACCGCCCTGCTCATGGAACTCCCAGTACAGGTATTCGTGCTGCCTTTGTTTCTTTTTGCCGAGAAGTACAGGCAGAAAAGAGATACCGTCGGTGCTGTCAGGAACTTGTGCACCGGCAATTTCCGCAAGAGTCGGCATCACATCCCAGAATGCCGATACATGATCGGTTTTCGACCCCGGTTTTATCATTCCCGGCCATCTGGCGATCATCGGGACGCGGATACCTCCCTCATAAAGGTCCCTCTTGTAACCCCTGAAAGGACCGTTACTGTCAAAATAATCGGGGTCCGCCCCGGCTTCAAGATGCGGGCCGTTATCGGATGTGAAAATAACAATGGTATTTTCTGTAAGGTTTAGTTCTTCAAGTTTGTCCAGTATCTCTCCCACGCAGTCGTCGAGCATGTTTATCATGGCTGCAAAAGCCGCATGCGCTTCAGGCTGTGAACCGTAAGGTCCCCTGCGGAAGTCCGGGCCGTCATCCACGCCTTTAAACGATTTCTCGGGATCATACTTACCCCTGTGTTTCTGCATATAAACTTCTGTGGCATAAAGCTCGGCGTGGGGAATTGTGCCCGGATAGAAAAGGAAGAAAGGTTTTTCCCTGTTATTTTCAATAAACCTCAATGCGGCTTTCTGGATCAGCACGGCACTATGTGCTCCTGTTTTACCGCTGTCGTTTTCGGGGAGAAGAATTTTTTCATGGTTATGCCAGAGGTACTCCGGATAGTAATTATGGGCAAGCCTCTGACAGTTGTAGCCGTAGAACTCATCAAAACCCTGAGAATTCGGATCACCTTCGGTATCAATGAAACCAAGTCCCCATTTCCCGAATGCACCTGTAGTGTAACCTTTTGCCTTAAGCATCTCGGCTATCGTGACTGTTTCAGCCGGCAAAGGCCACTGGCCTTCAGGTTTCATCTCACGGTTGCCTCTGACAGGAGTATGGCCGGTATGCATTCCCGTCATCAGGCACGAACGCGAAGGTGCCGATACTGTCGACCCTGAATAGTGTTGGGTGAACATCATACCACCGGCAGCAAGCCTGTCGATGTTTGGAGTGCTGAATCTCTGCTGACCGTAACAGCTCAGATCGGCGTAACCAAGATCGTCGGCAATGATATAGATAATGTTTGGAGGATGTTTTTCGTCTTTATTGCCGGTACAGGATACAAGAGCTCCTGACAAACAGGCAATTGCAGGTAGTGAAATACCGTATCGTTTCATTTGGTTTGGAGTATATCGGGTGGTATAAATTTATTAATTATTGTTAAAAGGGGGCATTAAAAATATCCTGAATGCAATAAAAATGAACTGATAAAATTTTATTACATATATTGCAAAATCTAAAAACTGAAAGTATGAAAAAATCATTTAAGCTCATTTTTATCATCACAATCTGTTTTCTTGCAAACTATTATGTTTCAGAAGCACAACAGGCAGGCTGGCGCGGCCCCGGCCGCTCCGGTGTTTATAACGAAACGGGTTTACTTAAATCGTGGCCTGCCGAAGGTCCTTCATTGTTATGGGAATCAACCGAGGTTGGGGTTGGTTATTCCAGCGTAACCGTGGTGGACGATATTATATACATTACCGGATCGCGGGATGGTACTGATTACCTGTCGGCGCTGACATCCGATGGCAGGAAAAAATGGGAAGTTGCCTATGGCAAAATCGGAACAAAGAACTACCAGGAGAGCCGCTGCACCCCCACCTACAGCAACGGCAAGCTTTATGTAATAAGCGGCCGGGGTGACCTTGCCTGCATAAGCAAAGAAGGAAAACTGCTGTGGACAGTGAACCATTACCAGAAATATGATGCCACAGAGCAGAGATTCGGTATTGCAGAATCCCCGCTTGTCGTTGATAATAAAGTCATTGCCACTCCGGCCGGCAATAAGGCTTTCATGGCAGCCTTTAACGCCGATAACGGTTCGGTGATATGGGAAACTCCTGTTGCGGAAACAGGAGCAATGTATGCCAGTCCGCTTCTTATCGAATTCAACGGAGTGAAAACAATAGTAACCTACTCGCAGAAATACATCCTTGGGATTAATGCTTCCGATGGAAAAGTAATCTGGAAATTTGATTATGAGGCCGTGAATGATGAACACCGGGGAAGGAACCATATCAACACACCTCTTTACAGGGACGGCGCTATCGTGGCAGGAAACGGGTACGGACAGACTGGGGCAAAGATAAAACTGAACGCCGGCGGCAACCCTTCCCTGGTTTGGAAAAACCCCCTGCTGAACCCTCATGTCGGCGGAATGATCCTTCTCGGCAACTATGTCTACAGCTCCACGCATGACAACAACAATATGGGCAGATGGACCTGCACCGACTGGAATACAGGAGAAACAAAATGGATCACTCAGTGGAAAAACAAAGGTTCAATTATTGCAGCAGACGGCATGATATATATATACGAGGAAAAAGACGGAAATGTTGCATTAATCAGACCCGACCCGGCAAAACTGGATGTAGTGAGCTCTTTCAGGATAACAAAGGGCGAAGGACCGCACTGGGCACACATGGTCATTGACAAGGGACGCCTTTTTGTAAGGCACGGAAACTACCTGGCTGTTTTTTCCATAAAGGCGGGTAAGTAATATAAGGTGCAGGACGCACTCTCCACCGAAGCAAAAGAGAATGTGGAGGGTGCGGGATGAAAAAAAGTTCAGCCATTATGGCGTAAACAAAAACAGGGTGGCAGAAGGAATAACCAGGGTTAATTCACAGGGTTTTCTTTATTATTTTTGAAGGTTGCATACCTGAAATTATGAGCGGCAGAAATATTCTATTGGTTGTAATAGCTTCATCGGTATTTGCAGTTGCCTTTATCTGGTGGCAGGCTGCTGATCCCGGATACAGGGTGGTGGAAAGGATTCCCGGGATGGATAACCGGCCGGTCAGGACCGCAGTAGCCGACTCCATAACCATTGGAGAAAACTTTGAAATGCTTGGAGAATTAACCGGCAGTGAAGAAGGCAGCTGGACAAGATTCAGAGGTGCCTTTTTTGACAATATAAGCAGGGAAACCATCCCCCTTGCCGAAAAATGGGATACATCCGGACCCCCGGTTCTCTGGAGAACCGAGCTCGGTGAAGGATATGCAGGACCCGCAGTGTCAAACGGAAGGGTTTATATTCTCGATTACAACGAACGCCGCAAAGCAGATATGCTCAGGTGTTTCTCCCTGGCATCTGGTACAGAGCTCTGGCGGCGCTGGTACAAAGTGGAATTCAAGAGAAACCACGGATACTCAAGAACCGTACCGGCAGTGACCGATAAGTACGTTGTTACCATGGGCCCCCGCTCCCACGTGATGTGTGTCGACGCGGCCACAGGCGATTTAAAATGGACAAGGGATCTTGAGAAAGAATTCGGCATACCGGGATCGGCAAAGGGAAAAATAACACCGGAATTCTATAACGGGCAGTGCCCCCTGATTGATGATGACCTTGTGATACTTGCTCCGGGAGGCAGGGCAATAATGACTGCAGTTGACATTGCGACCGGAAAAACCGTATGGGAGACTCCCAATGCCGATTCAATGCGTATGTCGCACACTTCGATCATGCCTATGACCATTTCGGGAAAAAGGATGTATGTATATCATGCCATCGGCGGAGTCGTGGGAGTCTCAGCCGAAAAGGCCGACAACGGACGCCTGTTATGGAAAACAAGCGACTGGAATCCGTCAATTGTTGTTGCATCCCCTGTTTACCTGGGCAACGGAGAATTCCTGGCATTCGGAACCTACGGGGCCGGCACCGCCAGGATTAAAGTCTCCCGCAATGGCGATACCTTCACGGCGACCGTGGTTCAGAAACACAAACCCAATGAGGGTATTTCTGCAGAACAGCATACTCCCATTAAGACCGGGGATTATATATGGACTGTTATGCCAGATAATTCGGGTGAACTGAAGCGTCAGCTTACCTGTTACAACATCTCCGATATCCGAAAACCTGTATGGACAAGCGGCAAGGATCTTAGGTTCGGAAAAGGCATGGGACCTTATATTATGCGGGGGGACAAGATGTTGCTGCTCGATGACGAAGGCACGCTGTATCTGTTCAGGACCGGGGAGGGCACTGCAGAGCTTCTGGCAAAACACAAGCTTTTTTCAGCCATTGAAGCATGGGCCCCTATGGCCCTGGCAGGCAGGTATCTGATTCTGAGGGATGCACATAACCTTCTGTGTATTGAAACAGGAGAAAAAAACTAAGTCATGAGGAAGAATCAGGTTATAATCGTTTTTATCATCCTGGCAACAGTAATTGTTGCATACATGATAACTGATTTTGTTAATTCTCCCGAAAGGAATAAAAAGAAAAAAGAAGAGACCCGGGATCTTCCCCAAAAACGGGCCGATTCAAAGATTTATGTTTTTAAAAGGAATAACGATCTCTGAGTTAGTATGAACTATTACATAAAAAACAGAACAACATGAACAGGCAGCAGTTTCTGAAGGCATTTTTCCGTGCAACACTTGCAGTGCTTCTGCTTGTTATTGCATGGATGACAGGAAGAAAAGTATCGGGTGAGAAAGAGTGCACTACCTGTCCTGTAAGGTCAGGATGTGCCGGTCTGACAGCATGTACGTTAAAACAGGATAAATGAAGTCCCGGATGGAAAAAGACGGAAATAACATTAAATCGCGCCGGGAGTTTGTAAGAAAGGCCGGGAGGATTGCCCTTGCAGTTCCCCTTATTACCGTACCGGCAATATTGTCGAGGAAAACCCACGCTACAGGTTTTGTCTGGCAGATAGACCCCTATAAATGCACCAGTTGCGGGTTGTGCAAAACCAGTTGTGTGCTTACGCCCTCGGCCGTAAAATGCACCAACGAATACGAGATGTGCGGTTATTGTGACTTCTGCCCCGGTTTTCTGAGGCAGGGTGCCAGGGTTTACGACACAGGGGCCGAAAACCAGCTCTGCCCGGTCGGAGCAATAAAGCGCAACTTCGTTGAAGAACCTTACTTTGAATATGTTATCGATGAGGACCTTTGCGACGGGTGCTCAAAATGCGTGCAGGCATGTGAGGATTTCGGTAACGGATCACTCCATCTCCAGATAATGCAGCACCTGTGTGTAAACTGCAACCAGTGCAGGATAGCAAGGGTATGCCCTTCAAATGCAATCTCGAGAATAAGCGAAAATGAACCATATCTCAGCAAAGACCGTAACAAAAAGATTTTGCGCGGAAAAAACAGGCAGGATTCTGCAGGGGGTGAAATGAAAACCAATCATTGAGAACAGGTATGTTTAAGAAATACAACAGGATAATTCCATATTTACTGACAGGGCTGATGTTCATCTGGCATTCTGTTTTGTACGCCCAGCAGCAGATGAGGTATCCAAGGCCTGAATTTGAAACTGACTACACATATCCCACATACCAGTACATCAGCCAGCGTAGTCCCGTATGGGAATATATTGATGTTGCTGTGCTTATTGCCGCCCTGTCGCTCACATCATGGCTTGTGCTTAAGAAGAGGTCGCGGCAGGGAATAGTATGGGTCTCGCTTTTCTCACTGGCGTATTTCGGGTTCTTCCGGCAGGGGTGTATATGTGCGGTCGGTTCCGTTCAGAATGTATCCCTTGCTCTTTTCAACAGCGATTACTCAATGCCGCTTACCGCACTCCTTTTCTTTCTCATACCTCTCGGGTTTGCACTGTTTTCAGGAAGGGTATTCTGCGCGGGTGTTTGTCCGCTGGGTGCCATACAGGAATTAACCGGGTTCAGGCAGGTGAAAGTGAATCCGAAGATAGAGGCTGTTCTTGGTTCCGTGCCGTTTGTTTATCTCGGGCTGGCTGTTCTTTTCTCTGCAACAGGCAGTCAGTTCATAATATGCAGGTATGATCCTTTCGTCGGGATATTCCGGCTGGGGGCTCCCTATATCATGGTTATCTTCGGGGTTCTCCTCCTTGTTACAGGAATTTTCGTTAACCGTCCCTATTGCAGGTACCTTTGCCCTTACGGAGTGCTGCAGAACATTTTTTCGAGGTTTTCGTACAGGCATCTCAGTATCACTCCGGCAGAGTGCATTAACTGCCGGCGTTGCGAACCTTCATGTCCTTACGGAGCCATTAATGTTTCGGACAAGGATGCTGTGGACGAGGCGGTTGTGAAACCATCTGCAGGAAGATTCTTATACCCGGCAATAATAGCCGTTATTGCAGCATCCTTCGCCCTTATTGCCTATAACGCCGCCCCGCTGCTTGCCGGTGTAAACAAAGATGTGATGCTGGCAAAAGAGATCAGGCTTGAAAAGGAGAAGGGAATAAAGGCAGTATCGGAAGCTGCAGTTGCCTTCCGCGAATCGTCAACCTCAGAGGAAGAGCTCTTTGCCGAAGAAATAAATGTCATAAAACGTTTCAGGGCCGGGGCACCATGGGTTGGCATTTTTCTTGGCCTGTCGCTGGGACTGGGATTCTACCGGAGGATGACAAGACTTCCGAGAACTGAGTACGAACCGGACAGGGGCAGATGTGTAAGCTGCGGTAAATGCTTCAGATACTGTCCTGTAAAACCTAATTAACCAAAGAAATGAATCTCACAGAAAAACAGATTTCACTTTTCAGGACGCTCAGCATCATTACAGGCATTTTTACGATGGTAATTGCCTTTACCATGATTATGAGCCTGATACAGTTAAAATCATCCGATCCGCTCAGCAGTCCGGCACTTGCTGCGGTCTATGAGCAGTTCGACAGGGATCCGGACAATGCAGCCAACGCGGAATATGTCAGATCGCTCGATCTTGTGGCAAGAAAAGCATACTTCACTGCCCGCTGGCAGCTTGAAACAGGATCATACCTGCTTGTAATCGGAGCCGCCCTGTTTGTTCTTTTCCGCTGGCTTACATATTCAAATGAACCACTTATAAAATCAAAACTGTCTCCCAAACCGGTTCTGACAGAAACCCGTGAACGAAACAGGAGGTACCTTGTAATATCCGCTGCTGCAGTAGTATTGCTTGCAGTTATTTCATCCTTCATTCTTCGGCCGCTGATGCCGGACCCGGGAAGAACAAGGAGTGAAAAGGTATCAGCGACGGGTTCTGCCGGTGAAATACCAATGCCGGATGAAATAAACTTTCCCTTTTTCAGGGGCGCAGGAGGCCGGGGAATAGCAGCAGGAGAAGGTTATCCGGTTGAATGGAACGGCAACTCGGGTGAAAATATCAGGTGGAAGATACCTGTCCCGAAACACGGCAAAAGCTCCCCCGTGATATGGGGCGATAAGATTTTCCTCACAGGAGCGGACGGATCTGCCCTTGAGGTGTATTGCATAGACAAAAACACGGGAAATATTCTCTGGACAGGCTCGGGATCGGATTTCCCAGGTGCATCAAAGGAAACACCCGAGAGTGACCAGGAAGCAGGTATGGCAGTTTCAACAGCTGCCGCAACAGAAGGGGCAGTGTGTGCCATATTCGGCAACGGCAACCTGGTAGCCTATGATCATACCGGAAAACTTCTGTGGGGAACAAACCTGGGTGTTCCGGAACATATGTACGGGTATTCATCGTCACTGCTTATATGGAAAGACCTGGTAATAATTCAGTACGACAGTGATACAAGGCTGGCAGTTATCGGGATTGACCTGAAGAGCGGCAAAATAAGATGGGAAACACCCAGGAGGGGAAGGGCAGTAAACTCATCACCCGTGCTGGCATCATTTGAAGGTATCCCGCAGGTAATAATTAACGGCAGTCCGGAAGTGACTGCTTTTGAAGCATCTACAGGGAAGGAAGTCTGGACGATGCCCGGCGTAAAGAACGACGTGGCAGTCTCGCCCGGGTATAATAAAAATTACGTTTACATATGCGCAAATTACGAAAAGCTTATTGCCATAAAGGCAGGAAAAAATCCCGCCGTGGCATGGGAGGATAACACATATACACCGGACGTCTCCAGTCCGGCGGCGACAGATGAATTTCTTTTTATTTCCGACGGTACCGGCGGTGTAGCCTGTTATGATGCGGGCAGTAACAAGGTTCTGTGGGAGAATTACTTCAGCGAACCTTTCTATGCATCCCCCATGGTTGCAGACGGAAAGATTTACTTTCTCGACCGTAAAGGGGTAATGCATATAGTGAAAGCAGCAGGTACATACGAGCTTATAAGTCAGCCGGAACTAGGGGAGGATGCCGACTGCACGCCTGCTTTCTCTGAAAAAAGAATTTATATAAGAGGTGTAAACAACCTCTATTGTATTTCAAATGACTAAAGGTTTACTTTTATTTATCGTTTTTCTCCTCGGCACACCTGCTTTTGCGGCAGGACAGGATAATGACTGGCCTGTTTTCAGGGGTAACCCCGAGCTTTCAGGCAGATCGGCTGTTCTTCTGCCTGATAATCCTGCTGTATTATGGACTTTCAATGCGGGTGCCAGGTCAAAATCATCACCGGTAGTAGGCAGCAATATAATTTTCTTCGGGACCGATGCAGGCAGTCTTGTGGCGGTAAACGCCGACGGGAAACTAAGATGGAAATCGGGGGCCGGCAGTGCCGTTGAAGCTCCTCCCCTGGTATCGGGAGATAATATTATCTACAGCTCATCCGACGGCACGGTAAGGTCCGCACTGAAAGAATCAGGAAGAATTATATGGTCATATAAAACCGGCAATCAGATCGCCGGTTCAGCCAATATGTGGAACATTGCAGGCAAGTCAGGGATACTTGTCGGAAGCTACGACTTTTACCTTCACTGCATCAGCCCCGAATCCGGGAAACCGCTCTGGAAGGTTGAAACCGAAAACTTCGTAAACGGCACTCCTGCAATTTCGAACGGAAGAGTCCTCTTCGGAGGGTGCGACGGAATACTGCGGATTGTAAATCCCCTCACCGGCAGGCAGACAGATACGATAAATGCCGGAGTCTATATTGCTTCCTCACCTGCAATAGATTTTCCTTACGCATACGTCGGAGACTATGAAGGAACATTTTACAAAGTAGACATCTCGGCCGGTAAAATGGTATGGAAGAAAGCGGCCGGCAGCGAGGGCGGTTCAATAATGTCAATTCCCTCATTATCCGGCAATAAAGTCCTGATCGGAAGCGACGACAACAATCTGTACTGCTTTGATTCCGCAACAGGAAATACTTTGTGGAGCTTCAGAACAAACGGAAGCGTAAGGGGTTCTCCGGTAATAGCCGGCGACAAGGTGCTCTTCGGAAGTAATGACGGATATATTTACATTGTAGGGCTGAACGATGGCAGAAGAAAATGGAGCTTTAACTGCGGTTCACCCGTTTCATCTACACCGGCCGTTACAAAAAACAGGTTTTATGTGCTCACCGAAGAGGGCAGGCTTATTGCTTTCGGGGTAAAATAAAGATAATATGAAAGTTGTATTTTTAATAACAGGTTCCGGAGGGTCATTCTACTGCAGCAACTGTTACCGCGACATGCTGTTCTTCAGGGCGGTGAAAAAATATGGCCGGATAGAAGCCGAAGCTGTACCTCTTTATCTTCCCCCCGAAAAAATATACGTTGAAAGCGGTTTCGGAACAAATGTTTATTTCGGAGCCGTTTCCCTCTTCCTCCGTGAAAAAGTGCCTGCACTGCACAATATGCCCGTCTTCCTGGAAAAAATCTTCGACTCCCCTCCCCTGCTGAAAATAGCAGCCATGAGCGCCGGATCGACCAGATCGTCGGGACTTGAGGAGATGACAATAAACATGATTGACAGTTCGTCGAGGATTCACGAAAGAGAGCTTGAAAGGCTGGCCCTCCACCTGAAAGATATAAAAGCCGATATAGTGCACCTTTCCAATTCGCTGATAATAGGACTGGCAAAACAATTAAAGGAAATTATTGACATAAAGGTGGTATGTTCACTGCAAAATGAGGACGACTGGATAAATGACATGGCCGAGCCGTACCAGTCGAAGGCATGGGAACTTATAGGCAAGGAGTCGGCAAACGTTGATGTATTTGTTTCACCCGGCACTTATTTCACCGATTTCATTACCAGGAAGACCGGAATCAGCAGGGATAAAATACTTATCGTTCCCGCCGGAATTGAGGTGCCTCAGGCCATAATCCCTGAAAAGAAGCAGGACAGTATGGCTGTAGGATTCTTTTCAAGAGTCAGTCAGCATAACGGCTTCGATAAAATGGTGGACGCATTCCTGATTCTGAAAAAGGAAAAAGAATTTAAGAATCTGAAGCTTCACGTTTGCGGAGGATATACAGGAGATGACAAGCCTTTCATCAAACAACAGATCTCGAAAATCAATAAGAGAGGATTAAGGGAGAGTGTCAGATTCTTTCATGAATTCCACGGAAACACCAAGGAAGATTTTCTTAACTCCGCAGACCTTATAAGCGTTCCTGTCCGAAAGCCCGACGGATATGGTCTTTATATTCTCGAAGCGAACGCGCATGCCGTTCCCGTGGTTCAGCCCGCCACAGGTGCCTTTCCCGAGATATTGTCCGTGACGGAAGGCGGTGTTATTTATGAACCCGACACTGTGGAAAAGCTTGCAGAAAGCATTTCAATGCTGCTGCAGGACAGCACGGGAAGAAAAGCTCTTGGCATCAAGGGAAGGAAAAACGTTAATGAAAAGCTGAACATTGAAAGAATGTCCGAAGGTTTGCTGAGGGCTTACAGGATGGCCTCCGGATCAGAATAACTTAACCAACATAATATGCTTAAACTTACTGACGTCTGTAAGTCATTTCCTCAGAGAGGCACGGTGCTGGACCATCTGTGCCTTGAAGTGGCCGGTGGAGAAACAATAGCCGTGACAGGACCATCCGGCTCGGGCAAAACCACACTGCTCAATCTTGTAAGTCTGCTCGACCGCCCCGATGAAGGCGAAATAATCTACAGAGGAAAACCTTTAAATAACTTTTCACATGCCGAATCCTCGGAATACAGAAGCCTCCATACCGGTTTCATTTTCCAGGACCATCTTCTTATGCCTTACCTGACCGTAATCGAAAACATCCTTTTCCCGGTGTATGCAAGAAAACTATCCGGCGGGGAAATGAATGAAGCCAGACAAAGGGCTCTTATGATGGCGGAAAGAACCGGTATTTCGGGTATCCTGGAAAAGTACCCTTTTCAGATTTCAGGCGGTGAAGCACAGAGAACGGCACTTGTAAGAGCCCTGATAAACAAACCTTCAATTCTGCTGGCCGATGAGCCGACAGGTTCTCTCGATCCGTCGAATGCCGAAATACTGGGCAACCTGCTCAAAGAGATAAGTGAAACTGAAGGTACTGCAGTAATACTTGCCACACATTCAGAAAAGCTGGCCGGAAGGATGGCTGCCATATACAGGCTGGTCAACGGAAAACTGGTTAGAATCTGACAAATTATGAGACTTCAACTGTTTAAGCTGATAGTAAAGTCGCTCCTGTTTTACAGGAAACAGGTGCTTAACCAGGTTGCTGTTGTTATTATTCTCTCCCTGGTTATAACAGGGTCTCTCCTCACGGGTTTTTCGGTTCGTTCGTCACTTAAAGAAGCTGCAACCGGCAAGCTCGGCAATACCGGCTATTTAATCAGCTCAGGCTTAAGATATTTTGATGAAACTGTATCAGATAAACTGACCGGTGCAACAGGTGTGAAATGCATTTCTATCCTCGAAACCGAGGCCGTGATTCAGAAATTTGATACAGGCAACTACAAGGAAAACGTAAAAGTATTCGGGATATCAAATAACTTCTTCCCTTTTCACGAAACCGCCCTGAAATATGTCGGACCAGGCGAGGCTGCTGTTAATGAGACAGCTGCATCAGGAATGAAGCTCAAACCCGGGGATGAGATTATACTCACCCAGAAGCAGATCAGCGACCTGCCGGCAAACTCACCTTTTGCACCTTCATTGGGAGAGATTGCGTCCTATGTGTTCAGGGTTAAATACATACTTAAGGATTCCGGGAAAGGTAATTTCTCACTTACCATCAGTCAGGCCGACCGCAGTACTGTTTTCGTCAATCTTACCGATATCAGCAAAACGGGAAGGGCTAACCGGATTCTTGTTGATTACCGTAACAGCCCTGACGAAGCCGAAATTTATCAAAAGCTGAAAAGCGTTCTGACCCCTTCGGATGTCGGTCTCAGAGTAAGAAATAATAAAGCAACGGGCTCAGTCGGGATAATCTCTTCAAGGATTTTCTTTGATGAAAATCTCATCGGCAATATCAGGGAAACAATCCCGTCCGCATCTCCTCTGATAACCTATCTTGTGAACGGAACCAGAAGCAAGACATCGCTTAATCCCTATTCCTTTGCAGCAGGTGTTCCCGAATCTATCTACCCTGAAGTACAGTCAGGCAGAAAAATACTGGTAAACAGGTGGCTTGCATCCGACATCGGGGTAAGTTCGGGCGACTCCGTTATTCTCACCTGGTTTGAACCCGACCGTATTAATGAACTGACTGAACGGGAAGAAGCCTTTGAAGTTTCGGGCATCGTTGAACTTGAAGGAAAATGGGATGATCCTGACCTGATGCCGGAATTCCCGGGAATTACAGGACAGGTTTCATGTTCCAGATGGGATGCAGGAGTGAAACTTAAGACAGAACTGATAAGAAATAAAGATGAAGAGTACTGGAATCTTTACCAGGGAACGCCCAAAATATTCATGAGCTATGAAACCGGCAGGCAACTCTGGGGAAATAATTTCGGACCGGCCACTGCCATAAGGATACCTGACGGAAAGGAAAAGGAAGAAGTTTTCCTGGCTCTCACGGGTAATATAGACCCCGCCGCTGCCGGCTTCAGAATAATCAACATCAGGGATGATATGCTGAAGGCTGCATCACAGAGTGTCGACTTCAGCTCACTGTTCATCGGCCTTGGTTTCTTTATTATCATTTCCTGCCTTATGCTTCTTGCACTCTCAGTCAGTTCTTTTCTTGAAAGGCGAAGGGATGAGATTTTCACTTTCTTTGCAACCGGTTACAGCAACAAGAAAATATTTTACATACTCCTTTCCGAGAATTTTATCATAACCTCTGTTTCTGCATTTGCAGGGTCAATAGCCGGCATTCTTTTCAATTTTCTCGTAATAAAGGCTCTTAACAGCGTATGGTCCGGGGCAGTCAATACCAGTTCCCTTTCACCATATACGGGGATACTCCCGCTCGCAGGGGGATTCGCAATAACTATTATTATTTCTTTCTTTATTCAGTACCTGAGATTAAGAAAATACCTGAAAGAGATGTCGGGGAAAGAGAGCAGGGTTTTAAGGGTTCCGGGAAGAGAAGCAGGGATGCTTAAAAGATTACTGACTTTCATTGTTCTGCCCGGAATTATCCTTTTATTTATTCTCAGCTTCGCGAACAGTGACTCCGTTGCAGTTTCATATCTCACCGGCGGACTGATCTTTGCAGGCCTGATTATTGCATTCAGATATTTTCTGACCATAAGGCCTGCTGTAGAGAAGGGAAATGAGGCATATCTTCTCTCTTTAAGGTATTATGCCATGTATCCGTCAAGGGCCGTACTGCCTGTTATGCTTCTGGCATCAGGCCTTTTCGCGGTTATAGCCACCGGGGTTAATCGTCTTGAGATAACCAGAAACAGCCTGTCCGTCTCCGGCGGAACAGGAGGTTTTCTCATCTGGGCCGAGACTGCCGTTCCGGTAAAGGAAAACCTTAACTCGGCGGAAGGCAGGAAGAGACACGGCTTAATTTACCCTCCGGCCGAAACAATGCGGTTCATGCAGGCAAAAAGGCTGCCAGGGGATGACGCAAGCTGCCTGAACCTTAACCATGTAAGTTCACCTCCGGTATTGGGAATTGATAACGGATTTCTATCGGAACACAAGGCTTTTTCATTTGAGTCGCTTATCAAGGGAGCCGACCCGGGCGATCCGTGGAAGCTGCTTGACGTAACACCGGCAAGAAACACAATATACGGGTTTGCCGATCAGACGGTTTTGCAGTGGGGACTTAAAAAAAGTACTGGTGACACACTTGTTTATGTGGCCGAGAACGGCGAAAAACTTAACATAATTATTGCAGGGGGTCTTAAATCGAGTCTCTTCCAGGGTTACCTGCTCACAGGCGACAGCCTGTTTTCAGAGTATTTTCCTTCTGTTCCGGGTTCATCAGTATTCCTTGTCTCGGGTAAAAAAGATTATTTCAGCAATTATGTCACGCTTCTGAATGCAAGGTTTGAGAATTACGGCATTGAAGTAACAGATGCGAAAGAGAGGCTTTCATCTTTCTTCACCGTTACAAATACCTACCTTTCCGTTTTTATGGTGCTTGGCGCATTTGGAATGGTGCTGGGTGTGGCAGGGCTTGGTTTGGTACTGATGCAGAATTACAGGTTCAGGAGAAGGGAATTCGGATTGATGCTGGCGCTGGGTTTTGAAGGAAAAATGATAAGGCGGATTGTAATATCCGAACAGGTTGTTATTCTTGCAGCCGGACTTCTTACGGGGTTTGCCGGGGCACTCACTGCCACTCTGCCTCATACGGGAAAACTCCAGAGTATTCCCTGGATATCTGTGATTCTGATAGCTGCCTCAGTAGTGATAGCAGGACTGACAGCCATATTTCTTTCTCTGAGAAGCATCCGCAGGGAACCTCTGCTTGCATCTCTAAGGAGAGAATAAGGAGGCCGGGCAGGGTTCATTTTTTGCTTACGCAAAAAAGTGTTCTCTGTCCCCTGAAGAAGATCATCCCGTCAGAAATTGCAGGTGCCGTATTACTTAACTCGCCCATTGAGGTTTCAAAAATAACCTCAAAAGTATTTCCGTCCTTCATTACATATACATTTCCTTCCTCGTCCACAGCATAAATTCTACCGTCGGATGCCACCGGTGAAGCTGAGAAGCTTTTGGACTGTCCGAGCTTGCCTGAATATATTTCTTTGCCTGTAAGCGGATCGTAACAGTTTATTGTTCCGTTCCAGTTGAGGTTGTAAAGCCTGTTCCTGTACAGAAGCAGAGTCTGAAGGTATGACCCGCCTCTTGGGAGGCTCCAGAGGACATACTGGTTTGACAATTCACCCTCTTTAAGGGTAATATCTCCTTTTGCTTCGGCTTTTACCGCCATTACGGGAGAGCTTCTTCCATGCGCGCTGTTAAAGTAGATAATGTTGTTTCCGATAACGGGGGACGGGATTTGTATATCTCCTCCGCCCGACATACGCCAGATTTCCTTACCTGTCTCAAAATCATAAGCCCCTCTGTGTTTGTATCCGTTCACCACAACATAATCTTTTCCCTGCCATGTATAAATATTCGGTGTACACCACCCGGGATATTCGTCGCGTGATTGTTTCCATATTTCCCTGCCCGTTGCTGCATCGTAGGATGCCACAAATGAGCCGTCAAGAACGTCGCACTGAATAATCACCCTCCCCCTGTAGATTACCGGCGAACTTGCAAACTCCCATTGTGCGCCGGGCATGCTGAAAAAAACCGATTTAAGAATCCCGAAGTTCTTTTTCCACAAAAGATTTCCGTTATAGTCATAACAATAAAGTCCCTCCGAACCAAAGAAAGCCACAACATGCTTACCGTCGGTGGCGATGGTGGAATTGGCGTGGGTTGATTTCGGGTGTCTTTTAACGGCAGGTATTCCCCTGTATGCTGTCCTCTCCCAGATCTTCCGGCCGGTGTTTTTATCGAGACAGATGACAATCCATTCATGTTCGGAAGAATCGTTAACAGAGGTAACATCTCCGAATATTCCTGGTCTTAAACCTTTATCGTCTGTTTTGCTAACGGCGGTTGTAATAAAGAGCCGGTCGCCCCAGATGGAAGGGCATGACAGCCCGAGTCCCGGTATTTCGGCCTTCCACTTTATATTTTCACCTGTTTTAAAATCAAATTTCTCCGGAAGTCCGGCATTATCGAGCGTCCCGGAAATCAGGTACCCTCTGTACCATGGCCATTGGCGCGCAGGATCAGGCTGTGAGAAGATTGTGGCAGCTGTAGCTGCCAGGATGGCGCAAAGCAATATTTTTTTCATTGATATTAACTTTCTGATTAAATAATTCTTCTGCTTCAGAATTAAATTGTTACTTCCGTGAGTCCAAGCTCAGGCAAGATACTTTTTTCAGGCATCAATGCCTTAAGGGTGACCATTGCCGTTCCGAACGATGTGGCGTTACTCATTTCCGAAGTGAATACTTTCATGTGGGGAAAAGAACTGGCCACCAGCTTCAGGAAAAGCGGGTTCTTCGAGAATCCTCCGGTGATGTATATGTTAGCTGTATTTTCGTCCTCTCCTGCAATCCTGTTGATGGCATCCACCGTGAGGTCGGCCAGCTCGATCATAAGCTGATGGTAGGCCTCGATGAAGTTGTCGAAATGAAACAATTCAGGTTCTTCCTTCAGTCTGCCCGGAGTCGAGGAAGGTACCGTAAAAACCCTTTCTCCCTCGAACTTGCCAATCATCCTGTTGAGCAGTTTCACATCAGGTTTGATAAGTCTGAATGAGTTTTCGTGTACCTTGAAATACTGGCTTAATATTGCGATTGCATCATCGTGCATGTGTCCGAGAAAAAGTCTTGATGATTTTACCGGCTCACCGTTGATGCTCAGGTAGCAGAGGCAGTCCTGTTCAAGCTCTCCGGCAGTGAGAGGAGCATTATTGAAGGGGTTCATGCTGATGCACCATGTTCCGGTGGAAACGAGAATAAAGTTGCCGGTATCCGGACTGAAGTATGGTGCCAGTGAGGCGGAACTGTCGTGAAGCCCGGTTCCGCACAATACTTTACGGTTAAGGATGCGTGCTTCATTCAGTGTGTTTACCGGTACCGGTGAAGGTAGTTTAAGACCTTCATCTTTCGTCCATTCGTGATAATCCATCCTGTCAAAATCCCATAAGGCTGTATGACACCCGATTGAGGTATGTTCGGAGAGTGCCTTTCCGGTGAGCATAAATGAAAAGTACTGCGGCAGGTGAAGAATATGTTTCACCCTTGAAAATATTTCCGGGCGGGTATGCTTCAGCCAGAGTGTCTGAATGCCTGAGTTAAGCATTCCCAGGGCAGGCGAAGCTGTGCATCTGCAGAATTCATCCTTTCCTCCGTAACGTTCGTACAGCCTGGCGGGTATCGATTCATCAACCGGTTTAAGATAATTATACACGGGAGTCAGCCTTTTGCCCTGTCCGTCAATATAAACCAGCGATGCCCCGTATGTTGCGAAGTTGACTGCACGCAGATTAATTTCTCCTGATTTTACGAGTTTCTGCAGGGAACTCATCACCCATTTTTCGATAAGCTCAATATCATCGCACTCAAATCCTTCTTCATCAATTGTCACCGGGAACCTTTCCCCGGATTCATTGATAAGATTCAGTTCCATATCGAACAGGAGCAGTTTCTTGTTCGTTTTACCAATATCAAAGACAGCTATAACCTCTTTTCCCATTTCTCAGTTTTTATTCCCCTTATCAGCGTTTCATCAGAACGTTCTTTTCATATTTTAGGATTTCGTTTATGTAATCCAGGCCTGCAGGTCTTCCGTTAATCATGCAGTAATAGTCATAAACCGCACCAAAGGGTTTTGTTTTCATCAGTTCGAGCCAGGCCAGTCTTTCAAAAATCCTGCCCCTGTTTTCAAAATCGCGTAATACAGACACCGGCTCAAGAAGTGCATTCAGAAAAGCAATCTGTGCCGATCTTGTGCCAATCACGTAGGCTCCTATCCTGTTGAGGCTGGCATCAAAGAA
Organism: Bacteroidales bacterium; assembly: GCA_029974835.1. GTDB lineage: Bacteria > Bacteroidota > Bacteroidia > Bacteroidales > VadinHA17 > LD21. The sequence continues at coordinate 21,100 of JARKQN010000020.1, forward strand.
GTCGAGACCTACATTGACTCTGTTTAAGGCATTGGCTCTGACAATTTCGTGTGCAATGAGAGATAATTCGTCATTCAGGGTAAGCACATGGTCGCTGTCCCATCTGACTCCGCGGGTAAGATGCAGCAATATTTCATCGACATAAAGCAGCACGGAAGATATCTTATCTCCGACCTGTTCGGTAGGATGAAAATGGCCGTTGTCGAGAGTAATAAGCTTGTTGTTTTTCACTGCATAGCCAAGGTAAAAGTCGTGCGAACCTACCACCATCGACTCCGAACCAATTCCGAAAAGTTTGCTTTCAATGGAATCTTTGAGGTATTTTTTCGGATACTCCACCTCGAAAATTTCGTCAAGGGATTTTTTCAGGATCTTTCTGTGCGCCATCCTGTCGACCGGGGTATCTTTGGAGCCGTCGGGTATCCAGATATTGTGTACCGATGGTGTGCCGAGCTGTTTGCCCATGTCGGCAGCAATCTTCCTGCATCGCTTTGTGTGTTCCACCCAGAATCTCCTTATTTTTTCATTTTTACTTGCCAGTGTAAAACCTTCATCGGCATAGGGATGTGAAAAACATGTACAGTTGAAATCAAGTCCCACACCTCTCTCTTTTGCCCAGTCGATCCAACCCTGGAAATGTTTTGTTTCAATTTTATCGCGGTCAACCAGTTTCCCTCCAAACTCACCGTAAATTGCATGAAGGCTTAGCCTTAGTTTTCCGGGCAATAATGAAATGACTTTATCGAGGTCCTGACGCATTTGCTCTATAGTCCTGGCTTTCCCCGGGAAATTGCCGGTGACCTGGATGCCGCCGCCTCCGAGTTCGGCACCCGGTTTTTCAAACCCTCCGACGTCATCAGTTTGCCAGCAGTGGAGACTAACCGGTATGTTGTTTAATTGTTCCAGAGCTTTTGCAGTGTCAATACCAAGTTCTGCATACTGCTCACCAGCTATCCTGTAAGCTTTCTCAATTTCTGTTTTCTTCATGGCTTCTGTAATTTTATTTTTTAAAATACCTTCTTCATTATTAAGTTTTATGGAGTCATTGCCGGGCTTTATTGATTTACCGGCAATTTGATTATTCTTCTTATTCCATATAAAACACCTGTTCGAGAGGAACGGTAACAGGCGAATAATCGGGATTTGTTTCCATTATATCGGCCATGTACTTCCACCATTTCTGAACAATTTCGGTATTTCCAAGGTCCTGCGATGAGCTTTCTCCCTTCTGCTCCTGGTAGGCAAAGAGTGTGTTGGTCTCCTCGTCGAGGAAAATGGAATAATTACATATACCGTTGTCTTTAAGCAATTTAACCAGTTCCGGCCATATCTCATTGTGACGCCTTCGATACTCCTCCTTAAAGCCGGGAAGCAGTTTCATTTTAAATCCAAACCTCTTCATAATACTCATATCAGCCAAGTTTGACGATGAACGTTGATAATATCAGAATCACTATGCCGGCTACAAGTACCGTGATTGTTTTTTTGCCTGCGCCTTTCCACTCATTCAGGATTATCCCCCAGATATTGCTGATGGCAATATTGAGTGCCATGAGTATGCTCCATCCGAAAACAGCCATTCCGGCGGGCAGTTTGCTTGATCCCATCCCGAAGAAATGGAATTGCAGAAACCAGAGCAATCCGGCAAGAAAAGTGAAGAAAAGGTTGTTAAAAAGCACATTTCCCGAAACTGAAAAATAGTCTTTGTAGGTCTTGTTGCGGAAATTAAGGTAACCGCAATAAACCAGGTTGGTGACAAAACCGCCGAGGAGGATGAATATCAGGGAAGGATTTTTCTGGAACAAAGGATTTGTACCGTGTTCAAGTGCAATCTTTTCGATAGGTTTGCCGGCCTCAAAGCCAAAGTTGAAACACGCACTCATCACGCCTGCAAATATTGCGATCAGGATACCTTTCTTAAGTGCGAATTCCTTTACCGCTGCCTTCTTCTCCTCTTCCGACATCCCTGCACTCTTGAGTGAACCGGCATAACCAATTACAGCTATTCCGGTCACAGTAATCGCCACGCCTGTAATGGTAAGTATGCCGGATGTGGTACTGAAAAGGTTTTCCCCGGCCACAACAGGGGGTATAAGTGTCCCGAATGCTGCACAAAGCCCTAAAGCTATGCTCTGACCAAGTGCGATACCAAGGTATCGTATGCTCAGGCCGAAAGTGAGACCGCCAAACCCCCATAGCAGGCCGAAAAATGCTGCCATGAGTTTGGATGACGCAGGGGCCTCTTTTATGATTGGAATCAGTTCACCAGAGGGGATAAAAATAAATGCAAATATCCATGGAATGATAATCCATGCAAAAAGACCCTGTGAAATCCAGTAAGACTCCCATGCCCATGATTTTACTTTCTTAAACGGGACGTAAAAACTTGCAGCCCCAATGCTTCCGAGCATTATCAGAAAAATTCCGGCTATTGGTTCCATAAAGAACTTTATTGATTTAAAAGACCTAAAATAAGTATTTTCTTCATATTATTTTTTCTATTGAAAAGAAACAGGGAAATTATTAATATTACAATACCAAACATAATAACAACCTAATACATAAATAATGAAAAAAGCAGCCATCTCAGCCATTTTGTTCCTGTGCATTACAGCAGGAATTACAGCCCAGGATGTAACAGTCTACGGGCTGACTTGTGAACATAAGACTAACCCGTCAGGGATTGACAATCCTAAACCTGTATTGTCATGGAAAATCAATTCTCCCGGCAGAAACGTGATGCAGAGCGCCTGGCAGGTCCAGGTAGCCACTGATCCTTCTTTTCCGGCCTCTAAAACAGTCTGGCAGTCGGGAAAAATCAACTCTGACGAGTCAGTTTACATCACTTACGGAGGAAAAGAACTTATTCCTTCCCGGAAATATTTCTGGAGAGTAAGGGTGTGGACCAGTAACGGAAAAGAATCGAAATGGAGCCAGACGGCATCTTTTGAAACAGGACTTATGGGCAAGGATGGCTGGAAAGCAAAATGGATCGAGCTGCCGGGTGATACAAACCGCTACTCCCCTTCACCGCATTTCAGAAAAGAGTTTACCGTAAACAAACCTGTGGCCAGGGCTGTGGTTTACGTTACTTCTCATGGTTTTTATGAACTCCATCTGAACGGCAGGAAGGTCGGGGACCAGGTTCTCACTCCGGGGTGGACATCTTACGGTAAAAGACTGCAATATCAGGTGTATGATGTAACGGGACAGGTTGCTCGGGGCGCTAACGCCATAGGCGCCGTACTGGGCGACGGCTGGTACCGAGGCACCCTGGCATGGGGCAACAACTGGGCTATCTACGGTAAAACACTCGGCCTGCTGATGCAGTTAAAGATTACACATACCGACGGGACGGAAACACTCGTGGTGACCGATGAAACATGGACAGGTAACCAGGACGGAGCAATAAGAATGAATGACATTTATAACGGTGAAACCTATGATGCCCGTAAAAGGCTTACAGGATGGAACATGCCTGGTTATGACGGCAAAAACTGGATACCGGTAAAAGTGGCATCATACAATAACAATAACCTGGTTGCATCTGAAAGCGTGCCGGTGAGAAAGATTCAGGAAATAAAACCCGTAAAAATCTTCCGGACACCCAAGGGAAGCCTTGTGGCAGATATGGGACAGAATATGGTTGGCTGGGTGCGCCTGAAAGTACAGGGAAATGCAGGAACGGTGGTGACTTTAAGACATGCAGAGGTTCTTGACAAATACGGCGAATTTTATACTGCAAACCTCCGTGCCGCAAAATGCCAGCTGACATATACTCTTGCCGGTTCGGGCGAAGAAGTCTATGAACCCAGGTTTACCTTCATGGGATTCAGGTACGTCGAAGTGACAGGCTTCCCTGGGGAACTTACTCCAGACAATATTACCGGCGTGGTTGTCCATTCCGATATGGCTGTCACAGGCACTTTTGAATGCTCAAATCCTCTTGTAAACCAGTTGCAGCATAATATTCAGTGGGGGCAGAAGGGTAACTTTGTTGACGTACCTACAGATTGTCCCCAGAGAGATGAAAGGCTTGGCTGGACAGGCGATGCACAGGTTTTCTGCCGCACGGCAGCTTTTAACATGGATGTGGCGGCTTTCTTCACCAAATGGCTTAAAGATGTGGCAGCCGACCAGAAGAAGGGAGGCGAGGTGCCTGATGTAATACCTGACGTTCTTAACAGGCAGGATGCCACAACCGCCGCTCCATCGGCAGCATGGGGAGACGTGGCCGTTATTACCCCGTGGACAATGTATCTGGTTTACGGCGATAAACGGTTCCTCGAGAACCAGTACCCAAGCATGAAAGCATGGGTTGAGTATATCCGGAATAAGGCCGGAGAAAGCTACATCTGGAAAGGAGGCAGCAAATATGGCGACTGGCTCTTCTACCATCCGCCTGTAAACAACCATACCGAATTTGACGGACATACCGAGAGGGATTTTATCTCCACCGCCATGTATGCCTATTCATCAAAACTTCTTTCGATGGCTGCAAAGGAACTTGGAAAAGAAGATGATGCAAAGCTGTATGAAAGTATCTTCAATAAAATAAAGGAGGTTTTCAACCATGAGTATGTGACACCTGCCGGACGGGTGGGAACAGGATCACAGACATCTTATGTTCTGGCCCTTATGTTTGATCTCCTGCCTGAAAACCTCAGGAAAAATGCAGCACAGTTTCTTGCTGACGACATTAAGAGCCGCAGAAACAGGCTTTCTACAGGTTTTGTCGGAACCTCTTACCTGTGCCACGTGCTGTCGGGAACGGGCTTCACAGATGTTGCATACGACCTTCTGCTTCAGGAGTCATATCCTTCATGGCTCTACCCGGTGAAAATGGGCGCAACAACCATTTGGGAAAGATGGGACGGCATCAAGACAGACAGCACATTCCAGGATGCCGGGATGAACTCATTCAACCATTATGCCTACGGAGCCATTGGCGACTGGATGTACAGGGTGTGTGCAGGAATTGAAACAGGAGCACCCGGATACAAAAAAATAATAATTCAACCCTCCCCCACCCAAAGATTGAATTATGCAAAAGCCTCATTTGAAAGCAGCTACGGACAAATATTATCCGGATGGGAAAGAGAAGGGAAGACTATCCGGATTAAGGTGAAAATTCCCGTAAACACAAAAGCTGTCATTTTGCTTCCGGCAGCCGATGCTTCAAAGATTACAGAATCCGGAGTACCACTGGCGGCAGTAAAGGATTTCTCAGGTTTGCGTACGGTTAACGGCAAGGTGAGCTTTGAAGCCGGATCGGGAGAATATAGTTTCGAGATAAGGGAATAGAAGAAGCGGAAAAGGCAGGCGGCAAGTCAATGTTATTAAGGCATTGACTTTATATAATAAATCTTATTTTTGCAGGCTTAATTATTGGTAATGTCGTTTATATCCGGTCACACCGGCGAATTTGCCGCCCTGCTTACCGCTGTTTTCTGGACTATCACGGCTCTTGCAAACGAAACGGCAAGCCGTAAAATAGGATCCCTGACAGTCAATATTATAAGGTTGTTCCTGGCAGTGATATTTCTATCACTTTACAACCTTTTTGCACGCGGTTATCTGGTGCCGTCAGATGCATCTTTATATAACTGGATATGGCTTTCCCTGTCCGGACTGGTAGGTTTTGTCTTTGGCGATTACTTTCTTTTCAGGGCTTTCTCAGTGATCGGGTCGAGATTCTCAATGCTCATTATGACAACAGTTCCGCTGCTTACTGCTTTTTTCGGATGGATGATGATCGGGGAGAAACTCAGCCTGCTTCATTTTACAGGGATGGTGCTCACATTTACCGGAATATCATTGGCGATATTTTCACGCAACGGAAAGGGAGAAAAACTTACATTAAAACTTGCGCCGTCAGGTATTCTGTTTGCGCTTGGCGGAGCTGTGGGTCAGGCTCTCGGACTTGTGCTGAGCAAGATCGGAATGCAGGGCAGCTACGACCCCTTCGCGGCAACTCAGATAAGGGTCTTCGCCGGTGCGGGAGGTTTTGCCGTTCTGGCTTTTATGTTATCGCGCTGGTCCGACGTGGCAAAGGGTGTAAAAGACAGGAAAGCGTTCACCGCTGTTTCGACCGGTGCGTTCTTCGGACCTTTCCTTGGCGTGTCATTTTCACTGATGGCCGTTAAATTTACACAGGCGGGAATTGCGTCCACAATAATGGCAATTGTGCCCGTGCTCATAATTCCTCCCTCTGTTCTGATGTACAGGGAAAAAGTCACCCTGGCCGAAATAGCAGGCGCAGTTATCTCGGTTTCGGGAACAGCAATTTTCTTTATTGGCTGATACGGCCGACTGCTCTTATTTGAAAAACTATTTAAGTTCGCCGGCAAGCCGTTCAATATTTCCCGAAATCCTTACGGCGTCGATCTTTTTCAACATAAGCTCAGCATTAAGTTCCCGGAATCTTGTTTTCTCATTCCTGTAATCCAGGTCATAATTAAGCATCTCATCAGCACTCAGCAGGCCACTTTCAAACCTTTCCCTGTAAATGGAGAGGTTTTCCCGGTAAAGATCAAGCACTTCGGCTTCAGCCTCAATCTTCCGTGAAATCTGCCTTATCTCCTCATTCAGAATCAAAGATTTGTTGATGGTCCTTTTCAATTCATCATTGTAATTCTGCGAAATGGCTTTTTCTTTGAGTTTTA
>JARKQN010000067.1 GCA_029974835.1 Bacteroidales bacterium
AAATACAGGTGATAAAGGTAACTGTTTAAGGGAAAATCTTCTATCTTTATGATCTCCAAAAACACAATGGACTGAGAAAATTACTTGCCATTGTCTACACGGCATTTATTGCAATAATGCTTGTCAATTACTTCTATTACAAAAATCTTTACAGAAAGCAGGTTAATTATATTGTTGAACTTCTCGACCGCCAGGTACAGATCGTAGGACTGGAAGTTGACAGCACAAACTATGCGTTTTCCAGTGATCTTCAGCAGATAACCTATCCACAGGACGCATTCAGGTTTTTTGATAAAACCAGACCTGACCTGAAATACAGGATCAGCGAGCAGCTGAAACTCTTCTACTCAAAATACAAGGACTTTATTACCCTGATAAGGCTTTATGATGATAATGACAGCCAGAACGAATATACACTTTCCAAAGACGAAACCAGAAATGAATGGATAGAAAATGATTTTATAAATCTGGACCAGAAGCCCATTGTATCAAGAGAGACCCTGGTCAGGGACGGGAATACCTTTCAGTTTTTTTCAGTTATTTTTAAGGATGGAAATCCGGTCGGAAATATTGTTGTAAGCGTTGATTACAAAAAATACTTCAACAAGCTTTTTTCAAAATATAATCTTAAAGATTATCAGTGGCAGTGGGTTATCACAGAGGACGGGGAAATAATTTTTGACAACCGCAACATCCCGGTAGAGTATTTTCAGTTAAACAAAATACTTTCAGACCTAAAGGAAGGTATTATTTCCAACTTCACCCATACGGCATCAGAAGGAGGGAAGAAATTTCAGATTCTCTCATCATATTTTTCAACCCAGCTCCTTCAGCGTGATCTGGGAATAGTCTTTTCGGCACCTACCGATTTCTTTCAGAAGTATATTATACGCAATTCAATTTTCATTGTTACCGTCACACTCCTTTTAATCCAGGTAATTATCACGGTTTTATTGCTTAGAATTAAAAAACAAAAGACTCAGACAACTCTCCTTAAAGAGTCGGAAAACATGCTTCAGCGGCTTCTTGACAAGATGCCTGTAGGAGTTATTATCTATAATGCAAACAGGGAAATACTGAGGGCCAATAAAGTCGCGGCAGGGTTTTATTCCTATTCCGCTGAGGAGGAGATGATTGGAAAAATCTTCCCGGAAACCAGTGCCAGCGGGGACAACGAATTCATTTCCAATTATCTTGGAGGCATATTCAGCCCTGAGCAGTTTATTATAATCAGAAAAACAACCGAAGAAGTAATTCTTTTCAGAAGCACCATACCTGTTACCTATAACAACGAAGATGCCTGGGTCGATATACTGATTGATGTTACAATGCTTGAATCGGCCAGAAAGCAGGAAGAAAAAGCCAATATCGCAAAAACCGAATTTCTGGCCAGGATGAGTTATGAAATCAGAACTCCGCTGAACGGGATAATAGGCATGTCGGATATACTTACCCGTTTTGAACTTACGCCGGAGGTAAAGGATATTGTCAGTCTCCTCAGAAGATCAACTGAGGTGCTGCTGGGGATAGTGAATGATATTCTTGATTTCTCCAAAATTGAATCGGGCAGAATGATGCTTGAGGAGACACCCTTTAACATCAGGGAGGAAATTTTCTATGCTGTCGATCTCGGAAGGGCAAATGCAAATGAAAGACAGGTATCAATATTCTGCGAAATCGAAAATCAGGTCCCTGAAACAGTTATAGGTGACAGGTACAGGCTGAGACAGGTACTTGTAAACCTTATAAACCATTCTGTCTATAATGTCGAAAGGGGAGAAGTAAGAGTAAACTGTACTCTTAAATCAAATAAAAACGGGATTATCACACTGGGTTTCGACATTCTTGATACAGGAAAGGCATTCGACAAGGCTGAACTAAAAAAGATATTCGGAGATTTCGTTTATACTGAATATGCAATGTCGCGCAGCAGTTTCGAGTCAGGATTTGCCACACTGATTGCCCGTCAGCTTATTGAACTTATGGGAGGAAAGCTTACGGCAGCCAGTCCGTCAGGGCTTGACGGCAGCAAGGGAACAAGGATTTCCTTCACAGTCCAGACATATTCCAATGAGAGGCTGCTGAAAAATATTGACCATTCGGGTATACAGAGAATTTCCGACATAAAAGCCCTTGTTATAACCAGCCCGGCCGGAAGGGATGAAGATTTACTTGCACAACTTCACAGGCTTGGAATGGAGATAACCGTAACGGCTTTTACAAAGGCATCAATTAATCAGCTCAAAATCAACTCGGCCAGCCAGAAGGAAAAATATGATCTGCTTATAATCTGCGATGACGAGAGCCTTGACGGTCTTGATGTCGGTCAACAGATATGGGACAACAATCTTTCGGTAAATTACAGAATCCTGATGATCAGTTCCAGCGACCAGAAAGGCAATTTCCTCAGGTGCATAAACCTTGGCATTGACCTGTACATAGTTAAACCTTTTGACCTGAATGAGCTCCATAATTCGCTCTCTGAGATTTTCTCGGTCAGTAACGGAGATTATTCATTAACAGAAGGAATTTCGAGACGTGAGCTTGACATCCTGATTGTCGAGGATAATAAGATGAATCAAAATATTTTGTCCAGGATGCTTATCAGCCTGGGCCATAAAGTTGATATTGCGGAAGAAGGTTTTGAGGGTTATAAGAAAACCAAGGAGAAGAAATATGATCTTGTTTTCATGGATCTGATCATGCCTGAAATGGACGGCTATGAATCTGCACGCAGGATGCTTGAGGTAAACCGGGATTTACTGATAGTGGCTTTTACTGCAGATAACATGCCGGAAACCAGGAAAAAGGCAGAGCAGGCAGGCATTAAGGAATTTATTCCGAAGCCTGTAAGGATGGACGATCTTAAAAGGGTTTTTTCGAAATTCTTTAATATATAAAGTTTTAACCGGGAATCCTTTCCCATTTGAAAACCTTGTCAGATCTTCTGACTCTTCCGGGTGTTTTGATTGAACAGAGTTCACCACGGCATACTTTCGAAGATTCATTTTTACCTGCATCCCTAAGGCCTGTTACATTGATCTCCATGGCACCGGTTGTCGGTCCTGTAATAAGTATTGTTTCACCTTCCGAAAGATCCCCGTTTTCAAGCTTAATTTCCGCAACACCAGGTTTTGTATAAAAATTGGTAATCTTACCCAGGTAGGTCTTTTTCATGGTGGCACTGGAGCCATAGCGGTTTGTCCACTCTCCCAAGCGCCGGCCAAGATAATATCCATCCCAGAAGCCACGGTTAAATACGCGGGACAATCTGTTGGTCAGTTCTTCAATTTTTTCCTCTGTATAATTTCCTGATTCCAATGCTTTCAGGGCCTCGTCGTAGCATGAGGTAACTGTTCGTACGTATTCCGGCGACCGTGCGCGTCCTTCAATCTTCAGTATGCTGACGCCGGCGTTTATTATTTTGTCGAGAAAGGAAATGGTGCATAAATCTTTCGGGGACATTATAAACTGGTTATCTACGCCCAGTTCATAGCCGGTCTCCCTGTCGGTCACAATGTATGATCTGCGGCACACCTGGTAACATTCTCCCCTGTTGGCTGATTTATTGTACTCATGCAGGCTGAGGTAGCATTTACCCGAAACGGCCATGCAGAGTGCGCCATGGGCAAATATTTCGAGCCTGAATAATTTGCCGTCGGGACCGCAGATATTCCGCTTACGGATTTCAGAATATATGTGCCCGGCCTGCTCGAGACTCAGCTCCCTGGCAAGCACCGCTGTACCTGCATACTTTGAGTAAAACTCTATTGCCTCAATATTCGTAATGTTACATTGGGTTGAGAGGTGGACATCCATTCCTTTGGAGGCGGCATAGGTAATGACTGAAATATCGGAGGCTATAATTGCCGAAATGCCGTTTTTAACTGCAGAATCGACAATTTTTTTTATCCCGGCTGTTTCGTTGTCATATACCACCACATTAAGTGTCAGGTAACTTTTAAGGTTGTTCCTGCGGCAGAAATCTGCAATCCGGGGGAGATCCTTAAGTGTGAAATTCACAGAGGAGGCAGCCCGCATATTTAGTTTTTCAACGCCGAAATAGACCGAATCGGCATTGCCCTGAACTGCCGCAACAAGTGCGTCCCATGACCCGACCGGAGATGTTATCTCAATTTCCTCTCTTTTCATTATCGCTAAAAATCAATCCCGGAAATCCCCGGTTATTCTTTTTTAAGCATTATCCTTATGCAGGTTCCGATACCGGATCCGGAATATTTTACGAAAATTTTTCCTTTGTGATAATCTTCTATGATGCGTTTAGCAAGTGATAGTCCCAGCCCCCAACCCCTTTGTTTGGTTGTGTAACCGGGATGGAAAATCCTCTTGTGATCCGCAGCGGGGATGCCTTTTCCGTTGTCCTTTATGTCTATTAAGGCGTACAGGGGCGTTTGGGAAGCTGATATTGTGATTTTTCCTTCTCCCCCCACTGCATCGATTGAGTTTTTACAGATATTCTCAATAACCCATGAAAGCAGGGCACTGTTATGATGGACAACAATTTCTTCAAGGGGATCAAATTCCGGTATAAAACTTATTTTTGAAGAAGCCCGTGTTCTGATGTAATCCATCGTTTCCCTGATTACAGGAATAATATTTTCTTTTTTAAGTTCAGGTTTTGCCCCGATTCTTGAAAATCTTTCCGTAATTTTTTCTAGCCGGTCCACATCCCGTGACATTTCCTCCGTGTAAGGCATTTCCGGCTGGCTGCTTCGCAGCATTTCAATCCATCCTGCAAGTGAAGATACCGGGGTGCCTAACTGGTGTGCCGTTTCTTTGGACATACCAAGCCAAACCTGGTTCTGTTCAGCCTTCCTTGAGGAGTCGAAAGCCAGATAGGAAACCATTATAAAAAGGATTATAATACTCAACTGGACAACAGGATAATAGATCAGCTTTTTGAGTATAATACTGTCTTCGTACCAGACGTGGTTGATGTGCCCGCCGGGCAGCCGTATTATTATGGGTTCGGTTTTTTCCTTAAGTTTTTCAAGTCTGCCTTCAAGGAACCCTTTTTCCGAAACGCTGAGGGAATCGTAATTTTTCCAGGAAATGATCGAATCGTTACCGTTGGTAAGGATAACCGGTATTGTGGAATTATTTTCTATGATGGAAGTCAGAAAACCGAGCTCGCAGCCATTCTCTTCTGAAGAGATTACCTGTCTGATTGCCTCAGCCCATATTTCTATTTTTTTTCTTTCTTCCGACTGTAGATTTTTAACCAGGAGGAAAGTGTAAAAAAATGAAAAGAGGCCGATCCCCGCGGCAAAAAGCAGCAGACCGAATTTCCAGATTGTTTTTTGTCTGTAAATATTCATTCCGGTTGAATTACAGATTGTTGTTTTTCTTCCTGCGTAACAGCCGGTTCAGGAAATTGTCGGGTTCTTCCGCCGGCCTGGTATTTGTTACAGCGGCACTGTCAGCCGTTTCACTCCATTCTATTCTGAAACGGGGAGCCGGTTCCTGAACTTTTTTACTTAAAGTGTCCTGCCTGAACCAGCCATACTCCTCATTCAGAATGTTTCTGAGGTTGCTTTTTTCCTTTTTCATGCTTTCCCTGATGTTGCTTCCGGCAGCTTTGAGGTCGTATGCAACTTTTAAATTGTCGTCCCTGCCCGTTATCTTGAGGAACAGTGATGTTCTGCCCAGTCCGTCATCTTCAATGGTGCCGAATTCCGAATTAAGTTTTTTGTCTTTACGGTACTTACCCGATAATATTTCTGAAAGATATACCTTTATGTGATATTCATAACTGTTGTCGAATGAATGTTTCCCGCTTACCGAGAAATCAGCAGCAGAAGAAAGAATCTCCATCTGGGGTACCGACAGGGCATTATTGCGGATGAATAGATCATTTTCGATTTTTGAAAATTTTATATTCTCAAGTTCCTTAATATCAATAAAATCCGATAATGCTTTTACAGGTTCAAAATTTGTAAGAGTTCCGTTTTCAATGATATAACGTCCCTCGGCATTTACGGCTTTTACAACAGGTTTCATCATTGAATCCATAGGCATCAGAATGCGCAGAGAGCCTGACAGTGTGCCAGCCAGGTTTTCTGCAAGAATGAAACTCTGTCCGAAATTCCCGAACGACTCAAAGCATTTTTTTATATCTATTGATTCAAGATTAAAATTTCCCTGGCTGATAAAAGTACCGTCACGGTTTGCGGCCGTGATTAAATTACCCGACACCCTGCCACCGAGGGTAAGGGCACTCAGATTCCTGACGTCGGCCATCAGTGGTTTGTATATCAGACGCCCGGTTATAAGGCCGGCGTTGAATTTATTGTATGAAAAATTATCCAGCCTGACCTGAATATCTGCATTAATTCCGCCGGGTAATTTTATTGCCCCTTTTCCGGCGGCAGATTTCCCGGCATTGAATTTTATCCGGGAGGGATCGAGGTCACTAACCGTCATTTCTGCTTTAATATCAAGAGGAACCTGTTTCCCCGAGAGCCAGGCGGGAAGACCGGCAAATTCGCCGTTTATCAGAAATCCCGCCCCGTAATAGGTAAATGCAAGGTTGTCGGCCCAAAGGTTTTCTGCAGCCATAATATTCCCTGAAACGTTGCTGATATTAAATCTGTCGTCAGTATGTTTCAGGCTGAATGATTCAAATCTTATATCTGCGGCT
>JARKQN010000078.1 GCA_029974835.1 Bacteroidales bacterium
TTTTGCTGAGTTCATCCTAAAAATTCCGGTGATCGTCAAGTGATAATATTCTGGTTACGGTTTTCAAAGCCATTTTATTTATTTTTTCATGTTTTTTATATCAATATCGTGTTTAAAGTACCATATTCCGTTTCTCAGTAAATAGGCATCGAAAGAAAAATCAGGACCGTAGAACTGGTAGTTACCTTTCAGATCAGGTGAAAAGGGTGAAAGATGATCAAATACGATCAGCGAATCGGACTCAAATTTAAGGGACATTACGGCAGAAGATGAGTATTCGAAAATGGCTCTTTTGGACAGAGATTTGCCGTCCGAAAGACAATCGGCGCCAAAATGCGGCAACCCATGCTCATCAAAATATAATGTCTCGATAATTTTTCTGGTGACAAGTGAATTTCCGTAATCCAGTCCAAGGAGGATATAATTTTTCCTGCCTGAGGAAATAAAAGGTCTCAGATCATAATAGAGGCTGCCGTACCAGTCTTCTGCGGAATATACCTTATTCTTTTCAGGCGGTTCTTCCCTGTACTCACCTTCAATGAACAGGCTTGAAGGAGAAGAAACTTTGTCGTTGCGTTTTATAAAGAAGCAATAGTACCTGTTGGCGCCATCTGTAAGGACAAGATTCCAGGAAAGCAGTTTGACCAGTGAATCCGGAGAAGTAATCTGACCGAGAAACCTCAGATCAGTGAAACGATGCTTAAATACTGAATCGGAAACGGAATAGTCTGAGAGGATTTTCTTTACCGAATCTATGATTATCAGTTTCTGAGCGTCGGGTATGTTTTCACGAAGCCGTGAAAAATGTTTTTTCAGAAAAGCATCTTCTGTCTGTGCAAAAGAAATGATACCTGCATAAATCGCAATTAATAATAAGGTATATCTCTTTAAGGTCCGGTTCATCTTATTTGAGGCTTTTTAAGAGAGCATTTAGTTTTTCGCATGCTTCAGCTATCTCATCATTGCTTATGGTAAGAGGGGGGGCGATCCTGAAGGCGGTGTCGCAGAACAGAAAATAGTCGAGCAGGAGTCCGTATTCCGGCGCCTTTCTTATTATCTGCTCCGTAAGGTGCCGGTTGCCTGTTTCGGCAGCCAGCAGGAGACCTTTACCTCTTATTTCCTTAACGGTGCCGTTTGCCAGAAATTTTCTGAACAGCTCCGATTTTTCAACGGCTTTAATATGGAGTTCATCACGTGTAATAACCCCCAGAGATGCCATTCCGGCCGCACATGATGCCGGATGACCGCCGAATGTTGTTATATGGCCGAGTGCAGGGTTTTTTGTGAGTGAAAGCATTACCTCCTGGGGTGATATAAAAGCACCGAGGGGCATGCCTCCTCCCAGGGCTTTTGACAGTACAAGAATATCCGGAGTTACGCCCGTCCATTCGAAAGCAAACATCTTCCCTGTACGTCCGAAAGCCGTCTGCGATTCATCAAATATGAGCAGGGCGCCGGTTTCATTGCATTTCTGCCTGAGCCTGATGAGAAAATCACCTGATGGCCATATTACTCCGGCCTCTGCCTGTGCAGGTTCTGCAATTACGCAGGCGGTGTTACGGTCAATTTCTTCAAGTGAAGCGATATCACCGAATGGAATAAACCAAACATCGGGCAGAAGAGGTCTGAATTTTGTTTTCAGTGTTTCTGAACCCGTCACGCTCAGGGCGCCGTGTGTGCTTCCGTGATATGCATTGAAGAAGGATACTATCCTGCTTCTGCCGGTGAATCTCTTTGCCAGTTTGAGGGCGCCTTCCACTGCCTCGCTGCCTGAATTTACAAAATAACACATGTTGAGATTTGCGGGGAGCAGGGCAAGAATGTCCGCCGCGTATCTCACCTGGGGGCTCTGAATATACTCCCCGTAAACCATAAGATGGAGATGAGAGTCAACCTGTTTCTTAACGGCGGCAACAACATCCGGATGGTGGTGACCTGTATTGCTTACCGAAACCCCTGATATCAGATCAATATATTTAGTGCCGTCGGGACTAAAAAGATAAACGCCCTCTCCACGTGCAATTTCCACTGCAAGCGGGGCTGATGAAGTCTGCCCCAGCATTTCAAGGAAAAGCCTGCGGTCGTTTATCATGAAGAATTAACCTTACCTGGCCATTACATTTATATCCTCAAGCAGATCGTCCCTGAAAGATTTACCGACAGGTATGCTTATAATGTTGCCTGCGACAAGCAGATCGAGGGAATTATCTTTTATTGCCTGGATCATGCTTTTGTTTACGATGTATGAACGGTGGACTCTTACAAACATGCCGGCGGGCATATGGTCTTCGATGGCTTTCATCGTAAAATGGATGGTAAACTGGTCGTTTTCCGTATGAAGAGTCACGTAATTCTCGAGTGCCTCCACGTAAACGATCTCCCTTATTTTCAGTTTCACCAGCGAGGATCCCTTTTTAATAAATATCTCCTCTTCGGCAGAATTCTGAGTTTCTTTTCTCGAGTAATATTTAAAAGCTTTGTCAATAGCCTTGCAGAAACGAGCATAGGTAACGGGTTTCATCAGATAATCAACCACGTTAAAGTCGAATGCTTTCCTTGCATAGGATTCTGAAGAAGAACCGACAATGATATTCGGCGGCGTTTCAAGGCTTCCTATGAAGTCGAAGCCGTCCATTTCGGGCATCTCTATATCGAGAAATACCAGTTCAATATCGGTTCTCTGCGAAAGAATGTTGCGTGCCGAGATTGAATCGCTGAATACACCTGCCAGATTGAGGGAGGGCGATTTTCTGACAAAGTTCTCAAGAACTTTGCAGCTGATTTTATCGTCATCTACTATAATACAATTCATATATAGCCCGACAGGTGGTTATAAACGATCAAAAATAATAAAAAAACCGAAAGTCAAACAAACATTGCTCATGTGAAATAAAAAACCCCTGTCTGACGGGCAGGGGTTTTAAATCTGACATACAGCAGATTAAAGACCTTTGTTCAATGCAGGAGCCGGTTTGAATTTAACCACTTTCTTGGCCGGAACATTCAGTTTAGCGCCTGTACGCGGGTTACGTACAACCCTTGCACTTCTTTTAACTACTGAGAAAGTGCCAAGGCCCGGGAGCTGAAGTCTCTGGCCTTTTTTCATTGCTTTACCAACAGCGGTAACGAATGAGTTCAGTGCCACACCGGCAGCCTTTTTGGAAACGCCTGCATCCTTAGCAATTGCTTCTACCAATTCTTTTTTTGTCATAATTAGAAAATTTTAGAGTTAGACCTATAAGTCATTATTAAATACAAATTTATTTCATTTTAATTCATATGCAAATTTATTTTTGCTTTTTTCCGCAAATAGTGCCGATTTAAAGATGAAACGCGGTTTTTCTTTGACGAAAATATTTTTTCCTGCATGTTTCAGACCCTGATAAATTGAGGACTCCAGCGATTCCAGTTAATGACATGCTGTTAATTAACTGTTGAAAAATTTTGTATATATCTGATTTACTGTAGCATAAACAGTTATCGTGATTAAAAATACCTTTAAATGATAAAAATATTATATTTGCGCCCGGAGAAATGGCAGAGTGGTCGAATGCGGCGGTCTTGAAAACCGTTGTCCCGATACCTCGGGACCGGGGGTTCGAATCCCTCTTTCTCCGCACCGGCAGGCAAAGGGCTGATGAAATCAGCCCTTTTGTGTTTTTGACTGGAGGTGAGCAGTGCCACGCACTTGCGAACAGACAGGCAATAACACAATAGATTCAGCGAATGCTGAATCTTGCCGGCCGGTGCAGGTTCTCCCCCTACGGGATCATGAGCGAATGAAATGAGCGAATAATCCCTCCCCCGGGACCGGGGGTTCTCCTGCCCTGCAGTCCGGCTCCTTCTCCTTTTTTGCCTCTCCCCCTCAGTCCCCCTCTCCAAATGGAGAAGGGGAAGAGGTCGCCTTTATCATGTACCGGAATTGGTTTTCTGTTTTCGATGTTTTGTCAACCCATTTTAGGATTAGACACAAAAAAAATTCCCCCCATTTGGGGGGAAATATAAAGGGGGGCAGAAAAAATATGATCTTCGTGAACCTGAACTTAATTGTATAAGTTCACTTTAATCCCAGTTTCTGTGCTATGGCAGCCGGTACGGCGTTTTTATTTACCATACAATTGGTGGTGCGAAGAGCTACAAAAGGTTTCGAGACGTAAATGAATCCTTTGTATTTTCCTGTTTCACCCCAGGAGTTTTTTACCTTATAATATATGTTTCCGGCCTG
This sequence comes from Bacteroidales bacterium, assembly GCA_029974835.1. GTDB lineage: Bacteria > Bacteroidota > Bacteroidia > Bacteroidales > VadinHA17 > LD21. The sequence goes on from JARKQN010000078.1 coordinate 4,226, forward strand.
ATCAGTGGCAATACCCACTATATGCATTCCATGATCGTCGGTTGTCGAAAAGTTGTCAAACTCTTTCTGACGCATTTCCTGGGTTATCTCTTTCTGTTTTACCGGTGCCTTAAAGACATTCTCAGCTTCCTCGGCACTCATTTCACTCCACTCTTTTTCAGGAACAACGGCCACGCCTTCCTTCTGCGAGAATCCCCTGTCGCTTACGTCACTTGCCCATGCAACAGTATAACCGTTCTCAAGGGCGTTGTCAATAACCTGCATCATCTCCGCCAGAGGCAGGTTATAGAAGAGTCCGGCCGCCCAGTTATCAGGCACTTCAAGTGCAAACTTTTCATAAAAGGGATGGTGGGTAAAGGAGGTGAAGGTGATGTAATCATCAGGATTAATACCGAGTTCCTTTATATAGGAAGCCGGTGTATATGTTTTCCCTTCCCATGTAAAAGACTGGGGCACTTTGCCAAGATATGCATCAAGTATACCCCTGAAGCCGTTCATCCAGGCAGTGGAGAGACGTGATCGTTCAGTCAGCTTCTGGACATATCCTTTCAGTACCGCATCAAGTTCTCCGTGGTTATGGTTCTTATCACCATAGTTTAATCCGGGGTAGACAGATTCGGGAACAAGACCATATTCGCGGCAGATTGTGAGCACATCACCATATTCTCCGCCGCCGGCAAAATTTGAACTGCCATGCATTCTTATGTGCATATCAGCTTTCTTCTCATATGCGAGTCTTACGACAAACATTTCCGAAATATCGGCAGGCTTCTTCCCCGTCCTCAGCAATTCGGATTCAAGCATGGAAATACCCGAGAAGCACCAGCAGGTACTTGTAGAAGACTGGTTCCTTACAGGGGTGCATGCCATTTCCTTTTTTATGGTAAAAACGTAACCGTCCTTCTGCTGGGCAAATGATGAAGTGATAAACAGGACAATAATAAATACACTTAACAGAGATTTTTTCATGGTCAGATATTTTTTATAATTAAAATTAAACAGTATACCAAAAACAGTTTTTTATTTCACTTCAACCCCGTTTATGGTTGTTCCGGAAAAAGTAAGTCCGGCCACCCTGCCGTCTATCCTGTTGGTTTCCCTTACGTTTTCCCATTTACAGTTTACGAGGTTGATGTTACTGATATTTTCCGTATCGTTATAGCCAGCTATATAAACTCCGTACCGGCTCTTTTTGCTGTTGACCTTTTCAAGATATATATTTCTGACCAACGGAGGAAAGTCTCTTCTGCATGGTTCTCCGGGTTCATAAAGAAGGTTTATGTGTAATACCGATTCGCTGCACTGTCCAACTTCAACATTGCGGACATAGAGATTTTCTATTGTTCCTCCCCTGCAGTTGTTTGTTTTCAACCTGATTACTCTTTCGAGTTCGGGGCTGTCCATTATGCAGTTTTCAACAAACAGGTTCCTGAAACCTCCCGAAATCTCACTTCCTATTACCACTCCTCCGTGACCGTTTTGCATCCGGCAGTTACGCACAATAATGTTTTCGCTCGGGATGTTCCATCTTCTTCCATCGCCGTTTCTTCCCGATTTTATTGCGATACAATCATCGCCGGTATTGAAGAAACACCCTTCGATTAGAACATTTTTGCATGATTCAGGGTCGCATCCATCGCCGTTGGGGGCTCCTTCGGTCTTAATGGTAACCCCTCTTACAGTAAGATTCTCGCACATCAGAGGGTGGATAGTCCAGAATGCAGGTCGTACAAGTGTAAGGTCGCTTATAATAATGTTTTTGCACTTATAAAGGTTTATCAGCTGGGGGCGGAGATTATCGCCGGGTCCGAAGAGGCGTTGTTCCACGGGTGTTCCGTTCTCGTTGTATTCCATCAGCAGCGGACGTCCCCTGACAGGCTTGCCTGCAACAGGGGATAACCGAGGCATTCCCCACCAGTTGCTTCGGGATGCACCTCCGTCTATTGTCCCCTTCCCGGTAATACCGATGTTCTCCTGACCGTAGGCATAGATCATAGGAGAGGTATTGTAACAGTCTATGCCTTCCCATCTGGTCAGCACCTGAGGATATTCCCTGACGTCGGAGGTAAATATCAGGACAGCTCCTTCCGCAACATGCAGGTTCACACCGCTTTTGAGCACGATTGGCCCGGTATGCCACCTTCCTTCCGGAACGAGCACAGTACCTCCTCCCTTCGAACTGCATTCCGAGACGGCATTGTTTATCGCTTCCGTATTCAGGTGTGTAGAATCATTCACTACGGCTCCGAAGGAAATTATGTTATAGGTTTTTCCTTTGAATTTCGGGGCCCTGATGCTTTTCAGAATCGAGGAATATGTTTTTGACCATACCGCAATTCCGCCGGAAGTATTGGTTTCATAACCCGGCAAGAGTATTAGCAGCAGGAAAGCAGCCGGTAAGAGTAATCCTGTTTTCATGGGATTCTTTTGATTATCTGACAACCCTTCCTGAAGCATCTCCTTTCATAAGTTGTTCGACCTCGGTCACTGAGACAAGGTTGAAGTCGCCATGAATTGTGTGTTTAAGGCAGGATGCGGCAACCGCAAAATTAAGGGCTCTCTGGTCGTCGCCCGGAAAGCTCAGCAGTCCGTATATAAGTCCGCCCATAAATGAGTCGCCCCCTCCCACCCTGTCGACGATATGGGTGATCTGGTAAACAGGGGCATGAAAGAACTCTGACCCGTTATAGAGGATGCCTGACCATGTATTATGGTCGGCGCTGACTGAACCGCGAAGGGTAATAATTATTTTCCCGGCTCCCGGGAATTTCTCTTTAAGCTTACGGCACACTTCCTCATATTGTGAGCCCTCTACCTTTCCGGCAGAAACATCTGTTTTTCCCGGCTTAATGCCGAACACCTTTTCTGCATCCTCCTCGTTGCCCAGAATGATATCACAGTTTTCAACGAGGGCGGGCATAACTTCCGATGCGCTCTTACCCCATTTCCACAGGTTCTTCCTGAAATTAAGGTCGCATGATACTGTAAGACCTTTCTCCCTGGCCTTTTTCACGGCTTCAAGGCAGGCGCCTGCCGCACCCTCTGAAATGGCGGGAGTTATTCCCGTCCAGTGGAACCAGCCTGCATTGCCAAAGACATTATCCCAGTCCACCATGCCCGGTTTGATTTCGGCAATTGCCGAGTGGGCCCTGTCATAAATAACTTTGCTCGGACGCGCATTGGACCCGGTTTCAAGGAAATAAATACCCAGCCTGTCTCCTCCCCATAAAATATGATCTGTACCAACGTCATATTTCCTCAGTTCCATAATTACCGCCCTGCCAAGGTCGTTCTGCGGCAGCCGGGTCACATATTGAACCGGTATTCCGAAATTAGCAAGCGACACCGCAACGTTGGCCTCACCTCCCCCAAAGGAGACTTTCAGTTCCGAGACCTGCGTAAACCTCTGTCTGTCAGGAGTCGCAAGCCTTAACATAATCTCGCCGAAAGTAATTACAGCTTTTCCCATTTCTGTCTTATTTCGAAATCAAAACTAATAAAAATTAAAAACAGAAAGTTGACTGTTAATCGTTAAATAAATTAAGAAGACCCCGGGATTTGCTATTTATCCTGAATAACGTAGATATTCGTATAACCCATTCCTGCAAGTTCGGGATAGAAGCGGAAGGTTTCCTCCCTTTTATAGAAGCCTGTAATTACGAGGTGGTATGAATCCCATTTCATGAAGAGTTCTACGGGGACTTTAAATTTTGAAGAAATCTTTTTCTGGGCCCTTAAAGCCTGCGATCTCTTTCTGAATTCACCTACATGGAGGGAAATGCCTGGCTTTGGAGGAGCAGCTTCGGGAATCACTTCTTCAACTTTTTTCTCCGTGGCAGGAATGGTTTTCGTCGTGTCGGCAGGAACTGCAGGAACTGCCGGAACAATAATTTCTTTAGCCGCAGTGTCTGTAACCGGTCTCACTTCTTCTTTAACTGTTGGGGGTTTTGCTGTTTCCGGCCCGGTTTTAACCGGAGGAATCCATATATCCTTCAATCCGAGCATTCCGAGAACAGGTAGAAGTTTCTCCAGATCCTGTCTGTCTTTGAATCCGGTTATGCGCACCTTATAGTAACCGTCCTCACTAACGATTACAACCGGTTTGCTGACCATAAAAGCAAGTTTTTCTCTAAGGGCCCTGGCATTTTCCAGGTTACGGAAAGCTCCCGTCTGAATCGACAATTGTGACAGGATCGCTTTCTCATCTCCGGGTAATACTGTCTCCTTTATTTCTGTAATTGTATCGGTTCTTTCAACCAGCACTCTCTGCTGCTGTCTTGCCTTTACAGCTATAAGCCAGAGCTCGGTTACACCGTTCTTCTGCAGCAATGATATCACCTCACCGGCCTCTTCCCTGTTCTTCAGTCCTGTAATACGCACTTTATACAAACCGTTCTCGGTTATTATCATCAGTTCACGTCCGAGAAGATTTTCGAGGCTCTTTTTATAGTTTTCAGCATTCGATAATCTGCTGAATGCACCAAGCTGTATTGAATAACTGTCTTCCCCGGTCGTAAAGACTTCCTCTGCAAGTTCATGTACAATAGTATAAACCGTATCTCTTCTGATCTGCTCTTTTTCAGGTTCAGGTAATGGTTTTACGGGTTCAGCGGCTGGTTTCACTGTTCCACCGGAAATAGTATCGGGCTTAACCGCTTTGAGTATAAAGTCAAGTCCTGTCACATAATCTCCCTCGGCTCCCGGTTTTATGGAGAACTCACGGTATTCCGGCACCGGGTGAAGGCCCAGCTTAATCATCTGGGAGCTGTCGGGCATCACCCTGTAGGTACCCGGTCCCAGACCCAGGTAAGAATAATAGCCATCGGCTTCGGTAATGACTTTGGCTGCAACCCGGTTACGGTTATCCCTGAATTCGATTATGTATCTCCCGGGGCTCCTCGCAGAAAGGGATTCATCCGGAACAACCGTACCCGATGCTTCGCCGGAAACATAAACGGGGATTTCCACCACTTTGAATATGTCCGGATCCACTGTCACACTAAGGGTCTTCAACGGCAGTCTCCACGAAATGCTTTCGAACCCCGACGGATCAAGTTCAATAAGACAACTTGAATATGGCTCCAGCCCCGTTATTCTTGTAACAGTATCGGCATCGGATTTCATGACACGTCCGCTGTTGGTCCTGATTCCAAGTCCCTTTACGCGTGGTTCTCCAGGATCTCTCCCGCCGTTGGAATTCATGTCAAGATAGGCAATTACAGTTATGGCTCCCCTCCCGACATTGGGTCTGTTATCGGCTAATATTTTTGAAGTCTTTGTGTCGGCCAGGATGCTGCCCCGCGCATACTGAACAAAGACAGGTCTTATATTGCTGTGCCTGTAGCTCATTCCTGTCTGGGCAAAAGAAAAGTCATACCTAAGCCCCAGTTCGGCGGTTTTAATATTGTTTCTGAAATTCTGTTCATACTGCAGGTTGAGAAAAGCGTGATCACCCAGTATTTTTTCTATTCTGAGTTTTCCTGCCAGAATTTCGTTCCGGTTATAACCATACTGAACCTGCGGCATAACCACGAACCTGCCCGGAAGGCGGAAGGCAGCCGAGAGGTTTGAATAGACCCAAGGATCTGTGTTTCCCGTAAAAAGTGCAAAAGTTGTAACGTTTGTATTAAAACCGAATAATGATCCGCTGAAAAGCCATTCGCCCGTAGTGTATTCGGATAACGGCAGGATTATCTGGTAAAGTGAAAACCTGTTGAATGATGAGAGCTTTCCGATTCGCAACGGAACCGATAAAGCGGCTCTTCTTTCTTCCCTGTAATTATAGCTGATTGCTTTCTGGTCTTTATTGTACCAGGTGTAATTAAGGTCAACCTGCATATTTGAAGGTAATCTGAAAATCAGTCCTCCCTTTGCCCTTACACCGTGGGTATATTCACCTGTCAGAAGAAGGTTTCCTGCCAGCCTTACAGACGTACTGAGGTACGGCATGAACGGGCCTGATGCCACAGAAGACAGATATTCGAATCCCGAACCGATTGTAACAGCTCCGGTAAGGCCATAGTTAAACGATACCCGGGCAAACCTGCTCCAGAGGCTATCTTCCACCAGCCCGGCTCCTGCATTGTATTCAAACACACCTTTCGGCAGGAAATTATAAGGTATGTTTATAGTCTGCTCCCTTGTCTTTTCTTCGCCCCATGGCCCGTAAAACTTAAGCTTCACCGTCGAATTGCCGTAAACAAGAGGTACATCAAACGAAAAGAAACCTGAGGCATCTGACTTCACGTAGTCAACAAGCACATTGTTGACATAGAGTTCGACTATCCAGCCGGGGTCGGTGATGTCTGTTATTTTGTATGTACCAAATGACCGGCGAAATGTTGTGGGGGTGTTTGTTAACCGTATACCCACTACAGGATTATATATTGAGGAGGTGGCCTGTGTTGCAATTTTGCCTGCCATTACCTGCCGAAGCGGTTTAAAATCATTGTCGACATACCGCCAAAGGTAATGTTGCTGTTTTTCACTGAAGGGTTCGCTGGTGTTGTAATACAATGATGCCGTAGTCTCGCCTCCGGCAAACATTCCCCCCAGATTCAGGTTCATCCTGGCTTCCGACCTGCCGCCAATTTCCTCCGAAGCCGTTACCGACCAGTCGGCCATGCCCGCCCTGAAAAACAGATGGAGTGGGCCGATACTCGTATCTGCCTTATATTCACCCTTAAGCCTGGTAAGATTCTTGCGCATGGCTTCCATCCTCATCTCTTTTATTGCCGGCAATTCGAGCCTGCTTGTAAGGATGGCAGAGAGAGTCCTGAAATTGAATGCGCAGTCCAGACCGAATATTCTTCCAAAATAATCTGTTTTAAGATAGAGACCTGATTCTGTCCGGATAAGGTCACCCCTTGAAACCGTGTAAATCCTGTCCTGAAACCTGATCCGGCTCGCAGGGTAGCTTATAAGGTAGGTGGCTTCGCGGTTGACAAAAAAGCCTGAGATGGAGTCAAGATCACGGGAAGGGAGGTTTCGGACTTTCAGGAAATCAAAAAGATCTGTTACGGACAGGTAAAGATCATTGCCTTTTATCGCTGAAGGAATTTCCGTACCGCCGAATCCGGGGATTTCTACATAAATGAGTATTTCATCAAATTCTGTCTCTTCCTGTGCATGGAGCGTTGTGTTAAATAATGAAAACAGGAACGGAATGCACAACAGGGAAAGTACAGTTTTCCGCAGACGCAAAACTCCGAAGGTTAAAACACTGGAATCTGCATCTGCCCTGATCATATCATTTTCCCACTATAGTTGAACGGTTATTCCTGGATGAAAGTAATATTGAATGTCCCGGAGTAGTTTCCGGGCGGATTTGATGCCGGCGGCCCTACACCCAGGCTACCCCCTATATAAAGCAGTAAGGGAACAGGCGGATCGGATGGTATGACAAAAGGTGATGCCGGGGATGAAGCCCCTAAGGTAAGCACCATGGAGCCTCCTCCGGAACCCGGAAGCGTGACATCCGGCCCGTTGAGCACCGAAACTACGGTACCTGCATTTCCGGTTATTTCGATAAGTGCAGCAGAATATGTGTAACCAAGACTTAAAAGGATTACATCACCGGTAGAGGCCCTGGTACCATCAGGGTTAATTGTAACTGACCCGCCCGATGATCCCATTGTGAATGCCCCGAAGCTAAGCTGCTGGGAAGTTACGGTGACGGTAATAGGCCTTGGAGGAGGTTCCTGCCCGTAAGCCGGATAAAAGAATAACGATGAGAATACAACAGCCTGTATTATCCTGCAAATCCGGTCACAAAACTCTTTTCGTCGGTAATTAATCATTCCCGGTAACTATAAATTTTACAATAAACCTGCGGCTTCCTGTTTCAAGAACACCTAAATAAAAGCCCTGCTTAAGGTTCAGATCTGTCTCAAACCGGCAGGGGAGTGTGACTCTCCTGCTGAAAACACTCTGCCCGGCCATATTGATTATCGAGAATGACCCTTTTTCAGACTTAACACTGCCGATTTCTGTAACAATAATACCATTCGACTCGTATACATTTAATTCAGGCTCCTTATTTACTGTCAGATTTTCAGCACCTGTAACTTCCGGGCCTATGTCAAGGTAAAACCTGTCTGTGTATTCATTTTTGGCCAGTGCAACAAGGTATCCCTGTTCCCCGTCGAGCCTGTGAGTTACGGAATTAACGGCATCAAAAAGAGAGATACCATTTGCCTTCGTCGATTCATCAGCCCCCGCAAGAGTGATTTCAATGGTTCCTGACCGATTGGTTTTAAGTCCCAGCGGTATCCGGATGTAAGGCTCTGTCATCGGCGGCAGGGCATTCACAGACAGCTTGTAATTGTCCGGCGTTACAGAATAAAGATTTGGAACGCCGGGGTTGGTATTATACAGTTTGAGGCCGTCTGAGTATTTGTCAAAAAGCATGGATGCTTTTGTATCAAAATAGACCACCATCGGGTCGGCCGACAATGAGTCATCCGTAAATTGGGCCTTCAGCCGGAGATAATTCTCCGGACCGGATTTGCCCGATTTTGCGAAGGGCTGGGAGAAATTGTTTACCCGAACGTTGTTATTGCATGCAAGGGTGCCGGTAACAGGATAGGTTCCGTCGGAAACATGAACAAAGAATCCCTGCATCGATGGTATAATTCCCGATACGATTCCGTCGCTTGAGATGCCGTTGATATACGTACTGTATGTACCTGTGTACTGATCGGTTACGCCGGCCTTAAAAAAATAGAGTGCATCATCAATATTGATCTTTGTCCATCCCGAAGGAGCATCCCAGTCTATGGGCGACGGGTAAGGATTACCTGCCAGATTGAATCCTTTTGTATATGGCTGGTTATGGTTATATAACGTAACTGAAAGCGCCCCGTTGTTAACTGTACCTGAAAGGTCGGCAGTGAAAGGCACTCCGCTCGTTCCGAACTGCGCCGAGAACCCCTGAAGGGGATTAAGTACGTTAGAGGGATTAATATAGCTTACCCAGCCTGAAGCTGCACGGCTTTCGTCATATCTGTAGAGCGAAGGGAAGGCAGAACCCAGATCAATGTCATCGGCAAGGTCGCCAACCTGGGTTGACTGAAAAGGCGAAGAAATATACTTATATCCGTAAGCCGAAGGAAGGTAGCGCTGCATGGTGACATTGCCTGAAATTGTTCCCGTTCCCGAACCATCAATAAGAGCCGTACCTGAGGCATCTGATAACAGAACAAGGTTTCCTGAAGTATTAAGCGGACCATGACATAGCACAATGCCCTTCACTCCAAGCTGCTGGTTATTCAGCGTCACGCCGTTGGTGCGGTAAACAGTAAGCCTGTTAATTATTGCGGGTTCCTGAAACAGGTTGTCGGGAAGGGTAAAAGCCGCTCCTCCGGTTACACCTGCCGTACCGAATGCCAGTGTTGCCGAAGGATTAAGCGACAGAGTACCGGCTGTTACTGAAACGGGGTTATCCGACGCCAGAAAAGTAAGGTTGTTCGACCCGGTCGAAAACACTCCGTTTTCCAGCGAAAGTGTTCCGCTTATATTTATATCAGACGACAGAGTAACACCGCTGTTATTGTTTATTGTGAGATTATTGACAGTTGCCGGGAGTCCGTCACCGGTTACCTGGGAAGCAGTTCCGTTATATTCATAATTTGCGCTGCTGCTGTACTGGCGGGTGGCCGTACGGATGCTGCCTGCCGGTGCGGAGGAGGTGATTCCGTCAGCCGACCCTGTAATAAGAGTAGCTCCGGGAGAAAGCACAAACGATCCGGTGCCTGAAATGGAATTTTCACCTGTTATTTCCAATGTCCCGTTAACAACCATGTCGTCGCCGGCTCCGTTTTCCAGGGTTACATCGGCACTGACTGTCAGCCTGGCACCCGGGTTCAGGGTCACTTCATCGATGCTGACGGGAGCGTTGATCGTTACAACATCCGGATTCCTCAGTGTAATAGTTCCGTTGGCCGAGTTGGGGGTTGCGGGAGCAGGTATCCATGAACCGCCGGCAAATACTTCCCATGTTGAGTTCTGGCTCCAAAGGCCGGTTGCCTTGCTCCTGAACTGGGAAACCATCTGACCTATCTGAAAACTTCCGAGGTTTGCAAGGTTGGTAACTTCGAGGGTTGTGGATGTTTTTATTCCTGAGGAGGGATAGGACCATGCTCCTCCCGAGTACAGACCGGCAATAAAATAATTATAATCCGCCCCTGCATCTTTATCCGTTTCATTAAAACTGAAAGTGGCATCAATACCCGTATAGCCGGTAACGCCGTTATTAACCAGAGTCCAGTAACGGTTTACCGAAAGCGACGGATTAATGGCAGAAGAAGCTATGTTCGGGTGATCTCCCGATGCTGTTGTGGCAACTATGTTGCCTGTTCCGTTGGTTGTGCCGCTGAAATTAAGTGTAACGGGAGCATATTGGGCGGCGTCTCCGATCTCAAATTTTATTGCAGCTGTAGCATCATCAATATCCATTTGCAGATTTCCGTTGACATACCTGCCGACACCTGCCCCTGTTATAGAGGCATCAACTCCCAGAGTCAGAGTATATGAGGCTGTGGTGAGTCTGCCGTTCAAAAAAGTAAGAAGGCTGTTGATGGTTCTGTTGTTGTTCAGGGTCACCCCTGCCGGGTTATCAATTATTACTCCTCCGCCTGCATTGAAAGCAGCCGGAAATTCGGGACCGGTTGTCTGTGAGGCTGATCCTCCGTAACGCAGGGATGCTGATGCACCATAAACGGGCGCCGCTGAGGCAGTGGCTGTGCCCTCAAGACTAAGGGTACCGTTTACGGTTGCCGGGGAGACGGATTTTACCCCGGAACCGGAGAGGGTAAGGTTTCCGTAAGAAGCATTAACGACTGTCTGGGCACCTGACAATCCGTAATTCACTGTTGAATTATCCTCGAATATTTTTCCGCCCGCGAATATGGTAACCGAGTTTACGTTATGATTGAGTATTCCGCCGTTATATATTTTAAAATCAGAGTTTGCCGAAAACGAGACCGGATATTGTTCGGTAAGGATGCCTCCGTTCTGTATTTCTACCACTGAGCGGGAACCGCTTACTGACCAGCCGGAGGCTGTTGCCGTCATGTTATGGCCGTTTTGAATTATAAATTTTTGTCCGGGTGTTGAGAAGTCGGCCGGGTTGTATCCGTCGGAGGTTCTCCAGTTTGTCAACAGGGCGGGGTCGCCCGAGGTCTGGGAATAGAAAACAGGTGGAGCGTATGAGATTATTATTTGTCCGCCGGCGCCGTTTCCTCCTGCCACATTACCTTCGCCTGATCCGCCTCCGCCTCCGCCAGGCAGACTTCCCGCAAGGCCGGCCCCTGTTCCGCCATCGCCTCCTTTGCCTCCGCCTGAAGGAGCTGCTGCGGCAGTCACTGTTGCCCATGGGTCAGGTCCGGATACTCCGTCGGATGCTGTGCCTGCCGATGAGCCTCCCGGCCCGCCTCTGCCTGTATTACTATTTCTTCCTCTCCCTCCATTGCCGCCGCTGTATTTAACATCTCCCACCGAGGCAGCTGCTGATCCGCCTGCTCCGCCTGCTCCGGGCAATCCGCCCGTGACCCTTAATCCTCCGCTTCCGCCTTTTGCCATAACCGTAGCAGCCGATCCGAACCAGGTATCGCCGCCGGCTGTTCCGTCAGAGCCGGAAGCACCTGTACCGCCGGCTCCTATTACATATGAATAACTTGTACCGGGTATTACAGAGAGTGTTCTTCGGCTGTATGCCCCTCCTCCGCCGCCGCCGCCGCCATCAGCGGTAGAATTGTTTCCGCCACCGGCGCCTCCGCCACCCCAGCATTCAACTGTTATTGATGTCACCCCGGCCGGGACGGTAAAAGTTCCGCTGGAAGTGAATCTCTGACTGGGTGTCCATGAAACTACCACCAGTCCCTGAGCTCCGCTGCCGCCGGTACGGTTTGTATTGTTATTGACGTATGCTCCGCTGCCGCCGCCGCCATAAATAAAGCCTGCTGATCCATTACCTCCCGTTGTCCTGCCTGTGGCGCCGTTACCGCCATATTCGGCTGTACCTGTACCTGCGGTTGTTCCGGAGGCATTTCCTCCGGCACCTCCCGAGCCTGCGCCTCCTCCGCCGCCGCCGCTGGCTGTGGTGGTTCCGTTAGCGCCGCTGCCACCAGGAAAAACCACGTCACCGATGCTTGCCGCAGCTGAACCGGTCCCGCCTGCTGCGGTACCGCCGTTTGGTGCTGCACCTCCGGCGCCTCCCTGAGCATAAACCAGTGAAGGATCTCCGAACCACGAAGGCGCTCCTGTTGCCCCTGCCGACTGTGCACCCGCTGTTACTCCTCCAACCGTGACGGTATAGATTTCTCCTTCGTTTACACTGATCGTCTTCCTTGCATAGGCACCCCCTGCACCGCCACCGCCTCCCCGGGACCTGTTTGCAGTTGTGCCTCCCCCCGCTCCACCGGCACCCCAGCACTCCACAACAATGGAAGTCACCCCGGCGGGTACGGTAAAAGTTCCGCTGGAGGTGAAAGTCTGGCTTTGCCCGGAAAGATCAACGAGTAAACCGGATAAAATAACTAAGAGAAATGATATTTTATATATTCTGAGGACCAAATGATATTAGTTATATAACCCGCCGTCCTGTTATTGTGAAAAAATGTTTTTTATTGTTTCAGCCGCAATTCGGCTTCAGCAAATTTCTGCGGTTTTGTATCCGAAGGAGCTGAATATGTAACCTTCAGTGTGCCGGATGAAAAATCCACTCCCTGGGTTTTATTTAGGATAAGCCTGAAATGCCTGACGGTATTTGGGGTATAAACGGCAAGACCATTTGCTATGCCCACTCTTGTTATTCTTCCATCAGGAGAAAGATGATCAACGGTTAAATCTCCGTATACAGATGCATTACCTGTCCTGTTGAAAGTCATGCTGAGTATGAATTGTCCGTTCTGGTCGGTATCAAGCGACAGGTTTGTGATTTCGGTTTTTGCCGTCAGTTCTCCAACCCTTATTATAACCGGGATTGTAATGCCAAAAACCGGGGTAAGACGTACCGATATTGAGGTTGTATCTCTTTTTTCTTCCTTTTCGCCGGCCGGATTAATTTCGGGCACTGCCCTGAAGTAAAAATGCGACCTGTATTCACCGGTCTCAAGTTCGCCCGAACGAATCAGTTGCACTTTAACCACCTGCGATTCATTAGGACCCAGCGTCACGGAACGAGGGAAAAACCTGATGAAGCGGTCGGCAAACTTCTGTCCGGGATCTGGCTCTGTTATCTCCTCAAAACCGCCGTTCTCAGTCATCCTAATCTGGATGATTGAAATAGCATAGGTAGCGCTGGTCTGGCCAGTGTTGGCCAGATTAAGGTCGAATGACCGTTTATTCCCTTCAAAAACCACCCTTCTGGGTGTAATCAGAAGGTTGCCCTGTGCCAATACCACCGGACCTGTCAGGAGAAAACAGGCAAGAATAAATAAAAATATTTTTTCGCCGGACTGCTGTCTGCCGGAAAACCTGAATAAATGCATTAACATGCTATCTTATATTTAATTAAACTCAGTTAAAGTCGAAAGTAATGTTGAAAGTACCCGTATATATACCTACAGGGTTATCAACCAGTGTTCCGACTTTCAGCGTTGCACCCACATAAACCATCTGAAACCCGTTCTTTAACATTCCCGTTCCGTTACCTGCCGGGGGATATGATATAAAGTTATCGACCAGCATGGTTCTTGAACCGGAGTTATGGTTAAGTATCACGGGGTTCACGGGAAGGGAAACAGAAAAAGCTGCATCGGCATCGCCGCTAACATAAAATGATGCCGTGCTGTGAAGTCCTGATCCGGCAAAAACACTTCCCGTTACGGAAATGGTGTTCTGGGGTGTAATAATTATTTCCCCTCCCTGTGGTCCGGGTGAAAACTTTCCGAAATTCAGCTGTGAAACCTCGCTTGCCGAGAAAACAGGTATGACTTCGGCAAATATGTGTGCCGTTACGCTGGCTGATGCCAGCGGCTGGGCAGCAGATTCACAAACTGCAGATAATGCCAACAGAAGGCTTAAAGCCGGTATATAAACCCTGGTCATTATCCGTCATTAATTTATTTTAGTTATAATTTACCGTAACGGTAAATGGCGTACCTGAAACATATGTTCCTGCAGCCTGGCTGGCTGCAACGTTAAGGGTTGCTCCCACATTCAGGGTCTGGTTTCCGCTGCCGTCGAGGGTGCCGGTTGCATTTGGGTTGCTGGTCCATGTATCAACGGTCATGTTATTAGCACCTGATGTAATGGTGGTTGCCCCCGAAGGAAGAGTTATGGAATAGGTTGCATTGGCCTGACCGGAAACGCTGAATACAGCCTGCGATACTGTACCGGCTGATGCAGGAAGAGTAACGCCTCCCGTGGCCGAACGTGTGCCGGCAGGTGTAAGAACAACAGTACCGGGGGTTGCATTAACGGCAACATTACCGAAATTCATGTCGGTTGTTTTACTGATTGCAATAGGCGTAATAATGGTCGCTGTGGCTGTGGCTGTTGCACTGGCCTGTGAAAAAACATTCAGTGAAAACGCAGCAAAAAGAGTTGCTGCAGCAAGAAATTTTGAAATCTGTTTCATTCTTATTTTAATGTTTAGGTTAATTGTTAAAAAATTTTGCCAAAAATAAGTTTTTAAGTTTTCCGCAAATGCGAAAATGTTAATTTTTATAAAAAAAGGCATTAAAAGATTTCGGGTTCTGTTAATTAATTAACAAATCCGGACAGTTTTCAACAATCCTGATTAATATGAATCGTCTAAAGATTAAGATTGAAGGCAGCGAAGCTGCAGAAAAAGTTTTAATAAACCATTATATATTTCTGAAGTACCGAATTGAGTTTCTCCCTGCTGAAAGGTTTCGAAATGTACTCATTGCATCCGGCCTCGATGGCTTTCTCCCTGTCTTCAGGAAATGCATAGGCCGTCTGGGCAATTACCGGCACGAGAGGGTTAATCTCGTGTATCTTCCTGGTGGCTACCAGTCCGTCCATTACCGGCATCTTAATATCCATCAGAACGATTCTTACATCCTGGTTCTTCTTAAATAAGTCTATTGCCTCCTGTCCGTTTCTGGCACGCAGAATGCTGTATCCATAATTGCTGAGCAATGCCTCCAGAAAAAGATAATTGGACTCCTCATCCTCCGCAACTATGATTTTGACGCTTTTCATCTTCTTGATCTTCCCTTTCTCAGGTTCGGATGGAGAAGGATTACCGGCCGGCCTTGTATCTTTCACCGGGATGCTTACCACAAATGTGGAGCCTTTCCCGGGTTCGGAAAAAAGGGAGATTTCCCCGTCCATAAGAGTGACCCATGCTTTTGATATTGCAAGACCAAGCCCCGTTCCGCCATATTTTCTTGTCGCTGATTTGTCAACCTGGTAAAATCTTTCAAATATTTTTGAATGTTCACTTTCCGGGATTCCTATGCCTGAGTCCGATACTTCGATCTTTAATAAATTCTTATCGCGTATACACCTGAGTATTACAAAACCTGACCATGTGAATTTAAATGCATTGCTGAGAAGATTGTTGATTACCTGATATAGTTTGGTTTCGTCAACAAGAATTGTCTCGTTGCATAGTGATTGATTTTCTTTCTTAAGAACAAACTCCAGTCCTTTCCGGTCGGCCTCGGGTTTATATTGTTCATAAAGGCTTTCAATAAGCCTGCAGGGATTTGTATACGATTCGCGCAGCGATAACTGGCCTGTCTCTATTTGCGATATATTCAGAACATCCTCAATTATTGAGAGCAGCTGATTATTACTCTGCAGAATTATGTCCATATAGTTTTTCCTTTCATCATCGTTGAGAGACTTGTTGTCGAGGAATGAGGAGAAACCCACAATTGCGTTTAGAGGAGTTCTTATTTCATGGGAGATATTTTGTAGAAATGCCGTTTTAAGCCTGTCGCTCTCCTCGGCTTTGTTTTTCTCATTTGTAAGCCTTTCAACCAGTAAGGCATTCTCGAGTGATAATGAGGCGATATTGGACAATGTCTGGCCGAGAGATATTTCAATCGGGGTAAATTTATGGAACACACCTGTTGTGCCCAGGTTAAGAACACCACGAAGACTCCCGGGCGAGGAGAGGGGAAAGTAAATCAGGGATTTAATGTCCATCCTGTCCACTATTATCTTCTCCTGGGGCGTAAGCTGCTCCGAAGCTATATCTTCAGCAACAACCGGCTTGCCCGTTTCGATAGCTTTTCTGATGTGCAGGTGTTCTTTGATGTCAGCCACCCTGAATATTTCAGGATAATCATCCGGAAGCGGCGGAATTGTTGCTTCAAGATAGAGTTTTTCACCCGAAAGTGTATAGATTGCTCCGGCGTTGCCGTCGATCAGATCAAGTGCGCCCTTAATGATTTTATTAAGGATTGTTTTTTTATCCAGAGATTCGAAAAGGCCGAGACTGATATTGAGCAACTGGTTTAATTCCTCGTTTCTTCTCTTGAGCTCAGCTTCAATTTTCTTTCTGTAAGTGATATCCTGAATAATCCCGAAGACGACTTTTTCTTCCGGTTTGTATTCAGCAACGGAATAAATATCCAGGACTTCGCCTGTTGCCTGGTTTCTGATTTTGAACTCGATGTTATATGGCTTTATGCCTTTAATAAGGTTCTGTAGTTCCTCATCCAGGGCGGCGCGGTATTCGGGTAAAGGTATATCTTTTATATCCTCATATCTGAGCAGTTGGTTTGAAAGACCATAAAGTTTAATAGCCCCTTCAGAACCGTAAATCATTCCGGTTCTGAGGTTAAGTTCCCAGTTTCCTGTGCCGGAAACAAGTTCAGCCCTTCTAAGCCTCATCTCGCTGTTCTTTACAGCCTCATCTGCCCTGACTTTATCGGTTATATCCCTGATTGTCCCTGTTATACGGCGCGAATTAAGGTTAAGCCTGGCGCCAACCTCAAGATATTTGTTTTTGTACCGGACAATAAAAGGCTCAACATTCGTACCTTTTATAATAAGTTCCAGCAGAGGTCTTACAACTGAATTTTGTTTTTCATCAAGGAGGCGGGCAGCCAGCTCAAGAATACTTTTCTTCTCAATATCCTCTCTCTTTACATCAAGAATTTCAATAAGCGCATCATTGACGGATATTACTTTCCCTGTAAGGGATGTATAGGCAAGGCCGTCTGAAACAGTGTTGAAGATATCCCTGAAATCATTGCCGGCCCGGTTATAGTTTTCCTCTGCGATCCGTAGTTCGGCCAGCTCGCTTTCCAACTTTTTGATTCTTTCCTTAAGCTTCTGTATATCAGGAATATCAACTGCTTCTGCAGTTTTGTTTTTTTTCTTTTTTCCAAGCATACCTGTATGAATGGGATTAACCTGAGTATTGAAACATCACTCAAATATAATTAATTATAATAAATTGCTGATCAGGTTAATGCCAAAAAGAGCAGAAATGAGGAAAGCAAGTTATTCAGGGGAGATCATTTTCCCCCTTCACATATCCGAAATTGGCCAGGATGCCGCCGTCGACGTACAGTATATGACCGTTTACGAAGTTGCTGGCTTTTGAAGCGAGGAAGAGTGCCGCATATGCCACATCTTCAGGTTCACCCCACCGGCCTGCCGGGGTGCGGGTCATAACAAGGTCGTTAAACGGATGATTTCCCTCCCTGATAGGTGCAGTCTGGGCAGTGGCAATGTATCCGGGTCCGATGCCGTTAACCTGGATATTGTATTTTGCCCATTCGCACGTCATGGTTCGGGTCAGAAGTTTCAGCCCTCCTTTTGCGGATGCATATGCCGCAACGGTATTTCTTCCGTAAACGCTCATCATTGAGCACATGTTTATGATTTTTCCCGCACGTTTCCTTATCATATTAGGGACGACCCGTTTCGTAACTATAAGCGGTCCCACGAGGTCCACGTCGAGCACAGTCCTGAAGTCAGACACGGCCATTTCAAGAATCGGTATTCTTTTTATTATTCCGGCATTGTTAACAAGGATGTCCACCTCCCCCACATTCTGTTCTATTTCAGTGATACCTCTGTTTGTATCAGCCTCATTGGTTACATCAAACTGCAGGGTGTAGACTTCAAGTCCCTCTTTCTGAAATTCCCCTTTGCAGATTTCAAGTTTCTCCCTGCTAAGGTCATTTACGCAAACGTTTGCCCCAGCCCGGGCAAGCAGTATTCCTGTTGCCAGGCCTATCCCGTGAGTACCTCCGGTAACAAGGGCAACTTTTCCGGTAAGGTCGAATAAGTCCTTCATAATCAAATGCCTGTTTTATTACTTTAATGTATCAGGATATCTGACATCCATATCGCCGTAATCGAGATTTTCTCCTGCCATACCCCATATGAACGTATAGTTTGAAGTACCAGCAGCGCTGTGGATGCTCCAGGAAGGAGAAAGCACGGCCTGTTCATTTTTCATCCAGATATGCCGTGTTTCATCTGGATCACCCATAAAATGGCAAATTCCCTCTTTTTCGGGAACTTCAAAATAAAAATAAGCCTCCATTCTCCTTGCATGCGTATGAACAGGCATTGTGTTCCAGACGCTGCCGGGTTTAAGTTCCGTCATTCCCATCTGAAGCTGACAGGTTTCAAGTACACTGTTTACAATCAGTTTATTCACAGTTCTGTGGTTCGACTGTTCTGGTGACCCAAGGACAACAACCTCGGCCTCCTTAACGGTTATCTTACGGCAGGGATGTTCGTGATGTGCAGGTGCCGAATTAATGTAAAGTCTGGCAGGATTTCCGGGAGTAACTGAACGAAATTCAACGTTTTCGGTGCCTTTGCCAAGGTAAAGAGCTTCCTTATAATCAAGGGTAAAGACTCCCCTGCTGGTTGATATTTCGGCTTTACCTCCCGCGTTAATTATTCCAAGCTCGCGCCTTGCAAGAAAATTCTCCGCCTTAAGTTCATTGAAAGGTTCAAGTTTGAGTGTTTTGCCGCCGGGCATTGCACCTCCGACAATAAATCTGTCGTACATTGAATACACAAGAATTATTTCATCCTTTTCAAAGAGCCTTTCAATTAAAAATTCTTTTCTGATTTTTTCGGTGTCATAACACTTAAAATCACCAGGATGAACTGCATAGCGCATTTCTGTTTTCATTGGAATAATTTATATGTTTTTAAATACAGGTTCATTAAAAATACCATTTTCTCAATCCATATTTTTGCGAAATATAGTATATTTTATATTTTCGTGTTCGTTAACGTAAATATATTTCATTAATTTCACACGGAAAAATTTTTTGGAAAAATGCCTGATTTTATTCATCCCGATTTTCTGCTGACCAATAAAACAGCAAAAAGATTATATCACGAATATTCTGAGAACCTGCCGATTATCGATTTTCACTGCCATCTTTCGCCGCAGATGATAGCCTCCGACAGGCAGTTTGAGAATCTTGCTCAGATATGGCTTGAAGGAGATCATTATAAATGGCGTGCCATGAGGACTAACGGCATTCCGGAGAAATATTGCACCGGAGATGCACCTCCGGAAGAGAAGTTCGGCAAGTGGGCGGAAACGGTCCCGTATACTGCCGGCAATCCACTGTACCACTGGACGCATCTTGAGCTCGCAAGATATTTCGGGATATTTGATCTGCTTTCTCCCTCAACCGCACCAAAAATATATAGCGAAGCCAATGCAATGCTCAAGGGCAGGGACTTCACCACCAGGTCGCTCATTAAAAAAATGAACGTTGAACTGATATGCACCACCGACGACCCTGTCGACTCCCTCGAATTTCACAGACAGTTGAAGGCGGATTTTGATGTAAAAGTGCTGCCGACATGGAGACCTGACGCCGTGATTAAAATCGAGGACAATGCAAAATGGAGGGAGTACGTGGAAAAGCTGGGAGTGAGTGCAAACCTGAGCATAAAAAATTTCAGCGATCTTATAAGTGCCCTCGAAAAGAGGCACGGTTTCTTCCACGAAAACGGGTGCAGGCAGTCTGATCACGGGCTGGACAGGTTTTATTATTCCGCATATGACAGTTCTGAAGTGGAGAATATAACCAGAAAAATGCTCGGCGGCAAACCACTAAACGAAGGAGATCCCGAGAAATTCAGATGTGCCGTTATGTATGAACTCTGCTGCATGAATCATCGAAGGGGCTGGACCCAGCAGTTTCACGTGGGGGCCATGAGAAACAATAACCTGAGAATGTTCAGAATGCTCGGACCCGACACCGGTTTCGACTCCATTGCCCCGCCACAGGATGCACTGAAAATGTCACGCTTCCTGAGTATGCTTGATGAAAGGGACCAACTGGCAAAAACCATCCTTTATAATCTTAACCCCGCCGATAATGAGGTTATGATAACTATGGCCGGCAATTTCAACGACGGAACTGTCCCTGTAAAGGTTCAGTATGGGCCTGCCTGGTGGTTTCTCGATCAGAAAGCAGGTATGGAAAAACACCTCAGGGATTTATCGTCACTCGGACTCCTCCCAAGGTTCATCGGAATGGTGACAGACTCAAGAAGCTTTATGTCGTACCCGAGGCACGAATATTTCAGGCGCCTGGTATGTAATTACGTAGGCGAGGAAGTGGAAAAAGGACTGATGCCATCTGATGAAAGCCTGCTAAGGATGATCGTTGAAGGTATCAGTTACCGCAACGCAAAAGAGCAGCTCGGCTATTGAAAAAAATGTTTTAAACCAAACCTAAAAAAAATATGCTGAATCTTAAAGATAAAGTCGCAGTTATTACAGGGGGAGCCGGCATAATATGCTCCAGCATGGCCAAAGCCCTTGCATCGCAGGGAGTAAAGACAGCCATTCTCGACCTTAATAAGGAGGCAGCAGAGAAAGTGGCTGCGGAAATAAAAAACGAATTCAATGTTGCGTCAATAGGAGTCTCTGCAAGCGTACTTGATAAAAACTCCCTCGAAGCAGCCAGGGAAAAGATAGTTTCCGCGCTGGGAACACCAGATATTCTTGTGAACGGTGCCGGAGGAAATTCACCTGCCGCAACAACAAAACTGGAATGGATACCGGAGTCAGGTGCCGGGAATCCGGAAGATACCTTTTTTGGCCTTAAGCTGGAAGGTTTTGATAAGGTTTTCGACCTTAATTTCAAGGGAACTCTCCTGCCTACCATGGTTTTCGGTAAGGATATGATTAATAAGAAATCGGGCGTCATTATAAATATATCCTCCATGAACTCCTACCGCCCGCTTACAAAAATCCCTGCATACTCTGCATCCAAGGCTGCCATCAACAATTTCACACAATGGCTCGCCGTCCATTTCGCAAAAACAGGTGTAAGAGTGAATGCCATTGCTCCGGGTTTCCTGCTTACCAGCCAGAACCGCTTCCTGCTTATTGATGAAAACACGGGTGATCTTACCCCGAGAGGAAAAAAGATAATAAACGGAACCCCCATGGGCAGATACTGCATGCCTGAAGAACTTAACGGAACATTGTTGTTCCTCGCTTCGGAAATGTCATCCTTTATCACAGGTATTGTGATCCCTGTCGATGGAGGTTTCAGCGCATACAGCGGAGTATAGTAACAAGGCGAAAGGAGAAAGGAGAAAGGAGAAAGGAGAAAGTTGAGTAAAACGAAACCCTGACCGGAGTGTCAGGGGAGAAAGTTGAGTAAAACGAAACCCTGACCGGAGTGTCAGGGGAGAAAGTTGAGCCCCGCTTCGCGGGGTAAATTCAACAAAACTCCAGACACTACGGTCTGGACAGGCCTGACCGGATTGAAAATCCTGACCGAATTGAAAATCCTGACCGGAGTGTCAGGAGCGTCAGGAGTGTCAGGGGAGAAAGGAAATTAGGGTAACCGGATTAACAAATAAACTGTGAGGGAATGATTTATTACGGAACTGGTTCTGAAAAGACGACTTTAACAGAAGAAGATCTTAGAAACGGGCTATATACGGCACTTGACAAGATCGGCAGAAAAAAGAAAGTACTGGTTGTTCCTCCCGACATTACCAGAATTCATTCGCGTGCTGGCGAGATTACAAAGCTGGCCTATGACTATTACAAGAAAAACCTGACAGATATACTTCCTGCCCTGGGTACCCATGTCCCCATGACTGATGATGAAACTGCAAAAATGTTTCCCGGGATACCCCTGAACCTTTTCAGGGTACACAACTGGAGAAATGAGGTGGTTACTCTCGGCATTATCGGGGAGGATTTCATCTCTGAAATCACCGAAGGAAAAATAAAATATCCGTGGCCGGCGCAGGTTAACAGACTAATTAAAAACGGAGGTCACGACCTTGTGCTTTCTGTAGGACAGGTTGTGCCGCATGAAGTGACGGGAATGGCAAACTATACCAAAAACATTCTGGTCGGAACAGGCGGCTCCGAAGGCATTAATAAAAGTCATTATATAGGCGCAGTTTACGGGATGGAACGGCTTCTCGGCAAGGCAGATAACCCCGTAAGACAACTTCTCAATTTTGCCGCTTCAAAATACCTTAATGACATACCTGTTGTTTATGTCCTTACGGTCATCGGACGGGACGAATCGGGAAAACTTGTTACGCGTGGACTTTTTATCGGGGATACCAGCGAAGTTTTCATGCTGGCATCAGACCTGTCGCTTAAAGTGAATTTCACAGTCCTGGAAAAACCGATAAGGAAAGCAGTGGTATATCTCGACCCGGATGAATTTAAAAGCACATGGCTCGGCAACAAAAGCATTTACCGTACAAGGATGGCGATGGCAGATAACGGGGAGCTGATAGTCATAGCTCCAGGTCTGAAGGAGTTTGGAGAGGACAGGGAGATTGACCGGCTTGTAAGGAAATACGGATACAGGGGAACACCCGCCACCCTGAAAGCTGTTGAGGAGAATGAAGAACTTCAGAAAAACCTTGGAGCCGCAGCCCACCTGATTCACGGAAGTACCGAGGGAAGATTCTCGGTGACTCTCTGCCCGGGAAAACTTACAAAAAATGAAATCGAATCTGCAGGTTTTAAGTACGCGGATA
Organism: Bacteroidales bacterium; assembly: GCA_029974835.1. Classification (GTDB taxonomy): domain Bacteria; phylum Bacteroidota; class Bacteroidia; order Bacteroidales; family VadinHA17; genus LD21. Next base: position 27,173 of record JARKQN010000078.1, read on the forward strand.
TCAATGAGATAACAAAAAGATACAATCCTGCTGAACTGAAAGACGGATTCAATACACTTCCGGGTGGCGAAGAAATATATTATATTTCGAACCCCGCTACCGGATTATGGGCTTCGAAGGAGAGACTGAGATAAATACATTAATCGTAATGGTGAATAAACAATCTATACAAAAGCAATAATAAAAATATAACTACTGATTATGAAAGAATTATCCGATATCGGACTTATTGGCCTCGCCGTTATGGGCGAGAATCTTGTTCTAAACATGGAAAGTAAGGGATTCAGGGTCACTGTGTTCAACAGGACCATATCCAAAGTCGATGATTTCATCAACGGAAGGGCAAAAGGGAAAAATATCACCGGCGCCCATTCGATTGAAGAACTCATTTCATCACTTAAGCGCCCGAGAAAGATAATGATCATGGTTAAGGCCGGGAAAGCTGTTGATGAAATGATTGAAACGCTTCTTCCGCACCTCGAAAAAGGTGATATAATAATCGACGGAGGCAATACCCATTTCCCCGATACCAACCGGAGAACAGCCTATGTTGAAAGCAAAGGCATGCTTTATATAGGCACAGGTGTCTCGGGCGGAGAAGAGGGCGCTCTTCTGGGCCCCTCCATTATGCCGGGAGGATCAAAAGCAGCATGGCCTGAGGTGAAACCCGTCTTCCAGGCAATAGCAGCCAAAGTTGAGGACGGAACCCCCTGCTGCGACTGGGTGGGCGAAAACGGTGCCGGCCATTTCGTTAAAATGGTCCATAACGGAATCGAATACGGAGATATGCAGCTTATTTGTGAAGCATATCAGATTATGCGCGACCTTCTTGGGATGAAACCCGATGAAATGCACCTCGTTTTCAGGGAATGGAATGAGGGCGAACTCAACAGCTACCTTATTGAAATTACAAGGGATATCCTTGCCTATAAAGACACTGACGGACAGCCTCTTGTAGATAAGATTCTCGACACTGCCGGACAGAAGGGAACCGGAAAATGGACCGGTGTAACAGCTCTTGACCTGGGAATTCCTCTTACACTGATTGTGGAAGCCGTATTCGGAAGGTGCCTGTCGGCAATAAAGGACGAAAGGGTAACAGCTTCAAAAATATTATCGGGACCAAAACCTGTGTCTCCCGACGACAGAGATATGTTCATCAGGGATCTGAAGGAAGCTCTGTACGCAAGCAAGATAGTATCCTATGCCCAGGGTTATGCCCTGATGATGGAAGCGGGCAGGGAATACAAATGGGACCTTAATTACGGAGGCATTGCGCTTATGTGGAGAGGAGGATGTATTATACGGTCGGCCTTCCTCGGAAAAATCAAAGAGGCCTTCGATAAAAACCCCGCTCTGAACAACCTCCTGCTCGATCCTTTCTTTAAGGAAAAAGTGCAAAAGGCACAGACAGGATGGAGAAATGTTGTTGCAACAGCTGTTAAAAACGGGATACCCGTGCCGGCCATGGCTTCGGCGCTAAATTATTACGACGGCTACCGGTGCGAGAGACTGCCGGCAAACCTCCTGCAGGCGCAAAGAGATTACTTCGGTGCCCATACATACGAAAGAACCGACCGACCCAGAGGTGAGTTCTTCCATACCAACTGGACAGGCAGGGGTGGCACCACAGCTTCAACAACATACAACGTTTAATCATGCAAATTCAAACCATCTGCCGGCGGAGAGCCGGTATGGAAAGGACTAAGATGACCGATAATAATTGACCAAGTAATATTAATCTAACCAACCTTTTATTATGACTGAAGCAGTAAAAAAAATCGGGAACTACAGGTGGACAATCTGTGCCCTTATCTTTTTTGCAACCACGATCAACTATCTCGACAGGCAGGTCATAGGCATTCTTAAACCACTGCTCGAGTCGGACCTTGACATCGGAGAAAAAGCATATTCACATATTGTGATGGCATTCCAGTTTTTCTATGCCTTCGGTATGGTTGTAACCGGCAGGCTTATAGACAAATGGGGAACAAAAATCGGATACGGTATTGCCGTTATCTTCTGGAGCCTGGCCGCAATGGGTCATGCCCTGGCAAAAGGGGCTCTCGGCTTCGGCTTCTGGAGATCATTACTCGGACTGGGTGAATCGGCCAACTTTCCGGCTGCCAATAAAAGTATGGCAGAATGGTTCCCAAAGAAAGAAAGAGCCGTTGCTTTCGGTATTCTGAATTCAGGCACCAACGTAGGCGCAATTGTTGCCCCACTTGCCGTTCCCGCCATAGTTGCTGTTTGGAGCTGGCAGGCTGCATTCATCCTCACCGGTGCAGTCGGCTTTATCTGGTTAATATTCTGGTTCATGATGTATGAAGTTCCGGCGAAAAAGAAGTCACTCTCAAAAGCTGAATACGATTACATACACTCCGACCCTGAAGAACAGACTGCGTCAGAAGAACATGTACCGTGGCTGAAACTGCTGAAATACCGCCAGACGTGGCTCTTCTTTATCGGAAAGGGAATGACCGACCCGATCTGGTGGTTTTACCTCTTCTGGATACCCGGCTGGCTTGCAGATGTAAGGGGAACAGGTCTTAACATTAAATCATTCGGACTTCCGCTCGCGTTTATCTATACGGCCACAACAGTCGGATCAATTTTCGGGGGATGGCTTTCTTCCTACATGATAAAAAAGGGAATGACACCCTTCCGCGCCCGCAGCATAACAATGCTTATTTTTGCCCTGCTTGTTACTCCCATTGCTTTTGCATCCTCTCCTTCCATAAGCACATGGGGAGCTGTATGTCTGATAGCCCTGGCAGCAGCTTCTCACCAGGCATGGTCAGCAAATATTTTTACAACCGTATCCGATTCATTCCCCAAAAAAGCGGTCAGCTCCGTCACCGGAATAGGTGGCATGGCCGGTGCTCTCGGAGGTCTGGGGGTTTCATACTTCGCCGGGTTTATACTTGATCTGTATAAGAAAGCAGGACACGTAGAAACCGGGTATGTGGTAATGTTCGCTATAGCAGCAAGCGCATATATACTTGCATGGATTATCATGAATGTTTTTGCCCCGAAAAAGAAGGTAGTGGAAATCTGACCCAAACATCATTTTTATGTTCAGCAGAAAGGCACGACTTAAAGATATTGCTGCTCATACCGGAGTATCTATAGGCACCGTCGACAGGGTTCTTCACGACAGAGGACAGGTAGCGGAGAAAACAAGAGAAAAAGTACTTAAGGCAGCAAAGGAATTAAATTATTCTCCCAACATCATCGCAAGAGCACTTAAAACAAGGAAAGGCTTTAATATTGTCTCATTGCTGCCATTCCCAACCGCGGAAAACCCCTTCTGGGAAAAACACCCGGAGGGAATGGAAAAAGCGATGCTCGAACTCGATCAGTTCCCGGTCTTACTAAGGCAATATACATTTGACCTGAATAATGAAAAAAGTTTCCAGAAAAAAGCCGCGGAAGTTATGAGGCAAAATTTCGACGGAATAGTGCTTGCGCCGGTATTTAAGAATGAATCCATCACCTTCTGTTCCCTCCTGAGAAAGAAAAAAATTCCTTTTGTATTTGTCGACAACTTCCTTACAGAGACCAATTTCCTGGCATACATAGGGGAAAATATCTTCAGCAGCGGAAGGGTGGCCGGACAACTGGCCGACCTTGTTACTCCCGTTAACAAAGACATTCTTGTTATAAACATCGCAAAAAACCTTCGCAACATGCACCACCTTAACAAAAGGACTGACGGATTCATCAGCTACCTTTCCGACAAAAGCTACCGGAAAAGGAAAACACTAAGGCTTAATATTCCCGGCACCGACAAACAGGTGGTCAAAAAGTCACTCGAAAAAGTATTTCTGAAGTACCCTGATATTGCAACAATCTTCGTTACAGGGTCAAAGTCATATAAGATTGCAGAAAACGTTAACGGTATTGGTGAAAATGGCGTGAATATTATTGGCTACGACCTTCTCGACAACAATGTCGAATGCCTGAAGGAGGGGAAAATAAGATTTCTTATCGGCCAGCGGCCAGAGGAGCAGACATACAGGGCAATAAAGAAGCTTTTTGAGTATCTTTCCCTGAAAAAAATGCCCGACAAACTCGACTATCTTCCCGTCGATATCGTAACAAGCGAAAACGTTGATTTCTTTATAAACAGCCGCTGAACCAATACAAATATTTTTATGAAAAAACTGGGAAAATATTCCATGGGCCTGGGTGACAGGTTTGGCCGTCAGGCCCCTGCTCAGCTTAAGGCAGTTATTGATGCGGGGAAAAAAGGCATTGAAATAACTCCCGTCTGGAATAAATCAAACAGGGAACACCTGATTATCGGAACAGCTCCCGGTGACGTAAGGGCAGAGGCGGATGCTGCAGTAAAGGCATTAAAATTCAGAAAGCCATATTTTGTCGACGCCGACCACATTAATTTTGATACGGTGGGAAGATTTACAGATGCTTCCGATTTTTTCACTATCGACGTGGCTGCCTACATCGGGCAGAAGGCCGGCGATGAAGACATAAAGGCTTTCGTAAAGAAGGCAGAAAAACTAAAAGGTAAACTCAGGATACAGGGAATCCCCAAACCTTTTAATATTACCTCATTATACCTGAAAAAAGTAGCAGAGAAATACCTGTTTGCCACCAAGATGGCAGGAGTGATTTACCGCCGGATAGAAAACCTGAAGGGGAAAGGGAATTTCGTGACTGAAATTTCTATGGACGAAGTTCCTGAACCTCAGACTCCTTCCGAGCTTTATTTCATTCTGTTCATGCTCGCAATCGAAAAAATCCCGGTTCAGACAATAGCACCCAAATTCCAGGGCAGATTCAATAAGGGTGTTGATTATGTCGGGAAACCGGAACTGTTTGCCCTTGAATTTGAATCTGATCTGCTGGTTATCAAACAGGCTGTTAAGAAGTTCAATCTGCCCGAAAACCTGAAAATAAGTGTCCACTCGGGATCTGATAAATTTGCCCTCTATCCTCATATCGGAAGGATTATCAGAAAACATGATGCAGGTATCCATCTGAAAACTGCAGGTACCACCTGGCTTGAAGAGGTTACCGGGCTGGCAATGGCAGGAGGCGAATCGCTGGCGTTTGTAAAGGAGATATACAAAAATGCATTCGAGAAAGCTGATGAACTATGTGCTCCCTATGCAGATGTCATTGACATTAAGAAGGAACGGCTCCCCTCTCCTTCCACGGTAATGAAATGGAACAGCAGGGAGTTTTCATCGGCAATTTCTCACAACAGCGATTGTCGCGATTATAATCCCGACATGCGACAGTTGATCCATGTCGGGTACAAGCTTGCTGCATTAAGGATGGATGAGTATCTGGCTCTGATCGACAGGAACAGGGACATAGTCGCAAAATGCGTCTATGAAAATATATATGACAGACACATCTGCAGGATATTCGGTATAAAATAAGTCCGGTTCCTTTACTTCAATACCCTGAGGGTACTGTCCAGTAAGACCGGCTCTCCCTTTTTCAGTTTCAGACTGGTTTTCAGGCTGCCCGACCTGACAATTATATTAATATTTTCGGCCGCCTCCAGTTTTGCACGGGTTAGTCTGTTGTTATCCCATGATATTTCAACCGAAATATTACCCCTTGCCTTTAATCCGGAAACAGTGCCATTTTTCCATGCTGCAGGCAATGCCGGCAGCAGAACAATCTCCCCTGAATGCGATTGCAGCAGCATTTCGGCAATCCCTGCAGTAAGGCCAAAATTACCGTCAATCTGAAACGGCGGATGAGTGTCGAACAGGTTGTTCAATGTTTTCTCTCTTTGCAGTTCAAGTATTTTGTTCCATGCAGCATCGCCGTCGTTGAGCCTGGCCAGGAAGTTCACCATCCATGCCTTGCTCCATCCTGTTGATGAACCCTGTCCCTTAACGGCGTAAGTCTGCCGGCGTTCAATGGTCTTTTTTGCGGCTTCAAACAATTCAGGCTGAGCAGGTGTTATCTGAGTTCCCGGGTGTAGCCCGAAAAGCTGCGACATGTGCCTGTGACCCGGTTCATTCTCTTCGTAATCTTCGATCCATTCCTGCACTATTCCATAACGTTTGCTCACCCTGTTAGGAGGAAGATTCCTTAGTACATTTTTCATCTGTGAGATGAATTGTTTGTTTCCGCCAAGTAACTCCCCTGCTCTCACACAGGCATTCAGTAACTCTCTTATTATCTGGATATCCATCGTAGCACCGTAGGTCAGATTAAATTTTCCGCCGTCAGGAAGACGGTAAGTGTTTTCAGGGGAGTTTGAAGGTGCAGTCACCAGATAACCATTCTTATCCTTTATAAGGAAGCCAATAACAAATTCCGCACTCTCCTTCATTGAAGGCCATGCCTCGTTTCTCAGATACTCCATGTCTTGAGTAAACAGAAAATGTTCCCACTGGTGAAGTACCAGCCATGGTCCGGCCATGGGGAAAGTACCCCACCCTACACCATCGGAAATTGAAGTCCGGCCAAAAGGATCAGTGAGATGGTTCACCGTCCAGCCGGTTGAGTTGAAGGTTTTCTGTGCAGTCACCCGGCCGGGTTCCCTTAACCTGTTTATCAGGTCGGAAAGAGGAATTACCGTTTCGGGAAGGTTACAGACTTCGGCGGGCCAGTAATTCATCTGGATATTTATATTGGTATGAAAATCGGAGTTCCATGCGGCGGAATAGTCCTGATTCCAGATTCCCTGGAGGTTTGCCGGGAGTATGCCGGGTTTTCGCGACGACCCCATCAGGAGGTAACGCCCGTACTGGAACTGAAGCACGGCCAGCCCGGGGTCTTCTGCTCCTTCCCTTACGAGTTTCAGACGCTGGTCGGTGGGCAGGTCCCTCATTCTATCCTCCCCGAGCGAAAACTTCACCCTGTCAAAAAGTTCAGAGTGATCAGCAATATGTTTCTGTATAACTTCCTCATATGTCTTATATCTGACGGGTTCAAGGATCCGGGCACATATCGCGGCGGGATCAATATTCCTGTCAAAATTCAGAAGGGAAGGATTATAATCGGTAGCAGCTGTCAGGTAAAACAGGGCTTCGGAGGCGTTCTCCGCGAACAGGCTGTTATTGACACTCCTCAGCGATCCGTCTTTGACTCTTCCCCATAATCTTGCAGCAAACTTCATGTGAAGCCCGGGCGGGCATACATCTTTGTCGGGCAGGTCAACTATCTGGCCGGTCATCAGAAGCTCATCCTCCGATGCCGGTACAACAACCGCATCCTGCTCCCTTGAAAGTGATATTTTGAAGGTCAGTCTGCCGGGCTGAGAACAGGTTAATCTGATAACAATAACATTATCGGGTGCAGAGGCAAAAACTTCCCTGGTAAAAGTTATTCCTTCCCATGACCAGGAGGTTGTTGAAATGCCGTTACCGAGGTTCAGTTCGCGGCGATAGTTTTCTCTTTCAGGCAGAGAGCGGTTCTGACCGAACATATCGATATAAATGTCGCCCAGAGGCTGGTATGAACGGATGCGCATAGGATTGCTCCGCAAATGTTTTTCAGACAATTCCATAGCCTCCTTAATCTCTCCGTTCAGAAGTTTCTGCTGGATGGCCGGAAGATATCCGCGTGCATCGGCATCGGCATTTTCCACTCTCATACCGGCCCATATGCTTTCTTCGTTAAGCTGGATCCGTTCACGCATGATATCCCCGAACACCATTGCACCAAGGCGTCCGTTGCCAACCGGTAATGCCTCGTTCCAGTCAGCCGCCGGCTGTTTATACCAGAGGATCAGACTTTGATTACCGGCAGGCTGACCCGGTAAGTTCAGGGCAAAGAATAATCCCGGGAAATACAGAAATATCTTTACAAACCTCATAATACGTTATTTGTCAAGTTCCAGGGCTGCAAGTATAAACGGGGCAACACCCTTTGTATCGTTATCGAATCTCTTCTCATTAATATAATACTCATACGATCCGTCCCTGTAGGGTGTACCTCCAAGTCCGCAGCCGCCGCAGATATTGTGTATTGTAACCATTCCTTTTTCATCGGTTGTAATGAATTCCTTTATGAAATCGTCAAAAGCATCTTCGGCAATTTTCCTGAATTTATTGTCAATATATCCGAGCCGGGCGCTTTTTGCAAAAACATAAATATACATTGCCGAACCGGAGGCTTCAAGGTAATTGCCTTCCCTGCCGCCCATATTCAGGACCTGATACCATAATCCTGATTTCGTGTCGCGTACTTTCAGAAGAGCCTCACAGGTATTCTGAAGTATGGTTATAAGGTCTTTGCGGCCGGGATGGTCAGGGGGCAGGTAATCGAGAATATCGGTGATGGCCATAATGTACCAGCCCATTGCCCTGCTCCACGGGTACTTAGACTGTCCGGTTTCGGGTTCGCACCATTTCTGGGTACGGCTCTCATCCCAGGCGTGTCTGAGCAGACCTGTCTCCCTGTCGAGGGTTTTTTCATAGATCATTTTTGTCTGGTTTACCGCCTCATCGTACCATACGGGAACATTGAACTCTTTTGCATATTGCACCATAAAGGTTGATCCCATAAAGATCCCGTCGAGCCACATCTGCCAGGGATATATCTTTTTATGCCAGTACCCGCCTGAATTTGTCCTGGGGTGTGTTTTGAGCTGTTCTATAAAATTGTCAAGCGCTATCTTATATTCAGGAAGGGGATTTCTCCTGTACAGGGTCATAATGTTTCTGCCAGGCAGAATTCTGTCAAGGTTGTACTCATCTGATTTATAGTCAATCACAGACCCGTCGCTCCTGACAAAGTAATTGACCCAATCCTCCATGTACCGGGAATATTTCCGGTCGGTGCTTCCCAGTTTATCGATAGCCATCCCCAGGAATGACACGTCGTAAGCCCATTTGGGTTTACCGCTTACATAATGGATCAGGCTGTCGGCCTGCGTCATGACAGTATTGGCCATTCTGACAGACCATTTCATGGCGTTGTTCTGTCCTGAAGTCTTCTGCCCGCATTCATATAATGAAAGTATGGCAATAAGGGCTGCTGCAAGAATTGATTGTCTGCTCATAATTTTAATTAATATGTTTTTATTTTACCCTTAAAAAGCAACCGGAAGGTCCTGTGATTATTCACTGATCAGAATACAATTTATGTTAACGGTTCCCGGGTTTCTCCTGAATAATGAAGGTAAGTGGGATGTACTGGACTCGAACCAGTGACCTCTTGTATGTGAAACAAGCGCTCTAAACCTGCTGAGCTAACATCCCTCAGCCACAAATATAACACGAAATTTTCTTAAATATACCCATAAAAATTTTGATGATAATTACAGCAAAAATTGTTTTTATTGCTCCATTTTTTATTTTTAAGACGGATGAAAGAAGTATTAACCCAATAATTAATATTATGAATACCAAAAGATTATCACTCTTACCATTTCTGACATTAATTGTTTTTTTATCAGGTTGTAAAAAAGAAGCCATGACGGTAACAGACATTGATGGAAATACGTATAAAACTGTTTCCATAGGAGGGAAGGTCTGGATGGCTGAGTCGCTCCGTACAACCAAATTCAGGGATGGTTCTGCAATACCTCTTGTTGCGCCGGGGAACCAGTGGAGCCTTACAACAACAGCGGCTTATTCCGATGTAAACGGCTCCGCCGATAATGCTCCGGTATATGGCAGACTTTACAACTGGTATGCGGTTGCTGACTCAAGGAATCTTTGTCCGGCAGGATGGCATGTGCCCTCAAACCAGGAGTATTCTGATCTTTTCACGGCGCTCGGCGGTTCATCGGTTGCCGGGGGCAAGATGAAAGAGACGGGAACGGACCACTGGAATGCACCCAACGGCGGAGCTACAAACCAGTCGGGTTTTACAGGTCGCGGAGCAGGTTATATCAATTACCTTGGCGTATTTAAGGATTTCAGGTATATAACCGGGTTCTGGACTTCCACGGCGGCGTCAGCCTCTGCAGCATATCATGTAGGACTTCTTTTTGATCTGCCGGATGCAGACAATTACTCTGTCGAGAAAAGGACCGGCTTACAGGTTCGTTGTGTAAAGGACTGAGAAACATCCTTTTAAAGAAAATCTTGCCGGATGCCTGTCAGCCGCCGGGTTATCAGATTACCTGGAAGCTGCGCAGTCGCTGGTAATAACCGTCCCTGCGCTGTATAAGTTCTTCATGGGTTCCTGACTCAACTATCCTGCCGTCCTCCATAACGACAATAAAATCAGCGTTCTGAACGGTTGAAAGGCGGTGGGCAATTACAATTGAGGTGTGGTTTTCCATGAGCCTGATTATTGCGTCCTGCACAAGACGTTCCGACTCCGTGTCGAGCGATGAGGTTGCTTCGTCGAGTATGAGTACGGGGGGGTTGGCCATAACTGCGCGGGCAATGCTTATGCGCTGGCGCTGGCCTCCGCTGAGCTTGCAGCCACCCTCTCCCACTATGGTGTCGTAACCCTCTTCCGATTCCATAATGAATTCATGCGCGTGGGCAATGCGTGCCGCATTCTCAACTTCCTCCATCGAAAAGTCATCCAGTCCGAAGGCAATGTTCTCAGCAAAAGATGTATTGAAAAGAATGGGATTCTGGCTTACAATGCCCATAAGGCTTCGCAGATCCCTTATTCTTACATCCTTTATGTTTATACCGTCAATCATAACCTCCCCGCTGTTAACATCCATAAACCTTGGAATAAGATCAACAAGGGTTGACTTTCCGCTTCCCGATTTCCCGACAATTGCCACTGTCTGACCCTTCTTTATCTTCAGGTTAATATCCTTAAGAACAGGGTCTGTGTTGTATGAGAACCATACGTTGCGGAATTCTATGCTCTCCCTGAACGATTCAAGAGGTACGGCATTTTCCTTCTCTTTAATCTTCTCATCGGCGTTGAGCATCTGGTCAAGCCTTTCTATAGAGGCAAGTCCCTTCTGAATCATGAAATACCCGGTTGTAATGTTTTTGGCCGGGGGTATTATCTGAGAAAAGACCACAACAAACGTAATGAGTCTTTCTGGAGTCATGTTGCCTGAACCGCCCAGGGCCAGGCGGGCTCCGAAATACATCAGGATCATTACCACAATTGTTGCCAGGAACTCGCTCAGGGGCGATGCCAGGTACGCTTTGCGTGTAACTCTTTTGAAAATCTTCGAATACTTTTCATTTGTATCCCCGAACTGATGGTTCATCTTTGATTCAGCGTTGAAGCCTTTTATGATTCTCAGTCCGGTAAGTGTCTCCTCCACGTGCGAGAGCAGACGTCCAAGGCTTTGCTGACCTGCAAGGGAGGTTGCCTTTAGGGTTTTGCTGGCCTTGCCGATCAGCCAGCCGCTGACAGGCATCATAATCATGGCAAAAAGCGTGAGCTCGGGACTGGTGATGACAAGATATACAACAAAAATAATTATGTAGAGAGGATCCCTGAACATCATTGTAAGAGAGGACATCACTGAAAGCTCTATTTCCTGGACATCATTTGATATCCTTGTCATCACGTCTCCTTTTCGCGCATCGCTGAAATATGAAAGAGGCAGCCGGAGAACCTTGTCATAAAGTTTCCGCCTCAGATCCCTGACCGTCCCGGCCCTTATATAGGCCATATTATTGTTTGCCAGGAAGATAAAACCGTTCTTAAGAAGGCTGGCAATAATAACTATTATGCAGACTGCAAGGAGGGTCTTTGCCTCACCGTGCTCGGTTACAAAAGAATAAAAGAAATGTCTTGCCCATGAGGTTATCCAATCTATGCTGAAGGAGAAGCTTCCCGGGTCGGGAGCAGGTTTTACACCCTTAAAAAGAACATTCAGGAAAGGACCTACCAGTGTGTAGGTGAAAAGGGCAAAAAAAGCGCTGAGGATATTGAATACCACATTTCGGACGGCATGCCAACGGTAAGGGGAAATAAATCTTGCGAGTATTCTTATTGTATTCATCTCGTTCCCGTCTATTTGCCCGTATAATTAAAAGGAGTTACAGATTTCAGTTCTTGCTTTACCTGCGGGCTGACATCTAGATTATCAATGAATTCCTCAATAGCTTCACGTGCAACTTTATCCTCCTTTCTGGTGAGGTTCAGAAGTGCCTCATAGGGTTTCCCGTAACCTTCGCGACGCAGGATGGTCTGAATGGCCTCAGCCACCACCAGCCAGTTCTCTTCAAGATCCTGTCTCATCTTTGCTTCATTTAAAACAATTTTGTTCAGTCCTTTCAACACTGAACTGAACGCTATTATTGTGTGAGCAAAGGCAACTCCAGTGTTTCTTGTCACTGTCGAATCTGTAAGGTCGCGCTGAAGCCTCGAAACAGGAAGCTTCTCAGCCATAAAAGTAAGGAGGGCATTCGCGACTCCCAGGTTACCCTCCGCGTTCTCAAAATCGATCGGGTTAACCTTATGAGGCATGGCCGATGATCCGATTTCACCCTTTTTCACCTTCTGCCTGAAATAATCCATTGAAATATAAGTCCAGAAATCCCTGCACAGATCAATAAGTATAACATTGATTCTCTTTATGTTATCAAACAATGCAGCCAGGTTGTCGTAATGATCGATCTGAGTTGTCGGCCAGGATCTTTTCAATCCGAGAATATCATTCACAAAATTATCAGCGAATGAGTGCCAGTCAATTTCCGGGTATGCTGCATAATGTGCGTTCATATTTCCCGTGGCTCCGCCGAATTTTGCCGAAAAGGGTATCTGGGCGAAATACTTTATCTGTTCGTCAAGCCGTGCGATGAATACTTCGATTTCCTTACCTGCCCTGGTGGGGGATGCAGGCTGGCCGTGAGTATGGGCAAGCATAGGAATATCTTTCCATTCCGCGGCAAGTGATGCAAGATTTTCCCTGATGTCGTACAGCATAGGTGTGTAGATATTGCTCATGGCATCGCGGATGGAAAGCGGTAGTGCTGTATTGTTTATGTCCTGCGAAGTAAGACCGAAATGAATGAACTCCTTCGTCATTCCCATTCCGGCCCTGTCGAACTTATCCTTAAGGAAATATTCAAGAGCCTTTATATCATGATTGGTGGTTTTCTCATACTCTTTGATCTTCATTGCATCCTCCATGGAAAAATCACGCCAGATCATACGCAGTTCATCGGCATTTACGGTCTCCGGAATCAGGTTTTTCCCGAGAGGCAACCCGCAAAGAGCGATAAAATATTCTATTTCAACGTAGAGGCGGTACTTCATCAGCGCAAACTCCGAAAAATATCCTGCGAGAGCAGCTGTCTTTCTGGCATACCTTCCATCCACTGGCGAAATCGCGGTAAGATAATTTAATTCCATTTCTGCTTTTTTATCGTTTTCCATCAACCCTCAGGAACAAAAGTAGTATTTTAGATGTTTGGAAAAAAGGTATACTCCCTCTAATTATACCTTAATTTGAATAATTATGGAGAAAATAAAAATTTCCGTTGTCAGGTATGCCAATTCCTACCCGTTTATATGGGGTTTAAGCAAAAGCAGGCTTACTGACCGGGCCCTGATCGAGACCGATCACCCGGTTGTATGCGCCGAAAAGCTGAAATCGGGATCAGCCGATATCGGGCTTATTCCCGTAGCCGCCCTGCCTGAAGTGGCGGGTTACCGGATAATAAGCGACTACTGCATAGGGGCCTGCAGGAAAGTCAAGACCGTGCTTCTGCTCAGCAATTCGGACTTTGACGATATCAATACAGTATATCTCGACTACAGGTCAAGGTCCTCGGTTGCGCTTGCCCGGGTTCTTGCCCGTTTTAAATGGAAAAAAGATTTCCGGTGGATCCCGACAGGCGAGGGATTTAACTTCACCGGCATTAAAAAAAATGAAGCTGTCGTTCTTATAGGGGATCAGTGCTTTGAAATGGAGTCATCATTCAGTTACGGGCTCGACCTGGCTGAAGAATGGAAAGATTTTACCGGACTATGTTTTGTTTTTGCATGCTGGGTGTCGAACAGGGAAATACCACCCGATTTCATCGGTGAATTCAACTCGGCCCTTAAGTACGGGGTGGATAACAGGGAGGAAGTGAGCCGCCATTTCGGAGGTTCAGGAGTGATGAGCCGGGAAGAACTGCATCATTATCTTCAGAATAACATAGACTACATACTCGACGCGGAAAAAAGGGAGAGTATGAAAATATTTCTTGATCTGATAAAAAAATCCCAATGAACAGTAAAATTAATTCTCCCGTTAACAGTGATTTCATCATAAGAGATTTTAAGGATGAGGATTTCGACGAGGTTGCCGGGCTATGGGAATCGACCGGTATGGGCAGGCGTGAGAGGGGCGACGGCAAAGAAGTGATAATCAGAACTCTCAGGGCAGGAGGCTCGCTACTCGTAATGGTTGAGAAAAATTCCGGAATTATTTGCGGCACGTCATGGATCACCTGCGACGGAAGAAGAACATACCTCCATCACTTCGGCATCCTGCCGTCGTTCCAGGGCAAAGGACTTGCAAATCTTCTTATGGAAGCTACAATGGAGAAGTTAAGGGAAAAAGGCCTTCAGGCAAAACTGGAAGTGCACCGTTCCAACCACAGGGCCGTGAACCTTTATAAAAAATTCGGATTCGGGTATCTTGGTGATTATGATGTATATATAAAAAGGGACATCTGAAATTGAAATTTAATTGTTTTTTACATGTTTTTTGATTATATTTGGAAATAAACGGTTTTTTATAAAAGCCATATAGCCAGAAGATTATGAGCAGAACCATTACATTTAACGAACTCAGGAGAATAAAGGACAGCCTGCCCGAAGGAGGTATAAGGCAGATAGCCCGGAAACTTGAATTAAGCGAAGATGCTGTGAGAAACTATTTCGGGAAGGGTGAAACTGAAGGAGTTCATTATGAGAAAGGGCCAAACGGAGGGATTGTTGTAATTGAGGATACCACTATTCTCGACCTGGCAAAAAAAATGATCGAATAGCCGGCCGGCGGAATTTTTTTACTTCCGATGGAATCCGAGCAGTATCTTGCCGCTGCCGAAAAAAAGTATAAGCAGAACCTTGAAAATTTCATTTCCGGAATCTTCCGGGAATCTTTTCTCCCTTCCCACGGTCCCGGCCATCACCGAAGAGTCTGGAAATACGGCTGTGAACTCGCAGTGAACGGCCTCTTTCAGGTACGTGATGAACTGTCAGCCCTGAAACTGTTAATTGCCTGTTACCTGCACGATGCCGGAATGGCATACGAAAGAGGTGAAATGCACGGTAAAAGAAGTATGGAACTGTGCAGGATTTTCCTGCGGAAAAATCATCTGCACGATGAGGATTTTGAAGATGTGCTGGGGGCAATTGAGAATCACGACAAAAAAGATTATTCAGAGGCCGGCGATCCGTCATCACTGAAATTAATTCTCAGTATTGCCGACGACCTTGATGCTTTCGGATTTACGGGAATATACAGGTATATTGAGATTTACCTTGAAAGGAATGTGCCGCTGAATCAGCTCGGCAGGAAAATCGGTATCAACGCCGGAACCAGGTATGAAAACTTCAGAAAACACTGCAGCCATTCACCGGATTTATTAAACCGTCACAGCATCAGGTACAGAGTGCTTGAGGACTTCTGCCTTAATTACACCATGCAGTCGGACAGCTACATTTTCGGCACAGGTTCGCCTCAGGGTTTCTGCGGTATTGCCGAAATAATCGGCGAAATGCTTAAGCAGAAGATTTATCCGGGTACGGAAATGAACCGGTATATTGCAGAAAGGGCGTGCAGTGACACTGTAATACTCTGGTTTTCCGGTGAACTTGAAAAGGAAATGTCAGAAGCTATTTAATCAAAAAATCCAGAACAGGAATATCCCCGATATAGGCAACAAGCCGGTCATTCCTGTGGAGCTGTCCCACTCCCGGAGGTGTGCCGGTGAATATCAGGTCACCCGTTTTCAGAGTAAAGAATACCGAGGCATATTCGATTATCCTGTCGATACTGAAGATCATGTCGGAAGTATTGCCTCTCTGAACCGTAGAGCCGTTTATGTCGAGTCTGAAATCAATATTTCCGATATCCTGAAACTGTCTAACAGGCAGGAATTTACCTACAGGGGCTGCTCCGTCAAATCCCTTTGTTATTTCCCACGGAAGGCTATCCTTCCTGACCCTGGCCTGCAGGTCGCGGGCAGTGATATCAATCCCGAGTGTGACCTCATCGTAATACCTGTGAGCATATTTCAGCGCTATCCCCTTCCCCAGCCTGTTGATCTTAACCACAAGTTCCACCTCGTAATGAATATCTGAGGAAAAATCGGGAAGGAAAAATGGTTTATTGTTTTTAAGAAGTGCGGAGTCGGGTTTCATAAAAAGAACCGGCTCTTCGGGTATGGGCCAGTTAAGCTCTCTCGCATGCTGCCGGTAGTTAAGCCCTGTACAGATTATTTTCATCTTAAGTTATTGTCAGCAAATATTATTTTCCAAAATGCCTCAGTCTGATTTCCGTAAGCACTTTCTTGGTATAAAGCGGAAAGTCGCCGTTCATCATCCACGAATAATATGAGGGGTCTGTTTTAAGGACCTCTTCTACGAGACGGCCCTTGTACTTACCGAAATTAAAAACCTCCCTTCCTTCCTCATCAAAGATGATTCTTCCGGCAAAGTCGGCATTGCTTGTGAATGCGCTGTATTCCGACAATTTGTTTACCGTGCCTTCCAGGTCTGTATAGCGTTCCAGCTGAGCCTGAAGGATTTCGAAGGTGGCCTCGGTATCGGCCATCGACGAGTGAGCCTCCTTCAGTTCCCTGTCGCAGTAGAAGCGGTATGCTGCGCTGAGTGTCCTTGGTTCTTTCTTCTGAAAGATGACCTGCACATCAATGAATTTTCTTCTTCTGAAATCGAAATCCACTCCCGCCCTGAGAAATTCTTCCGCAAGCAGCGGTATATCGAATCTTCCGGCGTTATATCCTGCCAGGTCGGTACCTTCCAGAAATGTTGCGAGACTGACTGCTATCTCCTTAAATGATGGGGCTTCCCTGAGGTCTTCATCTGTAATACCATGCACAGCAACAGCCTGTGGCGGAACGGGCATACCGGGATTAACCCTCGAATGGAACCATTCTTTTTTCCCTCCGGGATGGATTTTAAGAACAGAAATCTCAACAATTCTGTCGGTGCTGATGCTGATTCCTGTTGTTTCGAGGTCGAAAAAGGCAAGCGGCCTCTTCAGTAACAGGTTCATCTCAGGCATTTATCATCATAGGCATCAGAAGCATGAGAAGATCTTCCGCTTCTGTTTCTGTTTCCGCAGGCAGGAAGAGACCCGCCCTGGTGGGATCGGCGAGTTCAATTATCACGTCCTGTGAGTTAAGGTTGGCCAGGATTTCAAGCAGGAACCCGGATTTGAATCCGATTTCCATCTCATCTCCCTCGTACTGGCATTTGATTCTTTCGTATGCCGAGATTGAGAAATCGATATCCTGTGCCGAAACGGTAATCTGGTTACCGGTAAGGTGCAGTCTCACAAGGTTACTGGCCTGATTAGAGAATACAGACACGCGCCTGAGGGTATTATAGAACTCCGACCTGTCGATGGTAAGTTTCCTTGGGTTGTTTTTCGGTATTACCGAGTTATAGTTGGGGTAGTTTCCTTCGACCAGGCGGCACACTGCCTTATATCCGGCAAGTGTGAAGGATGCGTTTTTATCATCAAATTCGACGCTTACAGGTCCCGCCTCCTTGGGCAGAATATTTTTAAGAAGGGTCGCGGGTTTCTTTGGAAGGATGAATGAGCAAGCGGTATCCGCTTTTGCGTCAGTGCGCTGGTATCTCACCAGCTTGTGTGCATCTGAAGCCACAAAGGTCAGTTTCTCGGGTGAGGCTTCGATAAGGATCCCTCCCATCACCGGGCGCAGCTCATCGTCGGCTGTGGCAAAAACCGTACGGCTTATGCCCGCAAGAAGGACCTCTGAATTCAGTGTGAATGAGTTCTTTTTTTCCTTCTTTAACACCGGCAATACCGGGAAATCTACACCGTTTTGCCCCATGGCGTTGAACTTACCGTTTTCGGAATTGATAACTATCGCCAGGGTATCCATGTTAATGTCGAAGGTAAGAGGCTGCGCGCTGAACTCCTTAAGCATATCGAGCAATATTCTTGCCGGTATGGCAATTAATCCGCTTCCTTCAGAATTTTCAATACTCATTTTTGTAATGAGCGTCGACTCAAGGTCGGAAGCTGTTATCTCCAGCTCGTTTTTGTTGAGATTGAACAAAAAATTATCAAGAATAGGCAGGGTGTTTTTTGTACTTATTACCCTGCTGATTGCCTGCAAGTGCGATAAAAGCTCGCTGCTTGATACAACAAATTTCATATTATCAGTGTATTTTTGTTAAACAAACTATATAATTTGCAATCTTTCCGTGAATAATCATTTGAATTTCAGCTTACTTTATTTACTCTCCTGAAAAATCAATATTACAAAAAAAAGAATTACCATCAAATTAATCCTTTAAGAAATATCCCGCATTTCTCAATATGGGATCAATGTCGAAATATCTCAGAATTACCAGCCTGTCTGTTCCTTCGATTCTGCCCCATACCCTGTCGGTATCGGCAACCCTGATTCCATCGGAATTCTTAACGTATTTTTCCCAGATTTTCACGGTACTGACGGTTCCATCCGTCTTCCCTGCTGTAATAATATAAAGGGGTTCTGAGGTTACAATGTCATTGATTTCTTCACGGGTAAGGTCACTCACGGGTTTCTCAAACGGCACATAGGAAAAATATGAAAGATATCTTTTAATCTTTGAGGTATCAGGCCTTTTGGCATCAGCTTTTAACGCAGACTCAAAATTCATTTCACCGGGTACATGGTAAATCTTAAATGATGATGCTGTATCTCTCAGGTTTCTGACCTCCACGAAACTGAGTTCGGACGGCATGACGTTAAAAACCATGAAGGGCCGCCAGAAGAACGGATCAGCCGTAAAATATGACCCGATGTCCTCCTCCATTCCCGGTACATGCATGACAAAGGGCCGGGAGGCGACTCTCATCTTCATTATATTACCATAAACATTTGAGGATGTGTGATATACAAAAAAGCTCCTTTTCAGCCTCCATCCAGAATATACAAAAACCTTTACGGGTTCGGGTTTTACGGAGATCATTTCCTTAAACACGTCGGCTCCTACCGGCGATTTCACCTGCATATCCCGCAGGATAAGCAAGAGCATATTCACTGCAAGGGGGCGGGCTTCAGTCTCTCCTCCCACACTCCAGTTTTTTCCATTCTTCTCAAGTACGAGTTTCCTGCCGCCTTCAAAAAAGACGATCCTGCTGATTTCAGTTTTTTCATCTATGCTGAAGGAAGTGTTTTTTCTTCCGAAAGGAGATCTTTGTCTTGCCAGCAAAATGAGAATTGCCGCACCGGCAACCACAATCAGCATCAGGAGAGACAAATCTGTATACTTCCTTTTCATCGGGAGTATTTCTTACGGCGTAAAATATTAAAGATTATTCCCGCCATTATAACAATCAGAACCGGTCCGGCAGTATTTGCAACTTTAATCAGTGTTCCGTACCTGCTCAGCTTCTTTTTATCGAGCAGACGCAATTTCAGCTCCCTGGCACGGAGGTTTATCAGACCCTTGTCGTCAACAAGGTAATTGACGCAGTTTAAGAGGAAATCGCGGTTGCCGTAAACCTGCAGCGTATACCTGTCCTGGCCGAGTGGCAATGGTATTTCGGTCTTCCCTGAACGGCTCACCTCATTCCTGATGATGTCCCTGTCGGCAATTACGATCATGGCTGTAGGTTTACTTTCGGTTTTGTTTTTTTCAGGGTTGTTTTCCGTCAGTCCGGGTATATATCTGTTTGTGAATGCCGATCTGAATTTACCTTCGAGCAGCACGGCGACTGGGAGATGTTGTCTGTTAAAGAGTTCCATATCAGGCAACCTGTCTATCTCCTTCAGGTTTATTGCTACCGGCGGACTTACCGTTCGGCACTGGTTTCCGGTTGTAAGCAGAATATGTTTTTTCACGCCGGTGTCTCTTCCCACGGTATCGATGTAATTGACAAATTTTCCTGCCACCCTGTTAACATTTCGTGTTACGGGGTGGTCGGGTGAAGGGTGAAGCAGCGGATAATAGATCCAGGGAGCAGGCACTACCTGCTGTGCCGCACCTCCCGACACCGCCTTCAAAGGTATAAGCATGCAATCAAGGTCCTGCACAACTACGGGATTGATTCTAACCCCGTATTTAAAGAGCATCTCCTCAAGCCCTGTAGGTTTGTAAAGAGCAACCGTTTCGCCGTAGACGAGGCTGTCGGCGTTCACTTCCACCTCTTCGCAGAGCCATAACACCCTGCCTCCATTCATGATGTACCGGTCAATAACATAGAGGTCCGGCTCATCGATCTTTTCCTTGGGTCCTGCCACAATCACAGCTGCATACTTATCGAGTATGCCGGGCTTCCCCTGCGGATTTCCCCTGTCGACAGTATAAAACTTTGCAAGACTCATTATAAAGTCGGCCACTTCAATCTCAGGCACTTCCCCATGACCTTCAATAAATGCAACACGGTAAACGGTATCTGAAACAAGTGTCGAGATGGTTCTGATAAGTTCATATTCAAGACCCTCGGCCGAATGGAGCAGGTTCTCCTCGGGAGAAAGGGAAGGATTGTTTTTCAGGAAATTAACCGGCACCTCTATGTTGTTATAGTTTATCAGCATCCCCGGATAAATCATTTTTCTGCTTGATCCGCCATCCTTCTCCCTTATAATGACGTTTACCGGCGACAGACCTTTGGCTATAAGCTGTTCCTGTTCTTTCTGTCTGAGAGCGGGATCATCCTGTGAATAGGGATTGATAAACTGGTAATCTACTCTCCTGTTCGATGCAAGGCTGAACTCATCCAGCATTTCCCTGACGGATCTTTTAAGTTTTTTAAAAAGTACAGGCATTTCTCCGTCAAGATAGACCTGGATAAAAATATCATCGTGCAGGTTTCGTAGAATTTCCCTTGTGGGTTTTGAAAGCGAGTACCTGTTGTCTTCTGTCAGATCGAGACGAAATCTTACTACCGATCCGGCTGCAGCGGCCAGAAAGACAAAAAAGCACACCAGCAGAAACTGCGACCAGCTTCTTAACCTCAGACCTTTACGGTCAGTGTTGTCTAATTTGTTTTCTTCCATTTTCCCGAGAGTAATGAAAGTCTGGTTGCCTCTGTAAAAATAAATGCAATGCCGGTGAAGTATATCAGGTCGCGGGAGTCAACCACTCCCCTGCTCACCGATTTATAGTGTTCGTTGATGCCCAGCATCGAAATGATCTCATTTATTTTCCCCGAACCCGGCAGCAGGGCAGCGTAGTCAAATCCTGCATAAAGAAAAAAACATAAAAAAACGGCGGTGACGAATGCAACAACCTGGTTGGATGTAAGCGATGAGGTAAACATTCCGGCGGCGGCATAAACTGAAGCCAGGAGAAAGAGTCCGATAAATGATCCGGCGGTGGCGGCATTGTCAATGTTCCCCGGAGGGTCACCGGTAAAAAAGACGGTGAGGTAATAGACAATACCCGGCAGAAGAGCCACGAAAACAAGAAAAAGCGATGCCAGGAACTTACCGTAAACGACCGACCGTTCGGTGAGAGGTTTTGAAAAAAGAAGTTCTATCGTGCCCAGCCTCTTTTCCTCCGAAATCATTCTCATCGTTATGGCAGGTACAAGGAAAAGAAAAATCCATGGAGAGAGAAAGAAAAGGGTGTCCAGGTTTGCATATCCGGTTTCGGGAATGTTCCATTCACCCGGCAATATCCACATAAACAGGCTGTTAACAGTTATGAACACTATGATCACAACGTAGCCTGTTATATTACTGAAGAAACCGTTTATCTCCTTTTTAAAAATTGCGAACATGGGTCTCTTTGATTGGATAGCAAAAATAATCAATTAGGCGGAAGAGCATTCATTTTTTTACTTCCGGAGGTCTCCTTGCATATCTGCTGTCTGTTATAACGACGCCCTTGTAATAAAACCTTATTATGTCTTCGTATCTGTATCCTTTCAGCGCCATTGCCAATGCTCCCTCCTGGCAGAGCCCGACTCCGTGTCCGTACCCTCTGCCGCGGAGTACAAGCGAATCGCCGTCGGCAGAAACAGAAAACCAGGATGAACGAAGTCCGAGCGTTGTTCTGAGGAGGTTAAACGGCACACTGAAAGAGCCTGCCGTATAATTCATTACTCGTGCGGGCTGACTGAATACAAAGGGTGCCGGCTTGTTAACATGGCCTTCGTATCCGTATGTTTTAAGGGCCCCGGTCCATTCTTCCACACTTAGTTTCTTTTCCCAGACTGCATTACGCGAAGATGTACAAAAAGTATCAGTAACTTTTGAGAGATAAGGCAGTGATGTCAGCCAGACGAATTCAGACGGAGATGTTTCTCCACCGCAATTTGAATGGAATGCGGAAATTATCAGGATGCTGTCGGGGGTTGTGATTACCTTGTCTGATGTGGATCTTACTGCATTGATAATCATTGTGTCGCCGGTGATGCCGTTGTACACCTGGCAGTGTGTGCCGTCGCACAAATTGTACCCGTCGCTCAGATGCTTGCTGAAATATCTTTCGGTGTAAGTCCTTGTTATCAGGGCCAGAGTCCTGGCATATTCCGGATGTTTACCCGGACCACCTTCGGCCCTGACAACCCCGGCAATATAATCTTCCGTTTTACATTCGTTTATCAGCAGCAAGCCGTTAAGATCATGGTAAGCTGAAAGAGATCCCGTATAGGTTTTTCTTTCATCCTTTTCTCCCGGAGCAGTAATAGTGAACCTGCAGGCTGCAGAGGTTGAAGAAAAAATTACCGAGTCGGCCACAAGAGCCTTATGGTCCCCGACCTTGCACGCCAGCCTGTTTCCGAAAAGTGTTATTGCTACACTTTTTCCTTCTTCCACCTCAGCGCCGAAACCGGGGAAAACCTTAATTATAAATTTTCCCGTGGCAGCTTTCAGAATGACTGTTTCATTTTTCTGTTCAGTCCTGAGCCGGATTTTTATTTTACCATCATCCTGCCCGGCAGCAGTACCGCACAATGGCAGGTTAGTATTTAAAGTACAGAATGTCAAAAGAATAAGAACAAGGCCCTTATTAGACATTTTTTCCGAGTTCATTAATGAATGTAACCATCTCTGATGCTATTCTGGAAGAAGCCCCGGCCGGGCCGAGAATATTTTTTATTTCTTCATAGTCTTTCAGAAGCCTTTCCCTGTCGCTGCCACCGGGCATTATTTTCTCAAGTGAGGCAGCCAGGTTTTCCCTGGTAAGAAGGTGCTGGATAAGTTCCGTTACCGCTTCACGGCCGAGAATTAGGTTGACGAGAGAGATGTACTTTACCTTCACCAGGCGGCGCGCAATGAAAAAAGAGACCGGATCGCCCTTGTAACAGACTACCTGAGGGACGCCGAGAAGGGCTGCCTCAAGAGTCGAAGTGCCGGATTTCACAAGGGCGGCTTCTGACGCCGAAAGGATCTCATATGTTCTGCCATATACTGTCTTTACCGGAAGATTTCCCGTATGTTTATCGTAAACCGAGAGTGGAATATTCTGTGCAGCCGTTATAATAAAAGTATGCTCCGGGAACAGAGGAACAATTTTCAGCATCTCCGGCAGGATATGGTTCACTTCATGAATCCGGCTTCCCGGCACAAGTGCAATAGTGCGCTTAAAAGCATCTGCCGTTATTGATGAGGATGATTCTTCCTTTCCGTAAACCGGGGAATTTCTGAAGTTTTCTATTTCGTCGGTCAGCGGGTTTCCGTAATACTTCACCTCAATGCCGTGTTTCCGGTAAAACTCCTCCTCGAACGGGAAGATAATGTACATTCTGTTTACATACTTTTTAATAATCTTCACCCTCGATTCATTCCATGCCCAAAGTTTGGGGGAGATATAATAAAGTACATTTAGTCCGGTGGTTCTGGCGTACCGTGCTATCCTGAGATTGAATCCGGGATAATCGATCAGTATTACTGCGTCAGGTCTGAGGCCCGCGATCTGCCTTTTACAGAGTTTTAAATTTCTGACAACGGAAGGCAGATGCAGGAGAACGGTCAGGAAACCCATAAATGCATTTTGCCTGTAATGCATCAGCAGCTTTGCCCCGGCTTTTTCCATCAGGTCGCCTCCCCAGCAGAAAATCTCGGCTCCGGGGTCGGCAGCAAATATGCCCTTCACAAGGTTTGAACCGTGAAGGTCGCCCGATGCCTCACCTGCAATAATGAAATATCTCATATCAGAAAATACGTTCAACAAGTATTACCAGCACCCAGAAAAAGGTTGCTGCAAGGAGTCCTTTGGCACCCCTGAGCATGTCGAGCCGGTTGAAAATAAAGAAAAGGATGACCACAGGGATGACGCAAAGACTTACAACCCTGGTAACCTTCCCGGAAGATACTATATCGGTAATGTACTGAAAGAACGGCACTCCTCCGGAGGTAACGAGGTAAAGAACCGCGAGAGTGGCTGCAGGAAGCACGATGCCCAGGACAAAACCTGATACTGTATTGTCAATTTTTGATTTCATTATTACTGTTCAAACCATGTTTTTAAAGCCTGCAGTGTCTTATATGCCGTCAGGTCGGTGGTTACGGGCACAATTGATACATAATTATTTGCAAGGGCCCATTCATCGGTATCCTGAGCATCGGGCTCATGATTACGGAAATAGCCAGTGAGCCAGTAATATGTCTTCCCCATGGGGTCCTTCCTTTTTTCAAATTCCTCCTTCCAGTTTCCGCGGGCCTGCCGGCATATTCTGATACCTTTTATTTGTTCACCCGCGACGGAAGGTATATTAACGTTCAGGCAAACACCTGCAGGCAGCTTCCTGATTGTGAGAATGTTGAGCACTTTCCTTATATAATCCCGGCAGACTGAGAAATCTGCTTTCGGAGAGAAATCGTTCAGAGAGAAGCCGGCCGACTGTATTCCGTAAAGGCATCCCTCAAGTGCAGCAGCCATTGTGCCTGAATAAAGTATGCTGACTGATGCATTTGACCCATGGTTAATGCCGGACAGAAGCCAGTCGGGTTCTCTTTCAAGCAGCTGGTTTATTGCAAGCTTAACGCTGTCGGTTGGAGTTCCGTTGCAGGTGTAAATCCTGTGTTTATCATTCTCTTCGAGCAGTTTAACCCTGATCGGATTTTTTACGGTCAGTGCCTGCGACATGCCCGACATGCTCTCAAGTGTGGAAATCAGTACAACCTTCCCGAACTCCTCTGCCACTTCAAGCAGCGTTTTCAGTCCTGCAGCATAAAGACCATCATCGTTTGTAATCAGTATAAGCCTGTCACCGGTTTCGACTGTCATAATAAAAAATAATCTCATGCAAATATATGCAAATGGCGACGATTGAATTATCATCTTGTCAAACCTTCTGCTTTTTTTTAATTTTCTTACTTTTGCAGATTCAGTAACATTTTTTGACGAATGAAAATATCGTATAACTGGCTCAGGGATTATTTGCCTCTAAATACAGACCCTCACGAACTTGCAGAGATTCTTACGGATATCGGCCACGAGATAGAAGATTTTGAGGAATGGTGGCCCGTGGAAGGAGGCATGAAGGGAATTGTAATCGGCAAGGTCCTCGAATCTCACAAACACCCCTCAGCCGATAAATTAACCGTCAATCTTGTTGAGGCAGGCCAGGGCAAGCCGCTAACCATTGTATGCGGGGCACCAAATGTGGCAGCCGGGCAGATTGTTCCAGTTGCGCTTCCCGGCTCTGTGGTGAGCAAGGGTAAAGAAAAGATTGAAATAAAAACAACCACAATCAGGGGACAGGTGTCGGAAGGCATGATATGCGCCGAAGACGAAATTGGGATGGGAAATTCACATGAAGGCATTATGGTTCTTGACAGGCCGGCGGAACCCGGAACCCCGGCCGCCGGTTATTTCGGCATTGAAAAAGATTACGTCTATACCGTGGGATTCACACCAAACAGGATCGACAGCGCCTCTCATTTCGGCATTGCCAGGGAACTTGCAGCCTACATGTCTGTAAACAGGGGCATTGAGCTTTCACCTGTTCTGCCCGGTTTAGAAAACTTCGGCGCCGGAACTTCTGAAGAAACATTTGAGGTTATTATTGAAAATCAGGAGTTGTGCCCGAGGTATACAGGTGTTAACATTTATAATGTAAAGGTAGCCGAATCTCCTCTCTGGCTTCAGAACAGGCTGAAGGCAATCGGTCTCGGCCCTGTCAATAACGTGGTCGACATCACCAATTACGTACAGCATGAAATAGGTCAACCGCTGCATGCCTTTGATGCCGATATGATCAAAGGCAGGAAGGTGATAATAAGAAACCTGCCGGATAAGACAAGGTTCATTACGCTCGACGGCGTTGAACGGGAGCTTTCAGGGAAAGACCTTATGATTTGCAATACCGAAGAGGGAATGTGCATCGCCGGCGTTTTCGGAGGGTTAAAATCGGGAGTGACTGAGAAAACAGTCAACGTCTTCCTTGAAAGCGCATATTTCAATCCTGTATCGATAAGGAAAACAGCCAAAAGACACCAGCTGAATACGGACGCTTCATACAGGTTCGAAAGAGGTGCCGACCCTGAAATCACAGACTGGGCTCTCAAAAGGGCGGCCCTGTTGATAAAAGAGATCGCAGGCGGAAAAATCGCATCAGGAATAAGAGATATCTATCCCCGGAAAATAAACCGTATCATCCTCCCTGTTTCGTGTGAAAGAATCAACAGGCTCATCGGAAAGGAGATACCCGTTGAAGATATCAGGAAGATACTTACACGGCTGGGAATAAATATTCTTTCGGAGAATCTGCCTGAGATGCAGGTCGAAATCCCTCCGAGAAAAACAGACATGCAGAACGAAGCAGACGTCACAGAGGAGATACTTCGTATTTACGGTTACAACCGTATAGAAACGGGAACACATATCAATTCATCCCTGACATTCAGCGTCAAACCCGACAGAAACCGGATGATAAATGTTATCTCCGAAATGCTTTCATCAAACGGTTTTAACGAGATAATGTGCAACTCGCTTGTACCCTCTGCATGGTTTGATGATAATCCCGATTTTGATAAAAACACACTCGTCAGGCTCGCAAATCCCCTCAGCTCAGATCTCAATGCAATGAGGCAGTCGTTGCTTCCCGGCGGGTTGTCGGTGATTGCAAGAAACATAAACCATCAGAATTACAATTTAAAACTGTACGAATTCGGAAACTGTTATTTTTACGGCAATCCCTCAGCTCCAAGGCCGGTCGACAGGTACTCTGAAAAAATGAGCCTCGACCTTTTCCTGACAGGCAACAGGCACAAGCAGTCGTGGAATGAAAAGAGCACACATGGAGATTTCTTCTATCTGAAATCATTTATAGAGATGATCTTCCGCAGGATGGGTCTGGAACCGGAATCGCTTAACCTTTACGAAAGCGGCAAAGCCTGTTTTTCTGATTCCCTTGTTTATCTTAAGAACAACAAGGTAGTGGCTGAAGCCGGCAGAATCAGTCAGGCGTATCGTCTTAAATTTGACATAGAACAGGAGGTCTATTACGGCCATATAGAATGGGATTACCTCTTTAACCTGACTGCTGACCATGCAGTCTCATACAGGGAACTCCCAAAATTCCCGTGGGTCAGAAGAGACCTCGCACTTCTTGTCGACAGGGAGGTCAGATTCAGCCAGATACGGGAAATTGCATCGAAGACCAATAAACACATCATCAGGGAGGTTGGTTTGTTTGATGTTTATGAGAGCGAGTCGCTAGGTCATAACAGAAAATCCTATGCTGTAAGTTTCATCCTGCAGGATCAGCAGCGCACTCTTACCGAAAAGCAGATCGATAAAATAATGAGCGACCTGATAAAAGAGCTGAACACAAAACTGGGAGCTGTACTGAGATAAATTCACACCATGCCTGAGAACCGGATAGATATTATTAAAGGTGATATCACTAAAATTGAGGCTGATGCCATTGTCAACGCGGCCAACAATTCGCTGCTGGGAGGAGGTGGTGTTGACGGGGCCATTCACAGGGCAGCGGGGCCCGGACTTCTGGAAGAGTGCAGACAGTTGAACGGATGTGAAACGGGAAAGGCTAAACTTACATCAGGACACAACCTGAACGTTAAATACATAATCCATACCGTAGGCCCCGTATGGAGAGGCGGCATCTTCGACGAGACGGAACTGCTGGCTTCCTGTTACACTGAATCGCTTGAGCTGGCACGCCGGAAAAAGATTGATACAATTGCTTTCCCCGGTATCTCAACAGGCGTTTACGGCTTTCCGAAAGATCTTGCCGCGGTGATTGCCATAAATGAGACAAGAAGATTCCTTACCGGTAACAGGTACCCCAGGAAAGTGATCTTTGTAGCCTTCGATGATGAAACTTTTGCATTGTATCAGAAGTACCTGAACGAAAAATGAGCAGACTCACCGCAACTCTCAGGAACTATCTGTCATTTATTAAATTCAGCCATACTGTTTTTGCCCTGCCCTTTGCCGTAACAGGATACTTTCTTGCCGTATCCCGCCCGGGTTACGGCTTCAGTCTGCGCATCCTTATACTGGTAATTCTTTGTATGGTTTTCGCGCGCAATGCGGCAATGGCATTTAACCGGTATGCCGATATAAGTTTTGATGCAGCGAACCCCCGGACCGCTTCCAGGGAACTGCCGTCGGGTAAAATAAGCAAACGTTCAGCCCTGCTTTTCGTGATTGCCAACTCTGTGTTTTTTGTAATCTCGGCCGGTCTGATCAACAATCTCACCCTTGCATTGTCGCCGGTTGCTCTTTTGATAATTCTTGGCTACAGCTTTACAAAAAGATTTACAGTGCTTTGTCATTTTATTCTGGGTCTGGGACTTAGCCTTGCCCCTTCAGGTGCCTATATTGCGGTTACAGGCCATTTCAGCGCATTGCCGGTGATTTATTCATTTATCGTACTTACATGGGTGAGCGGATTTGACATAATTTATGCAATTCAGGATGACAGCTTTGACCGCGAAGCGAATCTTTTCTCACTGCCTTCAAAGAGAGGCAGGAAGAAGTCGCTGATAATATCCGCTGCTGCCCACACCCTGACCGTTATTCTTGTTGTTGCTGCAGGAGTGGCAGGCAAGGGCGGCATTCTGTACTGGACCGGCGCCCTGATCTTTACTGCCATGCTTGTGTATCAGCACATCATTGTGACACCTTCCGATACCAGCAGGATAAATTTGGCGTTTGCAACAGTTAACGGCGTGGCAAGCATAATTTATTCCGTTTTCGTAATTGCCGATCTTCTGTCCTGAAAAAATAAAAGCTCGCATATTATGCGATTCTTACGTTTTTTTTATAACTTGCCCCGTTTAAAAAATTAAAATCCCATGAGTGACCTGGAAATTAAAGAAGTCAGATCGCGCAGAGAACTTCGTGATTTCATTTACCTGCCGGGGATGGTTCACAAAAACGACAAAAAATGGCTTCCTCCTCTTTATGCTGATGAATGGGCGCTATATAACCCTAAAAAGAACAAATCGTTCAAACACACCGATACAATTCTGTATGTTGCGTACAGACAGGGAAGGCCCGTCGGAAGAATTATGGGGCTGATTCACAGGTTATACAATCAGATACACAATGAACGTCATGCGAGGTTTGCATTTATTGAAAGTTTTAACGACAGGGAGGTTGTTCACAGCCTTCTGTCGAAGGCTGAAGAGTGGGCACGCGGACATGGAATGGTAAAAATAGTAGGCCCTCTCGGCTTTTCCGACAAAGATCCGCAGGGACTGGTTGTAAGCGGGTTTGACGATCCACAGTTCTTTACAAGCCCGACAAACGATCCATATCTACCGGAACTGGTTGCCGCAGAGGGTTATTCCAAGAAAGTGGATCTTGTCAATTACCTTCTTCCGATCCCTGAAAAATTGCCTGAAGTATATAACAGGATGCTGGAACGTTTCAGAAACTCAGGCACTGTAAGGGTTGTGGAGTTTGAAAACAAGAGACAGCTCAGGCCTTTTATTCTGCCCGTGCTCGAGGTAATGAACCAGACCTATATGGAAATATACGGCTATTACCCGCTTGACGACGAGGAAAAGAAAGATCTTGCATCGAGGTATCTTCCGGTGCTCGATCCTCATTTTATAAAAGTTATTCTGAGCGGTGATGAGGTGGCGGCTTTTGCCGTGGCAATGCCCGACCCGAGTGAAGGCATCAGGAAGGCCGGAGGAAAACTGCTGCCTTTTGGCATATTTCACATCCTCAGGGAGATAAAAAGAACCGACGTACTTCTTACCATGCTCGGAGGCGTCAGAAAAGAGTACCGTGAACAGGGCCTGGATGTACTTATGGCGGTAAAACTGTATGAGTCGGCAATAAAATACGGGATAAAAACAGTAAACAGCCATCTCATTCTGGAAACCAATTCCAGGATGAGGGGAGAATTCGAACGTGTGGGAGGTTCGGTCTCAAAGATATTCAGAATCTTTCAGAAAGATTTGTAATATTCAGAACCTGAAAACAAAGGATATACCCATCAGCTCCTTGAATTGTATCCTTGCAGTCTTCTTAGGTTTGCCGAATTCATCCAGTTCAAGGGTTCCGTCTTTTTTCCTGATCACGGTTTTGGTGTCGTCATCAAAAATCAGTTGAGTGTTAAGCCTGAGGTCTGTAAACCAGTTAAGCTTGAATGTTGCTATCATTTCCCAGTCAATATCGATGTTCTGAGGCTTGTTAATGTAGTTTGTAAACAACTGTATTCTGTTTTTCACATTCACCGTCCTGAAGGGATTGATCTCAGAGTTTATCTGAATACTGGCTCCGGGTTCATGCATGGACCTTCTGTCTTTTGGTACGCCATACTTTGTCTGGTCGATCATGGCCGTATCGGATACAAAAGTCGCCTTGTAAGAGAGAGGAGCCACATTGATTGAAGTGGTTTTGTCAGGCTTGTAATCAAGGCCGAAACCAAGTGTAAGGGTTGCAGGGTTAAAGAATTTCGACACCGGGACAGAGTCGTTCGGATAATTGTAACCCTTGGCTATCTGTGTTTTGAAAAGCATTGTGGCGCTGAAATCGAACTTCCCGAAAGCCTTATGGTTCAGTTTTGAGTTCGTTTCAAGCAGGTCGAGGTTTTTACGGATATGCTTGTCTCCGGGTTTTATGAGGCCGTATTTGAGTCTTGCAAAATTATTGGACACAAGTTTAAGCTCCTTATTATTGTAATCGGCATAGCCGGTTATATCAAGGGCTGTGGATATGCTGTTCTCACCACCTTTCACCCAGTTGGTCAGATATGTCTGGTTAAAGGTGAAGGCTGCCTCCGACCGGTATTTCCAGTACTGTGGTTTGACGTAAATCTTGTTTACCTCGAGCAGCTTGCGGCTGTTGATCTGATTGATGTCGAGCCTTGCATCCTGGATATTTGTGTGCTTGGTCGGGCGCCTGAACATTATGCCCTCCTCAAGAAAGATTCCGAGAGTGTCACGCGAAAGAGTTCCGATCCACACCGTGACAGAATCATCGAATTCATTTCTGAGCCAGAATCTGCTGAGACTTCCGGTTCTTGAGTTTATCCACACCGGCAGCTCTTCAGAGGATTTTCCTTTCAATACTATCAATGATGAATCCCTGTCACGCAGAAAACCCGTTATTGTCGTAACAGCTGCATAAATAGAATCTCCCGACCAGGGGCTGTAAAAGAGTCTGAACGGTTTGAGTCTGTCTTCGGGATAATACTCTGCAAGCCTGCTTCTTACGATCAGAAGAGAAGTATCTTTCAGCACAAACTGCATAACAGGTTGCTCATCAGGCTTTAGTGCTGCCGTATCGGCAGGCATGTCATGGAGATATGCTTTCAGGGAGTCTGGAATGGAGAGCGAATCGGGCGGATGGATCTTCTGCGGTTCTGATAAAACCGGCACTTTGACCGTAACCGTATCAAAGACAAGAAATTTTTCCGGTGACACATTCAATGAATCATAGGGATATTTTTCGAGGAAAAGCCTCAGCGAATCGTAAGGGCTGCTGGTTGCATAGAAAATAAGCTGCCCCAATGCTGTCCTAAGAGGATCAAGCCTGCTGCGCCAGATGCCGGATGAATATTTCGTCTGCAGAAACTTCAGGGCTTCCTCTTTTGTGAATTTTATTGAGTCTCTGTTATGCACCGGCTTTACATAGTAACCCATTTTATGAAGGGAATCGCGCAGGTTAACTATTCCAGGTTCCTGTGCCCGCACGACCACAGGCATTAAAAAAAACACCAGAACCGAAATACCATGTATGAGATTTTCCCGCATGATAATTTAAAATAGTTTTTGCAAAATACACATTTTTTTCATTCACCCTTCCCGTACCTTCTGCCGCTTCAGTGTTTATCTTACTACCCATTATTTCAAAGCTTTGGCAAACGCGTACACCTTTCACCCACTGTATTATCCTTTTCAGTCAGAACGTAAAATAGATCACTTTCTTTTGTCCTTGGCTGATTTATGATTTTCTTTGCTGTTCATTATTTTTTTATGAAAGATCTGACCCGGGGACCAGAGGGTAAAATGATACTGAATTTTGCTGCACCCATGCTGCTGGGAAATGTATTTCAGCAGTTATTCTCTGTTGTTGACAGTATCATCGTAGGCAAACTGATTGGAAAAGAGGCACTCGCGGCAGTGGGAGCATCGTTCCCTGTAATATTCATACTGGTTTCGCTGATTATCGGACTTGTAATGGGCACCACAGTTGTAATTTCGCAGTATTTCGGTGCAGGTGACCTTAAAAAAGTAAGACTCGCAATAGACACGATGTATATCTATACGTTCTTTGGTTCGTTAATTCTGACAATAGCCGGACTGCTGATGAGCGGCCCTCTTTTAAGACTCCTCGGATTGCCTGACGAGCTGATGCCTCCCGCCCTTCAGTATCTTAATATTTTCATTGCAGGAATGGTTCTTATGTTCGGGTACAACGGAACAAGTGCAGCCCTCAGAGGGCTCGGTGATTCAAAAACGCCGTTATGGTTTCTTATTATCGCGATTATTCTAAATATTATTCTTGATATCGTTTTTATTGCCGTTCTGAAAATGGGAATTGCGGGCGCCGCATGGGCAACGGTGGCTTCACACGGAGTGGCTTTCCTCCTCGCGGCGTGGTACCTTAATAAAACCCACAAAGTCCTTAAAGTCGTAATAAAAGGTATAAAGTTCGACAGGGAGATTTTCAGGCAAAGCATCCGCATCGGCCTTCCCAACGGACTTCAGCAGACTTTCGTAGCGCTGGGCGGACTGGCTCTTCTGGGTATTGTTAACAAATTCGGAACCGACGTAATAGCAGGTTTTTCCGTCGCCAGCCGGCTCGATGCCATCGCCACCGTTCCTGCAATGTCGTTCGCAGCAGCCATTTCAGCTTTCACCGGCCAGAACATAGGGGCCAACAAACAGGACAGAATAAAAAACGGCCTTTCTTCCACCCTCAAAATGATGACGATTGTAACATTTGTTACAACCATGTTTATCATCCTTGCCGGCCGTTATATGATCAACCTTTTCACCAATGATATCAGGGTGATTGAATATGGAGCTCAATACCTAACGATAGTTGGGCTTTTCTACATTCTTTTCACCCTTATGTTCATATACACGGGCCTGATGAGAGGCGCAGGAGACTCAATTGTTCCAATGTTTATTACCCTTGCATCACTGTGGATAATAAGGATCCCCTTCGCATGGATAATGGCGGGAAAAATAGGAGTTACGGGAATATGGTGGTCTATCCCCGCAGGTTGGTTCGTGGGACTTATACTCTCATATCTTTATTATAAAACCGGCCGTTGGAAAAAGAAAGCCGTTGTGACCTACACTGAGGAATTTTAATAACTTAGTAACCGCTAACATCATACAGACAGGTAACCATGATACTATCAATGACCGGTTACGGCAAAGCCACAGGTGACCTTCCCGGCAAAAGGGTTATGGTCGAGGTAAAGACAATCAATTCCAGGCAGAACGATCTCAATATCAAACTCCCGCAGGTACTCAGGGAGAAGGAGAGTGAAATACGGAACATGCTGAGCCAGAAGCTTGAAAGAGGGAGAATAGATCTCATTGTCACTTACGAAATACATAATATCCAAAGTCTTCCTGTTATAAACAAAGACGCTGTGAAAATCTATTATCAGCAGGTTAAGGCGCTTTCGGAGGAGCTTGGAATTAAGGTTTCCAAAAATATCCTGACGGCACTGCTGAGATTCCCCGACGCCATGCAGGTTGAGAAAGAGGAACTTGCAGAGGAGGACTGGACCAACGTCAGATACCTTATCGAAGAGGCTGTCGGAAAAGCAATCCAATACAGGATTGAGGAAGGCAAAGCCCTTGAAAAGGATATTGTGAATTCGTTAACAAGAATACTCAGTGCACTGGAGGAAATAAGACGTTTTGAGCCCGGCCGCACTGAAAAGATAAGGGAAAAACTTACCCAGCTGCTTGAGACAACAATTCAGGCAGATAAAATAGACAGAAACCGCCTTGAGCAGGAAATTATCTATTACCTCGAAAAATTTGACATCAACGAAGAAAAGGTAAGACTTAAGCAGCATTGCGACTATTTTCTCGAAAAGCTTAATGAGAAATCTTCAAACGGCAAGATGCTGGGTTTCATTTCCCAGGAAATAGGAAGGGAAATAAACACAATCGGGTCAAAGGCCAATGATGCTGATATTCAGAAG
This sequence comes from Bacteroidales bacterium, assembly GCA_029974835.1. Classification (GTDB taxonomy): domain Bacteria; phylum Bacteroidota; class Bacteroidia; order Bacteroidales; family VadinHA17; genus LD21. Next base: position 61,806 of record JARKQN010000078.1, read on the forward strand.
ATTGTTGTCGGAATGAAAGATGATCTGGAAAAGATCAAGGAGCAACTTCTTAATGTGCTCTGAACCGGAAAACACCGTTATAGAAAGCGATTTAAAACCTGGTAAGTGAAGGAAGGAAAAGTAATAATTGTTTCAGCCCCTTCAGGGTCAGGAAAGTCCACACTGGTTAATCACCTTCTTTCCTCTGACCCCGGACTGGAGTTTTCCGTATCAGCAACAACCCGCAGTCCAAGGGGTACGGAAAAAAACGGAGTAGATTATTTTTTTCTAAGCGTACCTGAATTTAGGAGCCGCATTGAAAAAGGAGAGTTCGCGGAGTGGGAGGAAGTGTACAACGGCCAGTATTACGGAACACTCAAAAGCGAACTCGAAAGAATATGGGCTACGGGCAAAACAATACTGTTCGACGTCGATGTAAAGGGGGGCATTTCACTGAAAAAAATCTTCGGCGACAGGGGGCTCTCAATCTTCATAATGCCTCCTTCCGTTGAAGCCCTCAGACAACGTCTTATTGCCAGGGGAACAGATTCACCCGAAAAAATCGACGAGAGAGTAAAAAAAGCCGGTATCGAGATAGAATCAGCAGGCTTGTTCGACCTGGTGATTGTAAATGACAATCTCGAAACCGCAAAAAACGAGATTCTGAAGGCTGTTAAAGATTTTACCGGAAGATGACAAAAAAGATCAGAACGTGCCTTTATTTCGGATCCTTTAACCCTGTACATATCGGGCACACGGTTATTGCAGGTTATTTAACCGAATACACCGATATCGACGAGGTATGGTTCGTGGTAAGCCCGCATAACCCGCTGAAGAAAAAGGAAACATTGCTGCCGGGAAGGGACCGGCTCTATATGACCAGTCTGGCAATAGCCAACCACTATAATTTCAGGACCTGCGATATTGAGCTTACACTGCCTCAGCCTTCATATACAATTGATACGCTGGCCTATCTCAGGGAAAAACACCCGGGAAACGATTTCGCACTGGCCATGGGCGAGGATAACCTCTACACTCTTCATAAATGGAAGAATGCAGCCGAACTTGTGAAACTGTACCCCATATATGTTTACCCGCGCAAGGAGGCTTTTAAGCCCCCCCACCCGCTGCTTGAGGAGATTCTGAAGAAAGCCGATATCAGGTTTGTTAAAGCTCCCCTTATAGAGATTTCGGGAACTTTTATCAGAAAGGGGATCAGGGCAGGCAAAAACATGTCGTACTACCTGCATCCTGCAGTGTGGAAATATATTCAGGAGATGAATTTCTATAAAAAGTAATTATCCTGCCCCGGCTAATTTAACCTCCTTATTATCTCCATGCCTCTTTTTAACGCCGCCTCATTTTCCGGAATGAGTTTATGGTGCCGTTCGGGCAGTGATTTTTTAAGTCCCTTAACCACATTTTCGATGCTTATAAGCGGTTTTATTTTAAGATATCCGCCGAGAACAATCATATTAAAAGTCTTCTGGCTCTTCATTCTTGAGGCTTCTTCTGCAGCATCGATCCTGTAAATTGTTATATCCTTTCTCACAGGGTGCCTTGTTATCCCGTTGCCGTCATAAATAAGAATGCCTCCGGGTTTAACGGAATTTTCAAACTTATCGAGCGACTGCTGGTTAAGGATGATTGCCGTGTCAAACCGTCTCAATATGGGAGAGCTGATTCTTTCGGAGCTTATAATTACCGTCACGTTGGCTGTTCCTCCCCTCATCTCAGGCCCGTAAGAAGGCATCCAGCTTACTTCCATATCCTGCATAAGGCCGGAATATGCGATTATTTTTCCCATTGAGAGGACCCCCTGGCCGCCAAAACCTGCAATAATAATTTCTTCTGTCATTGCAATGGTAATTTTTATTGTTCATTCTTATTTTCAGCATCCGCGTCGCTTTCTGCCGGCACCTTAAGATCGCCCGGCTTATAGTAAGCGAACATATTCTCTTCCATCCACTTGTTTGATTCCACAGGTGTCATTTTCCATCCGGAAGGGCAGTTGGAGACAATTTCTATAAAGCACGTTCCCATGCCTTTTTTCTGGTAACCGACTGCTTTTTTTATTGCCTTTTTGGCCTTTCTCACCGCTGCCGGCGTATGGACACTCTGACGGGTAACGTAGCATGTTCCCGGGAGCATTGCAACCAGTTCGGTCATTTTAAGTGGGTTGCCCATCATCTTAACATCCCTTCCGTAAGGCGATGTGGATGATTTCATTCCTTCGAGTGTTGTGGGAGCCATCTGACCGCCTGTCATGCCGTAAATACCGTTGTTAATAAAGACAATAAGTATATTCTCGCCACGGTTGCATGCGTGAATTGTTTCGGAAGTACCGATAGCTGCCAGGTCGCCGTCGCCCTGGTATGTAAAAACGAATTTTTCAGGCATCAGCCTTTTTATTGCCGTAGCCACCGCGGGGGCTCTTCCGTGTGCTGCCTGCTGGATATCGAGATCGAGGAAATCGTACATCAGTACCGAACAGCCAACCGGGCATACGCCTATAGTATTTTCTGCCAGGTTTTCTTCCTCAATCACCTCTGCAATTATTCTGTGGGTGGTTCCGTGTCCGCAGCCGGGGCAGTACGAAAATGGCTTATCTGTAATCAGGGATGATTTCCTGTATACAAGGTTTTCCGGCTTAATTATATCTTTAAGTCCTTCAGCTGTTTTCATGATTTTCAGATTTTTGTTTTCAGGTATTCAAGAACCTCTTCCGGTTCGGTGATCACTCCCCCCATACGTCCGAAATGGTATACCGGAACCTGCCCGTTGACGGCGAGCTTAACATCTTCCACCATCTGACCCATGCTCATTTCAACGGAAACGATAATTTTCATGTGTGATGCAAGCGATCTGATCCTTTCATACGGGAACGGGTAAAGTGTGATGGGTCGCAGAAGGCCGGCCTTAATTCCTTCGGCCCGTGCCAGCTGAAGAGTTTTCTGGCAGACCCTTGCACTGGTGCCGTAAGCCACCAGAAGGAATTCGGCATCATCAACCATAATCTCTTCGAACCTCACCTCATTTCGTTCAATTTCCCTGTATTTCTCCTGCAGTCTTAACAGGTGCTGTTCCTGGGCGTAAGGATCAAGGTCGAGTGAGGTAATAATATTTCTTTCCCTCTCTTTTGTTTTTCCGGTTGTTGCCCACGCCGGCACCTCGGTGCTTCTCTGTTTCTGGGGTTTCAGGTAAACCTTTTCCATCATCTGCCCGATGGCCCCGTCCGATAAAATCATTGCGGGGTTTCTGTATTTAAAGGCAAGATCGAAGGCCAGTTCCACAAAATCGGCCATTTCCTGTACCGAGGCCGGTGCAAGTACAATAAGGTGGTAATCGCCATGTCCCCCGCCCTTGACAGCCTGGAAATAATCAGACTGTGCCGGTTGAATTGTTCCCAAACCCGGGCCGCCCCTCACAACGTTTACAATAAGGCACGGAAGCTGAGCTCCGGCGATATAAGAGATGCCTTCCTGTTTCAGGCTTATTCCGGGAGAAGAGGAAGAGGTCATCACTTTCTTTCCGCATCCGGCACCGCCGTATACCATATTTATGGCGGCAACCTCACTTTCTGCCTGAAGAACGACCATTCCTGTTCTTTCATGCGGATTGGCAGCCATGAGATATTCAAGAATTTCGCTCTGTGGAGTGATGGGATAACCGAAATAGGCATCGGCTCCGGCCCTTATTGCAGCTTCGGCAATGGCCTCATTGCCCTTCATCAACCGCATTTCTTTTTCCATAGTGCTTCAGATTTTCATTCTATAAACTGTAATAACACCATCGGGGCATACCGTTGCACAGTTTGTGCATCCGATACATAGTTCGGGATTGGCCGGGTAGGCATAATGGTATCCTTTCCCGTTAACCTCCGCAGCAAGCGCGATGGTTTTGGTGGGACATGTAACCACGCAAAGCTCGCATCCCTTGCATTTTTCAATATCTACTACAATACTTCCTTTTACTTTTGCCATATCTGGTTCAGTTATTTACAGGATGATCTTTCGAAAATTTTTCAAGTCTTTCAATCAGGTCGGGAAACTGTTCCCGCTTAATTCTTGAGACGCATGCTCTCAGTCCTTCCGTGCGTTCGCTTCCCGTAATTATCAAAGATATTGCGCTGATGCCGTAGCACAGCAGTTCCCTGATCAGTTCTCCCGACGACATTCCCGGGTACGAGATTGTAAAATAGAATCCGTCAGCCAGCGGCTCATCGAGGTCCCTGTCATAGACAAGCCGGAAACCGTTCTTCAGGAATATTTCTTTCATAATGGCCGCTTTCTCTCCATACTCCTTAACATCCTCCCTGTAACGGTAGGTTCCGTCGTTTACTGCCTTAAGAAGCGCAGCCAGCCCATATTGTGCCGAGTGAGTCACACCTGCCGACAATGCATAAAGGGCTCCGTAAATAAGTGCCTGCCCAAAACTGTCGGATGAATAATATCTCAGCAGGTCGGGATAGCGTCTGTTAAAAAGATGGTCGGAAATAGCCATAAGCCCTATTCGCTGCCCGGCGTAGCTGAATATTTTTGAGCTTGAGAGGAGTATCACGTAATCCTTTGTGTAATGGGCTACACTCGGCTGGTACGGCGGCTCTCCCGGCACAGTGTAATCCTTGCGGAAATCCATCCCGAAATATGCAAGGTCCTCGATGACAATTACATCATGCTTGTCACAAAGCTCTCCGATTATTGACAATTCCTCCTCGGTAAAACATATCCACGACGGGTTATTCGGATTGGAAAAAAGAATTGACGATATTTTTCCTCCCGAAAGGCATGACTCGAGTTTATCGCGAAGCTTTTTACCCCTGTAATTGTAAACATCGAAGGAATGGTAGTCATGGCCCAGCATTCTTACCTGTTGCTTCTGTACGGGGAAGCCCGGGTCGAGAAAAAGTGTGCCTTCCTTTGTTCTGTCGTTGCGGTTTGCTACAAGGAAACAGAGCATCCCGCCCATTAAAGACCCGACCGTGGGTATACACCCCTTCGGGCTTATGTCAATATTAAGAAAAAGCTTAAAGAATCTTGAAGCCTCTTCTTTAAGGATTTTTAATCCTTCGATATTCGGATACACTGCACCCACACCCTTCTTCAGAGCTTCAATCTCGGCATCAATCCCGATCGTCGGAGGAGGAATGCCGGGCTCTCCGATTTCCATCCTGATAAACTTCACACCGGTTGCATATTCGATCTGGTTGACAAGCCTCACAATCTCCCTTATGCTTGCCGTCCCGGGATCTTTTATTCCACTCTCCTCCAGCTTGCGTTTTACCACTTCCGGATCAACGGGTGTTTTATTTATTTTAAAAGGTTGTGACATTTTCTCAGAAGCGAAGTTAAAAATAATAATTATTACCCTTCCAAAACCTGCTTAATATCAGTATTATAACCTGCCTATAACATTGATTATCAATTAAATGATAATCTAAAGCATTTTCAGCGCTTCAACTGTCCGGAATTCTTTTTTCAATCCGGATTCTTGCGTCAACTGCAATAATTTCTTCGCCGTTTCCCATCAGTGGGTTAAGGTCAAGTTCTATTATTTCCGGTGCAGCTTCAATAAGTGCGGATAGCCGGCATATCAGCTCTGCAAATGATTTTTCGCTCACGCCGCCCTGCCCCCTGACTCCCTTTATTAAGCCATATCCTTTAAGGGAGCGTATCATATCGATGGCGGTATTTATTCCTACCGGTATAAGGGAAAATGAAAAATCCTTAAGAACCTCCACAAAAATACCCCCCAGGCCAGCCAGCAGGATGTGTCCGAATCCGGCTTCATACTTAACACCTGCAAAGAGTTCGGTTCCCGGGGTCATTTTCTGTATTAATACCTTTCTGCATTCTTTAATTGCCATTAGCCGGCGGAATGATTCCAGGGCTTTTTCATTGTCTGAAACATTAAGTACCACACCTCCGGCATCTGTTTTATGAAGAGGTCCGACCGCCTTCATGGCAACCGGAAATCCTACACTCTTTATAGCTGATATTGTCTCCTTCTCACCGGCTGCATATAACGAAAGCGGTCTTTGTATTCCTGCCGCATCAAGAAGTATATCTGCATCCTCAGGTTCAAGGTATCCGCCGGCAGCGGATTCAATTACAGATCTTATCAATTTATGATTAACTCTGAAGCCATTATCCGTACCGGTTTCCGGCTGAGGTGCATTCAGGACTGCCGAAAGGGCTTTGCCGAATATTGCCTCATCTGTGAAGTAAATATTTCCTTTTGCCGCAAATTCATCCATCTCCTTCCCGGCATTGATAAGTGAAGGCAGAATTGCATAGACAGGTTTACGGCAGATTCTCATTTTCTCATGAAGAACTTTATAGACATTTTTCACGGAAAAGAGTCCAGGGCTGCCGAAGATAACGGCTATTGAATCAATGTTACTGAAGTCATTGTCACAGGCATCAAGTATAAGTCCGAGTTGTTCTGCGGTGCCTGTAGCCAGGAAATCCACCGGGTTTGCAACCGAAGAGCCCGGGTGGAGTTTCTCCTTCAGCCGTTCAGCTGCAGGGCCTGTAATATGCGGCACCTCAATGCCGTTCTTCGAGAGAACATCCGTAAGTATTACTGCGGGTCCTCCTGCATGGGTAACTATTCCGACCCTCCTGCCTGCAGGTTTCCTGTGAAGGAATACCGAAGCGACTGCAACCAGTTCCGAACGGCTGTGACATCTGATAATTCCGGCCTTTCTGAACAGGGCGTCGTAAGCCATATCCGGACTAGCCATTGCCCCTGTGTGTGATGAAGCGGCCCTTATGCCGGCCTCAGACACCCCTGCTTTAAGGGCGGCTATCCTGCATCCTTTGGCTATCAGTGAAGCAGAGTGTTTAAGGAGTTTTCCGGGGTTACGGATGCTTTCGATGTAAAGCAGTTTGACGCCGGCACTGCTTCCGGGCGTGTAGGAATCGTCAAGATATTCAAGCACGTCCTCGATGCCTGTCTGGGCACTGTTGCCCACAGACCATACCGCGGAGAAAGGCACACCGTTTGTAACGGCAGCCTCCATTATGAATACCGCCGTTGCACCTGATCCGGAGATAAGCTCTACGCCGTCGGGTCTAAGTACCGGCAGGGGTGTTGTAAAAACCCCCGCATAATTCATGTTCAGAAACCCTATGCAGTTCGGACCAATCAGGGTCCCCCCTGCCGAACTGATGACCGAAGCAATTTTCTGTTCAGCCTCACGACCTTCTCCGCTCTCCTCGCCAAAGCCGGCCGAAAGAATTATGAATGCCCCGGTCTTTTTCTGCTCCGCGAGCACCGTAACGGCCTGCAGGCACATCTTCGCCGGTATGGCAAGAATGGCAAGATCGCAGGGCGGAAGAAGAGAGACATCAGGATAAGATTTAATACCTTGTATAACCTGTGCTTTGGGGTTTACAACATAGAGATGCCCCTTGTATCCTCCCGAAATGAGATTATACAATACTTTGCCTCCGGTTTTGGATATATCTTCGGATCCTCCTACCACGGCAATGCTGCCGGGATTTAACAGTTTTTCATTGATCATTGCAAAAAATGCTAAGAAAAAGACAATAAAACTCCTGGAAAAGGTACCGGATTACGTCTTCTATAAACCGGCAAACCGTTTCAGAAACCCGACATTCAGGGCAATATTATAAAGGTATTGCTGAGAAATATATTCAGGACACATAAATCCTACCGAAAAGTCTTCGAAAATTATAAAAATTATTTTCAATCTCAGTATATAAGTTCGCTTACCTCTTCAATAGCTTTTTTGACAGTCGTGCTGAAATATCTTTGATCGTAGAGGTTAAGGGTTTCGGAAAGCCGTTTATGGAAGTAAAGAATAATCTTTTTGCCCCTGTAGTCGTTACCGGTGCCGGGAGTATGAAAATATACTCCGTTCTCTCCGTCTGTGTTCTCGCCTATCAGCACTATACATTTATGCCGTGAGTTATCTGAGGAAACGGAAGCGGCATAGATGCCTCCAGGTGGAATCAGCTTGTCCGGTTCGATCTTCCCGGCGGAAAAGAAATTATAATCACTGACCGGCAGGTTGCGGGCCTCTTCCGGAAAACACATTATCATATAATGATTATCGAGGTAGGCATTTGCCCGCTGAATATATCCGTCGCTGATTGCTTTCCTGATCCTGGTGGAGCTGACTGTTTCATGCTCCACTTCCCTGGCAGGAATCTCTTCTGCTTCAAATCCGTAGATATCCTTCAGATTCCAGAGGTAGTTATAATCTCCCTGTCTGTTGCAGCCGAAATGATGATTGAATCCGACCACAATAACTCTGGCCCCGATAACAGAGACCAGGTAATCCCTTACAAACTCCTCGCAGGTGATCCTTGAGAATTCTCTAGTAAATTCAGCGATTATGACATTATCTACACCGGCTTTTTCAAGCAGCAGCATTTTTTCGTCCGTTGTATTTATCAGCCTGAGGCTTTTGCCTGCAGATTCAGGGTAAAGCACCTTCCGCGGGTGAGGATGAAAAGTGATCAGTACTGTTTCACCGTTATACAGCGAGGCAAGGTTACGCAGACGGTTGATAATTGCTTTGTGCCCCACGTGCACGCCATCGAACGAACCGGTAGTGACAACAGGATTTCTGAATTGCTTTAACGCTCCAAAGCCTCTGAAGATATCCATCCCCGGTTTGTTATCTGATGCTTTCCTTTACAAAATAGGCCACTTTTTCGATTGAAGTCACCATGTCATATTCTTCGAGATAGACCGTCGGCGGTACATTCAGTGACACAGTTGTGAAGTTGAGTACACCTTTAACGCCGAAACGGACGGCATCATCGCAGGTGCTCCTGGCGTAATCGGGAGGGACGGTAAGGATAATTATTGAGATATTGAGCTCTTTTATCATGTTTTCCATCTCCCTTACATCATAGCACCTTACACCGGAAATAACTTTTCCGGTTTTCTGCTGATCATTATCGAAGGAAGCAACCAGATTAAGCTTGGATCTTTTCCCTCTGAAATATGAAGAAACGGCACGTCCGAGGTTTCCCATGCCGATGATCGCGACATTCAGCGGTGTCTCGGAATCGATTACCCTGCCAATAGTTTCCACGAGCACCCTGATATCATAACCTTTTCTAATTCCGCTCGAGTATCCGATAAGCATTAAGTCGCGACGCACCTGTACTGCTGTAATGTGCAGCAATGAGGCCAGTTCATGTGAATAAATGTAATTCTTTCCCTGAGAAATAAGTGTAAGCAGGACTCTCCTGTATTCACTCAGCCTTTCGACAGTTTTTCCGGGAAGTTTTTTCATAATTGATGTTTTATTGATTAAGTGGTAACCTGACCGTAAAAATAGAACCTTTTTCCGGTATACTTTCAACTGATATTGTTCCTTTGTAAAGGTCGACTACTTTTTTTACAATGGACAAGCCGAGTCCGCTGCCGGTTATATTTTTTGTTTCATCGCGTTTTATTCTTACGAATTCGGTAAAGAGGGATTCCATATCTTCAGGTCTGATGCCTATTCCGGTGTCGGAGAATATCACGACAGCCTCACCCGGGCTTTTGTCGATTGTTATTTCCACCTTACCTTCCCTGCGGTTATACTTTACGGCATTCGATATCAGGTTATTAAAGATTATGGCGATATCTTCCGGGTCGGCCATTATTACGGCTTCGGCTTTTTTAATCACCTCTATCTGCACCTCCATCTGGATTGCATAAGGCTGTATTGTTGCCACGGAATCGGACACGGCAGAAGCCAGGTTAACCGGTTGCAGTTTCTCTTCACGTTTCTCGAGTCTTATCTTCGTAAAATCAAGCAGGTCCATGATCAGGTTTCTCATTCCCTGGATTCTCTGCAGCGATCTGTCGATGGGTACCGCATAATCGTCAATTTTTTCGCCGTACTGTCTTTCCTGCATCATCCTCAGGTATCCTTCAATGGCGTTTAATGGCGCCTTGAGCTCATGTGAGAGTACTGAAAGAAACTGGTATCTTACTTTTTTACCCTCCTCGTTGAGCCTGTGAGTTATTCTTTTCAGATAGAGTTGCTTGGTTATATTCTCAATGCTCGATTTCAGTTCCTGAGGGGTAAATGGTTTGGGAATGAAATCGGAGGCTCCGTTCCGGGTCGCCCTGACAGCCACGTCGAGTGAAGCATATGAGGTTATCATAGCCACAACCATGTCGTGATTTTTCTTTCTGATATTATCCAGTACATCCACGCCCTGCATTCCCGGCAGTTTATTGTCGAGAAGAACGATATCGGGTTTGTTTTTTTCGATAATCTCAAGAGCCTCCTCTCCCGTGGGTGCTTCAAGGATTTCGAAAGAAAAATCCTCATCCATAAAAGGATAGGTCACGGAAAAATTTCCCAGGATTCTGGCCACGCCCGATCTTATTCCTGGTTCATCATCAACCACAAGAACCTTAAGAATACCCATTTCAGCGATTTAAGAGTTTGATTATTTCCTGATCAAGCTGTTCCGGTCTCACTCCTTTTTCAAGGTATGAATCTGCCCTTATCCAATCTTTTTCGGTACGGCTGTCGGTACTGAATGATATACCGGTTTCGCGGGCAACTGCGGTGGGTATTATAACAGGCACGTCAGGATACTTTTTCTTCATCTTATAACATAGAATAAATCCGCTGTCGTCATTCTCCATCATCAGGTCGAATACAGCGACATCAGGTTTCTGGCCTGCTATATAGGCTTCAGCCTCAGCCTGGCTGCTTACGCCGGCAACTCTGTAACCCGCCTTTTCGAGCCCTGCTATAGTCTGGAAGAGGTAATCGGGATCATCATCCGCAACAAGCACTGTATATTTTTTCCTGTCCATAATCTGCAAATATCAAATATTTAATAAAACAACAATAGTCAGTTTACTCTTTTTTCCTTGGCAGCACAATACGGAAACTTGTTCCTGTAGGACCTTTCGATGGATCGTCATTTGATTCAACCGTAATCTGGCCCTTATGCATTTTAACAATGCCATAGGCTGTTGCTAGGCCCAGCCCGGTACCATGGCCTATACCCTTGGTTGTAAAGAACGGTTCAAAGATTTTGGATCTGTTCTCCTCCTTAATGCCTGTACCTGTGTCTTTCACCTCAATTATAATATCCCCCGGAGTATCTTTCATCGTCAGTGTAACAGTACCTCCCTGCGGCATGGCATCGATGGCATTCTTGATGAGATTTGATATTACCTGGGTCATCTGTTCGTGATCGAGCATTGCCTGGGGACTTGTAAGATTACAGACTATTTCGGTTTTAACATTTTCTGGAACAATAACACTTTCCAGGCTGTGCCCTACAAGCTCTTTCACGTTCACCTCCTGGTGGTTTACCTGGTTTTTACGTGCAAAATTAAGTAGTCCCCCCACAATTTTCTTGCAGCGGCCGGCCTGTTCGGCTATCAGTTTGAGGTCTTCTCTCATGGGATCATCCGGCCGGCATTCATCAAGAAGTATGTTACTGTACATTATCACCACCCCAAGGGGGTTATTCAGTTCATGGGCAATGCCTGCCGAAAGCTGTCCCATATGAGCCAGTTTCTCGGATTGTCTGAGGGCCTGTTTCATGGTACTGAGTTTCTCGTTCGACACTTCGAGCTGCCGTACCATATTATGAAGATTCTCTATGGTCCATGGAAGGCACATTTCCGACTCGGCCAGTCCTTTCTTAATGGCTATTGCGTGTTCCACGCAGGTTTCGTAGCCGCAGGCGCCGCAATTAAGATGATCCTTGATGGTATGCTTGCCCATTGCTGCCAGAATATCTGTTACGTCTTCGTCGGTATTTATGATTCTCTGGTCGGCCGGGGAATAACGCACAGAGAGGTCGAGTGATGAAAATTCGTCCATGTTTTTTTCCCACTCAAGGAGGTTCATGTTCCACATCTTTTCGCGTGCATAGGAACTTACCAGGTTTCGCCTGTTATATTGTTTCCCGTTCCTTGAGAGTCCCGGTCCCATTATACAGCCTTCGCAGCAAAGCAGCTCCATATGGGAATTCTTCAGTAGTCCTGCCTCATACTCCTTAAGGGCATTCTGAAAATCTATTCTTCCTTCGGCTGCAATTATATTGCCCGTTATTGCATCATCGTTAATACCGGCCGTCTGCATCAAACCTCTTGTAACAGGGAATATTGCACCTCTTCCTCCCTTGGGGGGATCAAAATCGGACGGGGTACTATTTTCAGGCCTGATACCACTTCTCTGAAACAGGTCTCTCAGTTCCAGAAAAGTTATTGCCTCATCTATTTCCTGGCTTTCAGCCTTTTTGGCAATGCAGGGTCCGATGAAAACTATTTTCAGATTATCTCCGTATTTTTTCCGCATTACCCTTGAAGTTGCAACCATTGGAGAGACTACAGGGGCGAGATGGTCGACAAGATCCGGATGATAAAACCTTACGTAATTAACTATGGAAGGACAGTCGGATGAGATGTAATACCTGTCTCCCGACATGAGGCTTCCGAAGCGGTGAGCGACAAGGTCGGCCCCGAAAGAGACCTCTGCCACAAGGCTGAACCCCAGACTCCTTACCATGCCCACAAAAACCCTGTAATCAGTAATCTCCTGAAACTCAGCCGGAAAGCTGGGTGCAATGATTGCAGCGGTTCTTTCACCCGATTCAATAAGGTTAATAACCCTGCCGGTAGTATCGAGGAAGACCTTTGCACCCTGGCTGCAAACCTTTGTGCAGTTTCCGCAGGCGATACACCTGTCGGCAATGACTTCCGCCTGACCTCCGACAATCCGTATTGCCTTGGCCGGGCATTCCCTCACACATGTATAACAGGTGCGGCAGAGTTCTTTAATGGTATATACAAGCATTCTCTATACTTTTTTTATCAGAGTAGCACATCCCTTTTCACGAATGAAGTGTGAAGCAGTTTGCCGGCAGGGTTTTTCGCATTTTGTTTCACCTCTTTCAGGTAGAAATTAAATATTGCCGGTGATGCGGACGGCATCTGGACAGGGTCTGTTTCTTCGTTCTGGTAAGCCAGCCTGGCCCTGTTTCTGATTTCCTCCTTCGATGCCGGGGCGGGCATGCCTCCTCCGTTTACACACCCTCCCGGGCATACCATTACCTCGACCAGGTCATATTGCTTTCCTGAAGAGATTTGTTCTTTGAGCTTTGCAAAACCTGCCAGGCCGTCAACGACGGCAACTCTAATTTTTCTGCCCTGAATTTCAGGTTCAGCTTCACGGAACGAAGATGTTCCTCTGAGGCTTTTAAAAGGTTTTCTGCCCGGGTCATTCCCTGAAAGCTTCAGTGAAGTGTAGCGCATTACGGCTTCAGCGAGACCTCCTGAGACTTCCGCAATAACCGCTGCAGAACTTTTCAGTGAGGCAGGTTCGTCAGCCTGCTCCCCTTCGGTTTCAACAGCATCGATGCCGTAAAGCTTTATCATTTTAGCCAGTTCCCTTACTGTAAGCACAGCATCCACATCGCAAATTCCTCTGGTTGTCATGCTCTCCCTGGCTGCTTCAAACTTCATTGCTGTACAGGGAGTGACTGATACAGAATATATTTCCTGCGGTTTCAGTCCGGCTGCAGGTGCATAATGCGATTTTATTATTGCCCCCATTATCTGCTGAGGGGTTTTCAGTGTTGAAAGTTCACCGGGAAGGTCATTTACAGACTGTTCATAGTATTTCACCCATGCCGGGCATGCTGAAATATACAGTGAACCCGTTTCGCCGTTCTTAATCTTTTTTTCAAGCCTGTCCGACAACTCCTCAACAAGGATGTCGGTACCGAAGCCTGTCAGGAATATTTTATCAAATCCCATTTTTCTGAGTATGCCGTTTAGCATGCTTTCGGGATCGCGCGAAGGCTTAATTCCAAGCATTTGTGCAATGGTGGAAGGAACAGATGGCGAATACTGTACAACCTTCTGATATGCCTTGTTGCTGAGATATTCCTGTACTTCTGCAATGTGCTGCTTTTCGTGCAGGGCACCGGTCGGACAAACATTTATGCACTGCCCGCAGTTTATACAGCTTGTAAAGTTAAAATCGCGGTCCATCGATGTGCCGATGTGTGTTTTTTGTCCCCTGTTTACAAAATCGAGCGCGGTGACGGTTACAATCTCCTCACATACTCGTACGCAGCGGCTGCAGAGAATACATTTGGAGAGTTCTCTTACGACGGAATGACCCGACTGGTCGAGTCTTATTTTTGTTTTTCTGCCTCTGATCCTTCTTTCCAGGATATTAAGTTCCTGTGCAAGTTTCTGAAGTTCACAATTAAGATTGCTGACGCAATAGAGGCATTCGTCGGGATGGCGGGCAAGAAGGAGTTCGATAATTGTTTTCCTTGCCTTGAGGACCCTTGGGGAATGTGTATGTATATTCATCCATTCCTCCACCGGATGAGAGCAGGCTGTTATCAGTCTTTCGCGTCCCTCCACCTCAACCACGCATAACCTGCAGGCACCGGTCGGAGTAAATTCTTTCATGCCGCACAGGGTGGGAATTTTAATGCCGTTCCGGTTAAGTGCCGAAAGGATTGTCTCACCTTTATCGGCCAGCACCTTTCTTCCGTTAACCGTTATTGAGAACATCATATTTTCAATTATTTAATTATTACAGCGCTGAATTTGCACACTTCATAGCATATTCCACAGCCCGAACATTTTTCTTCAACAATGAAATAAGGCTGCAGCCTGGTACCGTAAATGGCGTTTTCGGGACATCTTACCGCACAAACCGTGCAACCGGTGCATTTATCAACATCTATTGAGAAGGTTCTGAGCCCGCGGCACAAATTTGCCCTGCATTTACGGTCGAAAATATGCTCTTCAAATTCATCCCTGAACGTATTAAGTGCACTGATAAAGGGGTTTGGTGCTGTTTGCCCCAGGCCGCAGAGTGAGGCCTCTTTCATCACGGCGGCAATGGTCTGCAGCTGCATTACGCCCTTAAACCTCTCCAGGGTAGTGAGAGAATCTTCACTTCTTGGTTTCCTGATAACATTTTCAAGAATCTCCAGCATTCTTGAAGTACCTTCGCGGCATGGAATACACTTACCGCAGCTTTCGTTATGAATAAAATCCATGTAATACTTCACAGTATCGACAATGCACGTTGCCTCATCGATAATTACCAGTCCGCCCGCACCCATGCCGATACCGAGAGAAGACATTTCATCAAAGTCAATGCGGGTGTCGAGCAGTTTTTCATCGAGAAAGAAGCCGGAAGCGCCGCCGAGAATGACGGCCTTAAAGTTTTTTCCGTCCCTTATTCCGCCGGCCAGTAAATCAACTACTGTCCGCAGAGTTGTTCCCATTTCCACCTCAACAACACCCTGGTATCTCCCCCTTCCCGAAAGGGCAAAAACCTTTGTTCCCTTGCTTCCTTCTGTTCCCATGGCCCTGAACCAGTCGGGTCCGTTTTCCATAATAAGGGGAACGTTCATAAGAGTTTCAACATTATTTATTACGGTTGGCTTACCCATAAGACCTGAGACAGTGGGGTATGGGGGTTTCAGCCGCGGCATACCACGTTTTCCTTCGAGGCTCGCGATCAGGGCGGTTTCCTCTCCGCACACGAAAGCACCCGGTTCGGTGCGGACAATTATGTCAAGGTTAAAACCGCTTGAAAAAATGTTATGGCCTATTATTCCGTAATCCCGTGCATTCTGTATGGCTTTTGTTATTCTCTCTGCTGCTATTGCTGAACCGGACCGCAGGTACACAATAGCCGTTGTTGCGCCTATGGCATATGAGGCAATGGCAATTCCTTCAATAAGTCGGTGCGGGTCGCTTTCAAGGATGGTGCGGTCGGCAAAGGAACCGGGATCGCTCTCCTTTGCGTTGCAGATAAGATATCGCGTCTGGGAGCCTGAAGCAAGGGCACTTTTCCATTTTGTTCCGGTGTTAAACCCTCCACCGCTGCGGCCCCTCAATCCGCTCTTTTCAATAATGGAACATACCTCCTCGTGGGTGTAATACCTGATGGTTTTTACGAAGGTTCTGTAACCTCCCCTGGCAATATATTCTTCTGCACTTTCAGGATCGTAGCATCCGCAGTTGCCGAGAACGTTTCTTTTCTGCAGGGCAAAATAGGGAATCTCCTCCATAAAAGGGACGCCCGGCCACATCCCGTAATCTCTTTTACCCTGCTGCCCGACAAGCTCTTCGGCGGGCAGATCATCATGAAATACACCGTCCAGAATGGTATCAACCTTCTCTTCAGTGATATTCCTGAAAAAGAGCCTGTTTTTTCCCGGGAGCTGCACACAGATAAAGGGTTCAAAATTAAGAGGTCCTGCACAGCCCACTCTCACTACCCGGGCATCCCGACTGACTGTTTCCAGGTATGATTTCACTGCCGCCGCAGTTTTGTTGCTGCCGGCAATTATACCGGCTGTTCCGGAGGAAACATATACCACAGGGGCCTCTGTTTTTTCACGTGTAATGGTCTGAAGCACTCTAAGAGTCTCGGCCGAAAGCACATCCCGGTCGTAAAGAAGAACCTTCTCGGTCAGATATTTTTTCAGATTTTCCATCAGATGTTTTCAGATGTAGTGTTTTTTTTCAGACTCCCTAAAATTGAAGTAATATCTTCAGGCTTTACCCCTGTAAGAAACTCGCCGGCGACCAGGATTAAGGGTCCGTTACTGCAACCTCCCATGCAGGTCACTACATCATAGCTGAATCTGCCGTCGCGTGTTGTCTCCCCGGGTTCAATTCCAAGCTCCTCTCTGATCTTTTTTAATATTGCCCCCGCTCCGTTGAGGTAGCAGGCAGTGCCGTTGCATACAACCAGATGAAGAAGCCCTTTTGGTTTAAATCTGAACTGGTCGTAGAATGTTGCCAGACCATAAATTTTTGTTGTGCTGAGCTTCATATGGTTGCCTACTCTGATTATTGCCTGCTCGGAAATAAAACCCTCCTTTTCCTGTATCTCCTGCAGAATAGGGATCAGATCCTCTCTCCTGGCCGGCTTGTACCTGCCCAGTATTTCATCAATGGGGTTTGATACTTTTTTCATCTGCTCCGCGTTGATTTTAACAAAGATAGGAAAATTATTGTTATTTTATAAACACTGTTATTTTATTAACAATATTTATAATTTTACTGAAACTAAATTACCAAAGCTATATATCTCTGTTATTGAATTATTTACATCAAAACAGACAGATTCTTTTTATGTTAAATTTAATATTTCCTTATTTATCATTTTTATCATATCCCGGGTATTCAGGTAATTTGAGGAGGTTAATAAGGCACTGATCAGAAAAATAATATCTATCTTTGATTTTATATTGTTTTAGAAAAAACAATACAATGCCGGCAGAAAAAACGGTAATAGAAATTTGTCTGGGAAGCAGCTGTTTCTCGCGCGGCAACAAAGATATTGTAAAGATCGTGCAGGATATAGTTGCGAAACAGAACCCGGGGGTCAGGATTACCCTGAGGGGTACCCGTTGTACGGGTCATTGCAGCAACGGTCCAAATATCGTTATCAACGGTAAAATAATCGAAGGTGTCAGCATTTCCGATATTGAAGAAATACTCTCAAGGGAACTGGGTATTAAAAGAATCTGAACGATATGAATGGAAACAAGCCTGTGGTATACATAAATGAAGAAAAATGCAGGAATGCCTACACCTGCGTAAGGGTTTGTCCGGTCAATGCCATTGAGGTAAGGCCGCAGAAGGCTCATCCTGTTATTCTTCCCGACAAGTGCGTTGGCTGTGGTCTCTGCTATACCAGTTGCTCTGCAGGAGCGGTGGAGTTTCGCGACTCGAGGTCGGAGGTGAAGGCACTGCTTGAATCGGGACGCAAGACTGCGGCTCTGGTTGCCCCGAGTATAGCATCCGAATTTGAGGATATTACCGATTACCGCAAGTTTGTGGGTATGCTGAGAGCTCTGGGATTCAATTATGTGCATGAGGATTCGTTCGGTGTGGATCTTGTTGCAAGGGAATATGCCTCGCTGTTCGAAAAAGCAAAAGGCAAATATTTTATTACAGCCAACTGCCCGGTAATTGTCAAAATGATTGAAAAATATTATCCGGGGCTGGTGAATAACCTTGCTCCCATTGTATCGCCTATGGCTGCTACTGCAATGGTAGCAAGGGATCTTTACGGCCCCGATGTTGCCACGGTATTCATAGGCCCGTGCATCGACGCGAAAGATGAAAAAAACCTCTACTCGTCGGGCAGCCTTGTCGACAGCGTCCTTACTTTCATCGAACTAAGGGAATTATTCGAAGAGGCAGGCATACAGGAAAGGACAGTCTCAATGTCGGAGTTTGACCCGCCTCACGGAAACTGGGGTGCCCTCTATCCGCTTCCGGCAGGAATAATACAGGCTGCAGGGATTAAAAGGGATATCGTTACCAGCAGCATCATCACCGCTTCGGGAAAAGAGGAAGTGCTGGAAGGCCTGCACGATTTTGACCTTTACGTCGACTATATTCTTCACCATTTCAATCTCTTCTTCTGTCACGGTTGCCTGCTCGGACCCGGAATGATTAATCATAACGAACGGTTCAGGCGTAGGGCACTGGTGCGCAAGTACGCCCAGAAACGTGTTAATCTCCTCGATAAAAAGAAATGGGAGGATGACATGAAGAGATGGTCTAAACTAGACCTTTCCAGATCTTTTTCTCCGGACGACCAGAGAGTACCTGACCCTCCGGAGGAAGCCATAAACGAAGTCCTTCACATTCTCCGCAAAGGAGAGAAAGAAGAAAACATGAACTGTACCGCCTGCGGTTACAGGTCGTGCCGCGAATTTGCCATCACAGTAGCAAAAGGACTTGCGGTTCCCGAGATGTGCCATACCTATAACATGCGGAACAAGCAGGAGTATATCGAGACGCTCAGGCAGACAAACCGAAAGCTTGCTGAAACGAAGAAGGCACTGAAGGAATCTGAGGAGGCGGCACTGAAGGAAAAGGAAGCTGCCCAAAGTGCTTCTGACATGCTTAACAGCATGCTCGAAAAACTGCCGTCAGGCGTCGTAATAGTCGATAGCAACCTGAAAATAATGCATTCAAACCAGAGCTTTATCAATATCGCCGGCGAAGATGCGCTGTCAATAGCCGAGGTTGTACCAGGCCTGGCAGGGGCAGATCTTAAATCTCTCTTCCCGTTTAACATATACAACATGTTTACGTTCGTCATCAGGGAGGATCAGCCTGTACTGGGGAAAGATGTAAGGTTCGGTGAGAGAATGCTCAACATTTCAATCTTTCCCATCAAAAAGAATAAAATCTGCGGAGCCGTTATCCGGGATATCTTCTCCCCTGAAGTGCACAGCGAAGAGGTCACGGCCAGAATATCGGAAGTAATAGACAAAAATCTCGAGATGGTTCAGAAAATAGGATTTCTTCTTGGGGAGGGTGCTTCCGAAACGGAACAGATGCTGAATTCAATAATTGAATCATACAGGAAAATAAAAGCCCTGCAGGAACAAAAGAAACAATAACGGGATGCGGGAAAACTTCTTCACAGAGGTAAACAGCCACCAGAGAAACC
Organism: Bacteroidales bacterium; assembly: GCA_029974835.1. Lineage (GTDB taxonomy): Bacteria > Bacteroidota > Bacteroidia > Bacteroidales > VadinHA17 > LD21. The sequence continues at coordinate 81,259 of JARKQN010000078.1, forward strand.
ACGACGGAGAAAGAATCTGCGGCGATGTCTTTATATACAGGTATATAAGGGAGGAAGACCGTATAATTGCTGTTCTTTCAGATGGCATGGGACATGGAGTGAAAGCAAATGTCCTTGCAACGCTTACCTCAACGATGGCCCTTAATTTTACCCGCGAGCATAAGGATATTGACCGGATTGCCGAGGTCATCATGAATACCCTTCCGGTATGCAACATCAGAAAAATAAGCTATGCCACTTTCACGATTGTTGATATCGAGCCTGCAGGCAAAACTTCAATTCTCGAATACGATAACCCGCCTGCAGTCATCCTCAGGGGAAAAGAAATTATTGAACCGGAATGGACTACAGTCAGACTTGAAACAGGAAAACATGCCGGAAAAACCCTCAGGAAATGCTCCTTTATACCCGAAAAGGAAGACAGGATAATTCTATGTTCCGACGGTGTCACACAGAGCGGTATGGGCAGTGACGATTACCCTTTCGGCTGGGAAAGGGAAAATCTTATCAAATATGCATCGGGACTTGTGTCGGGCGACAGGTCCGTATCGGCACAGGCACTTGCAGGCAAAATTGTTGCAATGGCACATAAGAACGACGGTTACAGGGCAAAAGATGATATCAGCTGTGCTGTAATATACTTCCGCGATCCGAGGCCGTTGCTTATATGCACCGGGCCTCCCTACGAGAAAGAAAAGGATCCGCTTCTGGCTTCAAAAATAAAGGATTATAAAGGCAAGGTAATTATCTGCGGCGGTACAACAGCCGATCTTGTCGCACGCGAACTTGGAAGAAGCATAACCGACAACCTTGTTTTTGAAGATCCCGAGCTTCCGCCTGAAAGCTTCATTCAGGGAATAGACCTCGTTACAGAAGGAATACTTACACTGCAGAAGGTAAATGAAATACTGAAAACATACAACAACAGCGTAAGGCTGGGCAAGGGGCCTGCCGATAAAATTGTCAGAATGCTCATGGAAAGCGACGAGATACATTTTATCATAGGCACCCGTATCAATATCGCCCACCAGGATCCTTCACTGCCGGTTGATCTTGAAATAAGGAGGACCGTCGTAAAAAGAATTGCCCGGCTGCTCGAGGAAAAATGGCTTAAGAAAGTCACTTTCGAATATATCTGAATACCTCCTCAAAGAATCTCGGCTGTATTTCAGGATAAGTCATGGGTTCCGGTACTGTCTCGCTTATCAGTATTTCCTTCACTTCCGACTTGTCATAAAAATCCTCCATACCGTATATCTCAGCAAGAAAAAGAACCCCGTATCTTGTTTCCTCCCGGGTTGTGACAGAATAGACCGATACCTTATCAATTACATAATCTGTGGCACCTGTCTCCTCCTCAAGCTCCCTGCAGGCAGCTTCATAGGGAGTCTCGCCAGGCTCTATATGACCTGCCGGCAGTTCCCACGTTTCGGAATCCTGATGCCTTACAAAAATCCACCGCCCGTTATACCTTGCGGCAATCACCGAATATAAAAATCTTACGCCGGGTATAACAGCCTCATTATGGAAGTTTACCGATACTTTGTTCATAATTTATTCGCCGGATTTAAAGACATCAAAGATCAGAATTTTTACCCAATTACCCGGGAATACCGTAAATAAAGTATTTTTACACAGTAATTATGACCTGATGCTGATATTTTTTCTCATACTTTCGGAGATACTGACTTTCACAATCATCAGAAATCATTTCAAAGGCATCTCACGTACCCGTTATTATTTAACAATGGTTGCCAATGCGGCCATGAGCATCTTTTTCTGGATTCTCTTTACGGAGGTTACAGGCTGGAACGGGAGCTTTGACGATGCCAGACATATATGGCTGATAATGAACCTTAACGGGGCTTACGCCGCGATCTTTGTTCCGCGTTTAATCCTTATTATTTTGCATTTTACGGGTATTGTTATCAATTATAGGGAAGGCGGACACCTGAGGAGAATGACAAATGCCGGGTTTATTGTATGGCTGGTAATACTCTTTATTGTAGTGTCGGGCACATTTTACGGGAGATTTAACGTAAAAACGGAACATGTCACTGTAAGATACGAGAATCTGAACCCGGACCTTGAAGGTCTTACCATTGTACAGATATCAGACCTGCACCTGGCATCTTTCCACGGAAGAGCCGATTTTCTCGAAAAGCAGGTCGCGAAAATTAACGGTACAGAGCCTGATATAATTATAAACTCCGGAGATTTTATAAGCTACGGATGGAGAGAATTCGGGAGGATGGACACCGTGCTTGCAAAGCTTAAAGGCAGAATGGGCAGCTTCGCAGTTTTCGGGAATCATGATATGGGCACTTACCATCCGTCATTTTCTCCCGTTGACAGGAAATCGCATCTTCTCATGATGGAGAACCTGATATGCCGGTCCGGATTTGTTCTGCTCAAAGACGACGGAGTTACGATAAGGAGGGGAAATGCAGAGGTTTCAATCTCCGGCATTACAACCAGCGGAAGGCATGGTCATATAACCTACGGCGATCTGAATAAAGCAACGGCAGGCAGGGAGAATTCAGATTTTAACATCCTGATTTCGCACGACCCCAACCACTGGCGTAAATATGTAACCGGCCGCTTTAAGGCCGACCTTACGCTTGCCGGACATACACACGGGATGCAGTTGGGCATTTACACCGGCTTTTTCCGATGGAGCCCTTCGGAGATCTGGTACCCCGAATGGAACGGACTCTACTCCGAAAATCAGCAAAATCTTTATGTTAACAGAGGTCTGGGAGTACTTGGTGTGCCTTTCAGAATATGGATGCCCCCCGAAATCACAGTAATAAAAATAACGGGCCGCCATTAGCGACCCGCTTACCATCCTCTGCCCTAACCCGGGTTTGCCTGCAACCTGATAACCCTGACTGATTATACATCAGCCTGTTATGCAGAGATGGCTGTTACCAAACCAATAAAACCTGTATTATTGACAATCATAAATGGCAAATTATTCCCGCCAAATAATATTTTTGATTTTTTTTAGCTCATTATTATAGAAGAGTGTTTAACTACAGGATAATTAAATCGAACCGTCGCACCATAGGAATCACCGTCAGTCCGGAAACAGGAGTAACGGTCAGAGCTCCGGTCAGGGCTTCAGAAGCGGATATAATGCGATTCATCGAATCCAGATCCGGATGGATTGATACCCATCTTAAGAGGTTTGAAAAGCTGATAAGACTTGACGATGATAATTACACGGATGGTTCACCTCTCTATTTCAGGGGAAAACAATACCGGCTGAAAGTGACTGAATCAAACAGATACGGGGTAAAAATCAGCGGCGACACTATTGAGGTCACTACTGCAGGAAGTGCCCGGACAGAAAAAATAAAATACCTTATAGAGAAGTGGTACAGGAGAAATGCCGGAGATGTAATTCAAAAAAGCTTTGAAGCCATTCTTCTTCAGTACAGTGAAGCAAACTTCTCCCCGGCCAGGCTCACCATCCGGAAAATGAAAAGAAAATGGGGCAGTTGTTCATCTAAAGGAAGAATTACTATCAACCCGGTATTGATTAAGCTTGATGATGAGCTTCATAAATATGTTATACTTCATGAGTTGTGCCACCTGATACATCCGAACCACGGGAAAGAATTCTATAATCTTCTCGGGAGCCTGTGTCCCGCCTGGAAAAACCACCGGAATATTTTAAGACAATACATTAATTAAAACCGGCATTCTGCCGGAACTTCAGGTCTGTGGCATATTTTTTCCGGACGGTTAAATTATAAACTCCTGCCCTTTTGCCGGGATCTCAATATTTCTGTAACTGTTTTCCTTCAGTTTGCCTGCGTAAAATTCCTGGGCTTTATAGTCTCCGTGAACGAGGAAGGTCTTTTCGAGGGCTTCGGTATCCTGGCACTTCAGGAATTCAATCATTTCATTGTAGTCGCCATGGCCGCTGTACGATTCTATCTTCCTGATTTCCGCATTTACCTTGTAAACTGTTCCGTGGATTGAGACCTCTTTTGCCCCCCCGAGCAGTCTGGCTCCCAGGGTCTGAGGGGCACAGTAACCCACGGCCAGTACCGTGTTTTTCTTATCCTGAATGCTGTTGGCGAGATGATGCTTCACACGGCCGGCTTCCATCATCCCCGATGCCGAAATGATTATACACGGTTTTTTATAATCATTCAGTCTTTTAGAGTCTTCTTCGCGTGTGATATAAAAAAGCGAGTTAAACCCGAACGGATCCGGTTCTTCTTCCATGCTTTTAAGCATTCCGGGGCTGAAGCATTCGGGGTGCATCCTGAATATTCCGGTTGCGTTAACCGCTAGCGGGCTGTCGACAAAAACCTCAATCGCAGGCAATCTTCCTGCCTTGTAGAATTGGTGTATTGAATATACTATTTCCTGGGTCCTTCCCACGCTGAAAGCAGGGATAATCAGCTTTCCTCCCTTGTCAACGCATGTTTCAGTAATAACATTCAGGAGTTCATCTTCGGCCTCTTCCTGAACCGGGTGGAGCCTGTCGCCGTATGTACATTCCGTTATCAGCCAGTCGGCCTGCGGAAAAGGTTTGGGCGGTGCAAGTATCCTGTTCACCGGTCTGCCGATATCGCCTGTGTAGGCTATTCTTTTAATCTGTCCTTTTTCTATAATCTGGATATTTGCCACGCTGCTGCCCAGCATGTGGCCGGTGTGGGTGAACTTAACTTTTATATTGTCGTCTATCTTGAATTTAAGGTCGTAGGGAACCCCGATAAACCTGCTCATTGAGGCGACGGCATCTTTCTGGGTATAGATGGGCTGAACGACGGGAAGTCCTTTTGCAGCTCTTCTTTTATTGAAGGTATGGGTATCATGCTCCTGTATAAACCCCGAGTCGGCAAGCATTATTGAGCAGAGATCGCGTGTTGCATTCGTACACACGACTGAGCCCTCGAACCCGAGGCGGTAAACATAAGGGATTAGTCCCGAATGGTCAATATGTGCATGAGTCAGAATTATATGATCGAGTTCTGTGGGTTCAAAACCAAGCTCCCTGTTCATTGCATCGGTTTCAAGTCCTTTGCCCTGGAACATTCCGCAATCGAGAAGGATTTTTTTACCCAGGTCAGTTGTAACCAGTATTTTGCTTCCGGTTACTTCGCGGGCGGCGCCGAGAAATTTTATATGCATGCCTTTATTTTTTTGTAAGGTTAAAGATAAATATTTTCAAATGTAATGCGGGGCGGAGGGTTTTTTTCCGCCACCCGTCCGAAAAATATCTGCGGATTTGGCTTATTAATCAGATTCGTATTCCAAGGATGGTAATGTCATCAACCTGGTCGAGATTTCCCTTCCAGTTTTGGTATTCTTTCTCAATAACAGCTTTCTGTTCCCGGAGAGGAAGGGTGCAGATATCTGTGACCAGTCTTCTGAAATTGGACTTCTTGAATTTTTTTCCTTCGGGACCTCCGAACTGGTCGGTGATGCCGTCGGTAAATAGATAAATCAGATCGCCGGGTTTGACTTTAATGTTATAATTTGTGAATGGTGCCTCTCCTCCTATATGTATCCCTATCGGCATCCTGTCGGCCTTGTATTCGGTTAGTCTCCCGTTGCTTACTATGAACAGAGGGTTAAATGCCCCGGCATACTGAAGCAGACGCTTGTCTTTTGATAAAATACAGAAAGAGATATCCATGCCGTCAGCAGCTTCTCCCTCCTTTCCTGTCTGGTGAAGGGCGTCCATAACCTTCTTTCTCAGGAGGTTCAGTACCATGCCCGCATCGAGCCGGTTGTTGTTGGCAATGATCTCATTAAGTGTCGATATTCCGAGAGTACTCATAAAAGCTCCCGGCACACCATGTCCGGTGCAATCCGCCACAGTGAAATAAAGGTTCTCCTCATCTTCTGCAAACCAGTAAAAATCGCCGCTTACCAGATCCCTCGGTTTAAAGACCATGAAGTAATCACCAAGTTGTTTTGAGAAGTTTTCTTCAGAGGGCAGCATTGCATTTTGTATGCGGCTTGCATATGCGATACTTGAGGTTATCTCTTCTTTCTGGGCTTCAATCTCTGCGGTGCGTTCTTTTACCTTCTCTTCAAGTATCCTTTTCTCGGCCCTGAGCCGCCTCTCCCTGAATTTTATCAGTCCGAAAATGAATACAAGAAATAAAACCGACAAAAGAGCATAAAAGAATGCCGTACGCGTAAAAGGCGTTTCAATTGTAAAGTAGACAGTCTGAATTTCGCTTTCATTTCCCCATAAATCGCGTGCCCTGACTTTTAAAGTATACTTACCCGGCTGAAGCATAAGATTGATTACGGAAGCCGGTGACCATTTCGACCAGTCGGACATCACTTTGTCGACAATATACTGGTACTGAACAGATTTCTGCTTTACGTATGAAGGAGATGAAATTTCAAAATAAATATTGTTATCACGGCTTCCGAAAATGACATTATCCAGGCTGAAATATTCTCCCCTGTCGTTGGATATGCTTCTTATGAAAAGTGTTAGTCCGGAATTGATGGTTTTTATCTCATTGCGCCTGACCCGGTAAATATTGTTGCCGGCATTCCCGACCCAAATTGCTTTATCATCAGAATAGATGGCAATGATATCATCAAACACCTTCAGAAGGTCCCTGTCGGCCTGAGCAATGGCCTTTTTTCGATTAAGGGGCAGCCATTCGTCATTTATTTTTATCCATGGTTCTCCGGGCATTGAAAGGACATACCCTGATCTCAATTCTCCTGTATTCTGAAATTCGCAGTATATACTGAATTTGTTTTTTTCACGGTCCATAAAATAGATACCCGATTCAGTAAACAGGAATAGAGTATCATTCACATATTCGGGAATATAGCGCTGAGGGTAGTCTGTTTTTAATGAGTAGCCGGTATAAACCGGGACTTCGGTCAGGCATACCATGGTCACGCCATTGTCCACTCCCATCCAGATCGTATCTTTACCTGTTGCAGATATTGAATAGACAGGGGTCTGGTATGCAGGATCGGGGAAGATTGCAGTCCATTTTCCGGCTTTGTATGATGCCCTGAAGAATCCGTCCGATGCAGATATCCAGTAAGTATCCTTCTCAAAACCCGGATTTATGGAATAAATATATTTATTGGCGGCAATATAGTCTGCTTTTTGGTCCCTGATTACCACCAGACCTCTGTTGGTGGCTGCCAGGATGCCGCCTGCGGTGGGTATAAGATTCCGGCATTTCTCATCCAGCCCGGATACTTTCTTAAAAACAAAGTCAACCGATTTCAGCTTCCTGATGGTTCTTTTTTCCACCTCCGGTCTAACCTGGGGCTGTGAACCTGTTGATTCGCCTGCTGATGAGGGAGAAACAACGACTTCGCCCGCTTCAGCCTGTTCTGTGTTGACTGTCTGAGGCTCCTGTCGCCTTCTGAATATCCTCGACAACAGTCCTTTATTTTCTTTTGCCGGTTTCTGTGGCACTTCGGCAGCCTGTATCCGGGTACCCGGTTGGATTTCATTTATCTCAGCCACTTTACTTACTCCGGGACTGATTTTTTCAGTGACGGTGCGAACAAAAATTTCTTCGCTGATATATTGCTTCTCTTCAGTGAGATAGAAAACACCTTCGCTTGTTGATACGTATAACCGGTTATCATATATAACCATCCCTGTAAGGTTGCCTTTGAGACCCGGATAAACCGAAAAATTTCCTACCGGGAGCATCAGGTCGGCTCTTGTAAGACCGAACTGGTGTGAAATCCATATCCCCCCGTTTCTGTCGTATCCCAGTGCAAACACTTCATCGTCGGGAAGACCGCTGGCATAGTTGATGGTATGAACTACCCTCCCGCTTTTTCTTTCGACAACCAAAACTCCGCCGTCAAGAGTGGCAAAGGCATAAAGTGAATCTGAAACCAATATCCCTTCCGACAGGATATTCTGCCTCAGATACCCGTTATCATTAATCGGGTAGTCGTAAAATTTAATACCGTCAAAAAGCTGAAGTCTTCCGTCATCAAGTCCCAGAAGTACAAGCTTTTCATTGTACGGAAGGTAAAAAAGTATTCTGACGTCCTTAAGCAGATAACCGGTCACAATCGGGAAAAGCGTATCGCTTTCGAGCCTGAAGAGCCCCTCGCCGTGAACATTTAAAAAAACATTCTTCGGGGTTATTACAATACCGCTGAACGGGTTATTGCCCCTTTTTCCGATGAATAAATCACCTCTGCCGGCATCAAGATTAAACCTGCTTACCGAATTCTCGCCGTAAAAATATACAGAGGATCCTGAAAAATATATCCCGGTAACAGCACCATAATTAACAGTGTCGGAAGAGAGCTTATTATAATTATAGAAGCCTTTTTCATCCTGTTCAATATATCCGTAGCTGTTCAGACCGCCTAAGAATGTTGTATTGATTTCAGGATTGAATCTGATAGCATAGGGTACTACCGGGATTTTTATAAGGTTCCAGGTCTGGCCGTCAAATGTCAGGACTCCTCTTCTGTTGATGAACATCATCAGGTTGTTTTCGTCCTGGCTTATGCCCCAGTTCTGATTCTCCGCATCCCTGCTTTCACGGTAATGGGTAAGGAGGGGTGATCCTGTCTGCGACAGCAGGCTCACCTGTAAATACCAGAAGGCATATGATAACAGTAATAACCTTTGCTTAAATATAATCCTGGTTATGAGCATCATTCTCATTTGCCGTGAGGCTCAAAATTAAATAAATTTCTTCACAATGAATGAACGTTTCTGTTGCCAGGCCTCTCTGCCTGTCCGAAACGAGGATTATAAGAATTCAGGTAACGGACAAATTAAATTAATAAACTTACTGAAAAAGTTATGACCAGCCCTGTTACGGCAATTATTGTTTCCATCATTGTCCAGGACTTTAGTGTTTGTTTCTCATTCATACCAAGGTACTTGCTTACAATCCAGAAACCGCTGTCGTTGACATGCGATAAGATAGTTGAGCCCGAAGCGGTTGAGATGACGATCAGGGCGGTTTCAGGCTGACTGAGGTTAAAGGAGCCGAGCATGGGTGCAACAATGCCGGCTGCGGTAATCATGGCTACAGTTGCCGAGCCCTGTGTAATTCTCACCAGAGCGGCTATTATCCATGCCAGAACAATCAGCGGGAAAGAACTTCCCGAAACTGATCCGGCAATAACACTCCCGATACCGCTGTCAACGAGAATCTGCTTCAGAACACCGCCGGCGCCTGTCACCAGAATAATTATACCTGCAGGCCCCAGGGCTTTCGTACTAAGATCAAGTATCTCATTCCCCTTGTATCCTCTTCTGAGGCACAGCAGAACAGACAGCAGGGTGGCGATGATAAGGGCGGTGAACGGATGACCCAGGAATATTACAATATTAACCGGGACTGACTTCCTGAGTATTTCTTTTTCAACCCCAAGATTAAAGAATGTTCCGGCAATTATAAGTATAAGGGGAAGCGCTATCAGCAAAAAGACAACGCCGAAGGAAGGCTGAGTTTTTTCTCCTTCCCCGGGTTTCTTTTGTATTTCGGCAAGTATATCCGGGACCTTAATGAACATTCTTTTTGCTATGTACCTGCCATATACCGGTCCGGCAAGTATTGCTGCCGGGATCCCTGCAGCCAGTCCGAAGATAACCACCCAGCCGAGATCCACTCCAAGTATCTGGGCGACTGCCGTCGGACCGGGCGTTGGCGGCACAAGTGCATGAGTGGCAGCAAGACCGGCCATGAGAGGAGCCGCATAATACAACAACGATTTTCCGGTATTTTTTGAAATGGCATACACCAATGGCACAAGTATTATTAACCCTATATCAAAAAAAATAGGGATGCCCACCATAAAACCTGTCAGCATAAGCGCCCATGAAGACTTATCAGTACCGAATTTTCCCAGTAGATCCCCGGCAAGTGCCCCGGCACCTCCGGAACTTTCAAGCATCTGTCCGAAGATGGCACCCAGTCCGACCACAGTGGCAATAAAGCCAAGTGTGCTCCCCATGCCGTTCTGTATGCTTGTTATTATTGAAGAAAGCGGCATTCCTGCAAGAATGCCTGCGAAAATTGCAGTGATCAGCAATGCCACAAATGCACTCAGCCTGAATTTTAGTACCATGAGAAGAAGTAACAGGACTGCAGAGATTACTATGAAAAATATATACAGCGGGGACATAACTGGGTTTCGTGATGAGGATTATCGGTTGAGGATCCTTTTTTACGGGCCTGACCTGGACGCAAACCGGAATTATTGCTTATTCTTCCCCTGTTTTGACCTGAAAAACCCGGGTAAGGCAGTCATGAATATCAGTGTTATTATCACCGAAATAACATAAACGGCAAGAATAATAAAGGATAATCCGGCCACAATCCATTCAAGTTTCAGGTCTTCACCCCCTTTTGATATGTCAGATAATGCCAGGAACAGCAATACCAGCGCGATTACCGAGAAAAATGTCATTATTGCTGTGAACTTCGAAACACTGCGCAGCCTTCTGTAAACATCAGTTACTTTGCCGGTTTCAGAGGACTCGCCCGACGAATCAATATTTCTTTTCTCTTCCATTCTTTTAGCATTGTTACAAATTATTCCAAATTTAATCATTCTGAAATCAATACCACCACAATGTCCATCACATTTGTAAATGTTGGTCCCGTGATAATATGACCTCCCGCTTCCCTGAAGAAATTAAAGGAATCGTAATTTTCAAGGTAGTATTCAGGATCGATTCTGTTTAGAACGGCACCGGTCCATGTGTTGTTATCCGCTACCGCCCCCGCTGCATGCGTGGGTCCGTCGGTTCCGTCAGTCCCCCCGCACAGTACGGTAATACCGGTATGCCGTCTCAGCAGTTTTGCGCACAGCATGGCAAGGTGCTGGTTTCTTCCGCCTTTTCCGGAGCCTTTTACAGCCAGTGTGGTTTCACCCCCGAACAAAAGACACCGGGGTTTGCGTCTGTTTTCATCATTTCTGTAAAAAAGTGCTTTTTCAATTATCTGTTTTGAGGCAGATTCAACATCTGCGAAGAGGGAGTTTTCAAAAATAAAAGTCTCAAAGCCAAGTTCATCAGCCTTAGCTGCTGAGGCTGAGAGTGCAGCAGCATTGTTTCCTATAATTATATTATGCACCCTTTCAAATATTCTGTCTCCGTTCCGGGGGTTATCCGGAATTATTCCATCTATTCCTTTTTGCAGGTGACTGATCAGACTTCGCGGGAACTTATCCCTGAGTCGGTACTTTTCAATTACAGCCATTGCGTCTGCAAAGGTAGTTCGGTCGGGTACTGTCGGCCCTGAAGCAATCACTGCCGGATCGTCTCCGGGAACATCCGACAGGATAAGGTTAACCAGTGTTGCCGGATATGCAATCCTTGCAAGCTGACCGCCCTTGATATTTGAAAGATGTTTGCGTACGGTGTTTATTTCGGAGATTGAGGCGCCGCATTTCACCAGCAGGTTATTCATTATTATCATATCCTCTTCGGAAGCTCCTTCCGGATAGTCGGCAAGAAGGGATGAGCCCCCGCCTGACATCAGGCAGATCAAAAGGTCGCCTTCCGCCGCTTTTTTTGCAATCTCAATCAGGGCCTTTGTGCCGGCAAACCCGTTATGATCAGGCTCCGGATGTCCGGCTTCGGTAATCCGGATTCTCTTTAAAGGCATTGAATGGCCGTACTTTACAATTACATGCCCTTCGCTGATAATGTCGCCCAAAACCTCCTCAAGGCCCCCGGCCATGGCCCCCGATGCTTTTCCCGCTCCTGTCACCAGGATTTTCCCCGGTACGTTAAGAATAATATTATTAATTATTAATCCTCCTTCGGTTTGTCCGATAAATTTTCTTATCAGCCGGGAAGGATGAACGGCATTTATGCCGGCAAGGAATACTTCTTCGGCAAGAAGCCTTTTGTCGGTTAATTCTGAAGTCATAGTTTACTTTAAAGCGGTATATAAATATTAATCAGTCTCAAAAGTGTTTTATAACATAAAAAAAGACGAAATCCAGGTTACAGTGAATACTACCATTCCCATCACGGCTGTGGACGATGAAAACACTTTCAGGTTTGCAGCGGTTTCAACACCCCCGAAGCTCGAGACAACCCAGAAGAAAGAGTCGTTTGCGTGTGAGAAAACCATTGAACCCGCCCCCATGGAAAGCATCGCCAGAAGCCTGCCGGCCTCAGAACCGAGTCCGAGTGATGAAAGCATGGGTTCGACGAATGATGCGGCAGTGATTATTGCAACTGTTGACGAGCCCTGTGCGGTTTTAAGCAATGCGGCAAGTACAAATGGCACCATCAGCCCGAGGCCTGTAGTCGAAAGAAAAGTGCCGGCGGCCTCTCCCATTCCCGTAGCCTTAATCACCAATCCGAAGGCTCCGCCGGCTGCTGTGACTATCAGAATAGGTCCGGCCTTTATCATAGCATCCGAAAACAGGTTATTGAAGGAACTTATACTCTTATCTTTCACAAGAAACAGTGCAATTATTACCCCTGTAAAAAGAGCAATAACAGGGTCGCCGATTACCCCCAGAATCCTTGCAGCCACCGATCCGCTTATTCCTTCTGACACAGTGAGAACCGATCTTCCCGTTATCAGGAGCAGGGGAACCGCAACGGGCATCAATGAAAGAAAAACAGGGGGCAGGTCTTCCCTCGTGATACGCTCTGTCCCCTCAGAAGTTTCATCTGACCGGTAATTTCCGCGCCTTGCAATCATTTTGCTCCAGAAAAATGCGCTTAAGGCACCGGGAATAGCAAACAGGGATCCTAAAATCACCAGGTGACCGATATCGGCTCCTATGATCCCTGCGGCAGCTGTTGCTCCGGGGTGAGGCGGAATAAGACAGTGAACCGAATAGAGAGATGTTGCGAGAACCGTGGTCATAAACGGCAAAGCCAGCCCTGACTGCCGGCTGAACGATCTGGCAAGCCCGCTCAGCACAATGAATGCTGAATCGCAGAAGATAGGCAGCCCGGTAATATATCCGGTAATGCCAAGGGCAGCCGCGCTTTTCTTTCTCCCGGTTTTTGAAAGGATAAAATCAGCTATGCTTAATGTTGCCCCGGTCTTGTCGAGTATTACGCCTATCATCGCCCCGAATATTATCAGGAAGCCTATTGATGCCATTGTCGAACCAAAGCCATCCTTCAGGGTGCTGACCACCTTCTGCACCGGTATCACCGCTGCAGCAAGCAGGAATGAAATGAGAAAGAGAGCAATAAAAGCATTTATTCTCAGCCTTGATGTAAGCCATATTACTGCGGCAATGGAAACAATTACAAGTACCAGGATAAGGGCTGTACTCATATCATTAAGTTGAATCAGATGAGCTAAAGATATAAGATAAAAGACAGAAGAACCGTTCACTTTGCATTAAAAATTCTTTAAATGCCCGTAAAAATGCTAAGTTTGCCTTTTATTTCTGACTCTTTTCTTCTTTCATATGAAAATACTCCCCGCAATCCTCCTGGCTTCACTGACGCCATGCATTGCCGCCGGACAGGATATTGTAAAACTTGTATCCAATGAAATATGCTTATGCATAGACACACTGGCCGGCATGAATGACCTTGAAACAAAGCTTGACAGCTGCCTTAACGTAGCACTCGAAAATGTGATCGGTCTTCTGGATGAAGATCAGCAGGAAATGATGGCAGATGAGCAGACAATAGACAAAACGGTCAGTGATGTGTCTGAAAAACTTCTTTTCTATTGTCCGAAAATCAGGGATTTTGTTCTTTCGGAAAGGGAAAAGACGTATTACAGAATATCCGACTCTGAAAAGGCAAATGAATATTATGATGCGGGTGTTAAGTCTATGGATGCGAAGGAATACAGGAAAGCGGAAAAGTATTTCCTTAAGGCCGTCAAAGCCGACAGGTCATGGGTGTATCCCCTGGATGATCTGGGACTGAATTACAGATTGATGGGGAAATACAAAAAGGCTGTTAAGTATTACGGCAAATCACTTTCAATATACCCTGAAGGATCTTATGCGCTCCAGAACCAGGCTGTGGCCTATACCTATATTAAGGATTATGACAAAGCCCTGAGGAATTACAATCTGCTTGCTTTTCTTTATCCCGACAACCCGGAGGGTTTTTTCGGTACAGCGAGGGTTCATTTCCTTACAGGGAACTACGAAGACGCACTGCAATATGCTTTCTATGCACACAGGATGTATATTAACCAGCAGTCGGAATACAAAAAAGATTCTGAAAAACTGATCTCTTTGATACGCGACAAGCTGTCAGAACAGGGAAAGTCAGACGTTTATAATGATACCGCAAGGAAATTCGGCTTTGATCCCGGAGATAAATGAAACAGCGGCGGGCTCAGTCAAATAATCAGCTGAAGAACATATAGGCAACCAATATTGCCGCTACAATGCCCGCAAAGTCGGCAATCAGGCTGCAGCCGACAGCATGCCTTGTGTTTTTTATCCCTACCGAACCAAAATAGACTGCGATAATATAAAATGTAGTGTCAGTTGCGCCCTGAAGTGTGCACGCCAGCCGTCCCACAAATGAATCGGCCCCGTAGGTTGTCATGGCATCAACCATCAGTCCTCTGGCTCCGCTGCCGCTTAGAGGCTTCATGAAAGCAACGGGCAGCGCTTTTGTGAATTCCGTATCAAAACCTATCCATCCGAAAAATGAAGCAAACCCTGATATAATGAAATCCATCGCCCCTGACGCCCTGAATATGCCAATGGCGACAAGTATGGCAACAAGGAAAGGTATTATTTTCACGGCAATGCCGAAACCATCCTTAGCGCCTTCAATAAATGCTTCATAAACATTTACCCTTCTTAAGAGCGCAAGAACAATAAATGCTATTATTATAAGGATAAGCGTGAAATTGGCAGCCAGTGTCGAAATCTCCTTAATCTGGTCCTTCGACATTGTGCTGAAAAAGATGATAATCCCCGCAATTATTGCTGTAACCCCTCCCAGGTAAGCCATGACAACCCTGTCGAAAAGATTGATCTTCTGCACAATTGCCACGGCAATCAATCCGGCCAGCGTCGAAATAAAAGTTGCTATAAGGATCGGAATGAAAATATCGGACGGGTTTGCCGCACCAAGCTGAAAGCGGTAAACCATGATGCTTACCGGGATAATGGTAAGTCCTGAAGCGTTCAGAACCAGAAACATTATCTGCGCATCGGAAGCGGTATCCTTTTTCGGGTTGGCTTCCTGCATTTCATTCATTGCCTTTAATCCCATCGGTGTGGCGGCATTGTCGAGGCCCAGCATATTGGCGGCAATATTCAGGGTTATTGAACCGTAAGCCGGATGACCGGCAGGCAGTCCGGGGAAAAGCCTCCGGAACAAAGGTCCCATTACCTTCGACAGAACAGCTATCACACCACCTTTCTCTCCCACCCTCAGGAGACCCATCCACAGTGTAAGAGCACCTGTAAGTCCGAGAGAAATTTCAAAACCGGTCTTTGCATTTTCAAAAACGGCACTCACCAGATCATTGAATATATCTGTGCGGCCCAGGAAAACAAGCTGCACAAGGGCAAAAAGAAACCCGATAAGAAAAAAGCCTATCCAGATATAGTTCAATGCCATCTGCCAATGCAATTAAGGGTACAGGTGTAAAGTTATAAAAATATTGTTCCGGCAGTCATGTCTTGCTATTATTGCGATTTTGGGTACATTTGCGATATAACTCATATACTATGGCAAGGTTTAACAGGATAGACGTTGTATTAAAAATGCGTGAAGCCGGAATTGTTCCTGTCTTTTACCATAAGGACACGGATGTATGCCGGAATGTAATAAAAGCCTCCTTCGACGCCGGAATCAGGGTGTTTGAATTTACAAACAGGGGCGATTTCGCCAACGATATGTTCAGCGAACTCAATAAATGGGCGGCAAAGGAGTTACCCGACATGATAATGGGAGTTGGCTCTGTTGTCGACCCTGCAACGGCAGCAATATTTATCCAGGCCGGAGCCAATTTTGTAGTATCTCCTGTTCTTAATCCCGAAATGGCAAAAGTGTGCAACCGGAGAAAAATCCTCTGGATACCCGGCTGCGGCTCTCTTTCCGAAATAAATCTGGCCGAAGAACTCGGCGCCGAAATAGTTAAGATATTCCCCGGACTGGCAACCGGCGGACCAGATTTTGTCAAAGCAGTAAAGGGACCATGCCCGTGGACAAGCATAATGCCTACCGGAGGGGTGGAACCAACAGTGGAAAATCTCCAGGAGTGGTTCGAAGCCGGTGTAACCTGCGTGGGAATAGGATCAAACCTGATTACGAAAGAACTCATCCAGAAGAAAAACTGGAAAGGGCTTTCAGCCAGAATCAGTGCTGCCCTGAAAATTGTGAAAATGTTCCGGCCTGAAGAATAAGGATTTAAGAAACTGATAATCAGACAAACCTATTCGCCGGGCGCCCTGAAAAGCTGAATCTCTGAAACTGCAGGTGCTGCTTTTGCCTGATTTATTTCAACTTTTATCCGTGATGTCTTTATTACAGGGAATTTCCTGATTATTTTATGACCGATTGTGGTACCCTCAACAACAGGTTTCCATTCGCCTCCGGCATATGCGCTTACCCTGAACCTCTGAATCCTCTGGCCGAGTTTTATGTATTCCTGAATCAATATCCTGTTTATCTCCGTTTCACTGCCAAGGTCTATTGTAAGGGAAGCCTCGGAAGATTTACCATCTGCCATCCAGAAGGTTCCGGGATCGCCATCGGTTACCATTGACGCTGAATATTTCCGTCCCAGGGAATTATCCGAAACGGCTTTCTTTCCCTTTGCAACTTCAGTCCTGAATTCCTCATCAAGAAGTTTCTTAAATCCCATAAGTGATGCCACATCGTTTTCATGTATCAACCCCCTTTTGTCGGGCGGCACATTCAGAAGCAGGTTGCAGTTCCTGCCGACAGAATTGTAATAGATTTCAAGCAATTCCTGCGGTGTTTTAACCAGGCTGTCCTCCTTTTCGTGCCAGAACCATCCGGGCCGGATTGAAACATCCACTTCTGCGGGCACCCAGTAACTGCCGTTCTCATGGCCCTCTCCGAGTATCTTTGCAAACGGGCCTCCCGGGTACATTTCATCCCTGTTCAGCAGGCACCAGTTGGTAAGGCTTCCTATGCCTCTTTCGTTGCCCACCCATCTCACATCGGGACCTGCGTCGCTGAACATCACTGCACCCGGCTGTAGTTCTCTTACAATTTCTATGGTATTGGGCCAGTCGTAATATGTACGGTTGTCGATACGTCTTGTTTCCCGGGCGCCTCCGTAATAACCGTTTCCTCCATTGGCGCCGTCGAACCAGACCTCGAAGATTTCTCCGTATTTTGTAAGCAGTTCCCTTAACTGGTTACGGTAATAGTTAAGATATTCCGGCGTTGCATAAACGGCACTGTTACGGTCCCATGGGGACAGGTACACACCCATTTTCAGTCCGTACTCATCGCATGCCTGTCTCAGGTCGAGGAGCACATCACCTTTGCCGTCTTTCCATGGCGAGTTCTTAACAGAGTGTTCGGTATACTGCGAGGGCCAGAGGCAGAACCCGTCATGGTGTTTGGCGGTGATGATTATTCCTTTCATCCCGGCGTCACGGGCAACACGTGCCCATTGCCGGCAGTCGGCCTGAGAGGGATTGAAGACTTCCGGTGATTCATCTCCGTAACCCCACTCCTTGCCCGTAAAGGTGTTTACGGTGAAATGGACGAACATATAATATTCCATATCATGCCAGGCGAGCTGGCGCCCGGCAGGCACAGGACCAAAAGGTTCGGGCGTCTTCTGCGATGTGCATGAATATATTGCCAGAAGACCCGCAAGCAGGGAAACCAAACTTCTCATTATCAAATATATATTTTCTAAAGCTCCTTAATTCTAATGTTTCTGAACTTCACAACCGACCCGTGTCCCAGAAAACCAATATGGCCTTTATTGTTTTTCAGGCCCGGATGATCCCTGCCGTCCATTGTACCTTTCTCTCTGGCTTCCGCAATATCGCCGTCCACGATAACAGTTCCGTTGAGGGTTATTTTTATTTTGGTACCTTTTACCAAGACCTCCTCGTAATTCCATTCGCCAACGGGTTTCAGGTAACCTCTTTTGGCGGGTATCACGCCGTATACTGAGCCGTGGTACTGGTATGGCTGGAGGTTGGCGTAAACAGGAGCGCTGTCATCAAGAATCTGGAGTTCCATACCTACATATGCGGCATCGCCTGTAAGAGGTGCCCGGATGCCAAGGCCGTTGTTGGCAGCAGGGGTAAGCTGAAACTCGAATCTGAAAATGAAATCGGAATATTCCTTTTCGGTGTAGAGATTGCCTCCTCCCTGTTCACCGGGTTTAATCACCACTGTGCCGTCCTCCACCACGTATGAGACTTTGTCCCCTACCCATCCATCGAGGTTGCGACCGTTAAAAAGTGAAACAAAACCCTGGTCGCGCTCTTCCTGCGTGAGGTTATAAACTTTCTCATTAATCTCTCTTACATATATATCCCTGAAGGCCAGATCGGTGCCATGAGCCTGGAGCTCTATGGGGCCTTTCGGAAAGACAGGAATTGACCTGTCCCAGTAATTTTCGAGAACAACATCATCCACCACCAGTATCCCGTTAAGCCAGACTGATACTTTTTCCCCGATCATCACTATCCTGAATGAGTTCCATTCGCCCACCGGGTTATCAGCCACAACGAGTGGTTTCGAAGGATTCTTCTGATTATTGTACAATCCTCCCGATCCCACCTGAGCGCCGACGTCAACCCTTGAGGTGTCCCAAATCTGTACCTGTGGCGTACCGCGGAGATAAATACCGCTGTCACCCTTTTTGGTTATTTTCCAGTCGACAAGCAGTTCAAAATCGCCGTACTCTTTTACAGAACAGAGGTTATCACCCGAGCCGTTAAACCATATACAGCCGTCGCGTACACTCCAGTTCTCAAGCATCTTTTTGTTGGCTTCCGCCTGTTTGCTGGCAAGCTCTGCAGGACTCATTTTAGCCCTTGTAACCGGATTGCCAACGAGGCCCTGCCAGCCGGTGAGGTCTCTGCCGTTAAATATCGGAACAAATCCTTCGTCGGGAGGCATCGATGCGAGGTACCTTCTGATGAGTTCCCTTTCGTATTCAATCTCATTGCCAGTGAGTTTTACTATTACCTTACCAAGAATCTCTCTTACAAGGGTGCCGTACATTCCGTCCTTTCCTTCCGCCGTGGGCAGGGCGATATACATGGCTGCCCTTGCTGCCGCCGGACTTGTCTCCGGATCGTCAAGATAGCGTGCAATGAAGAAGAGAGCCTGCCATGTTCTGATTTTCCCTATTTCCGCCAGAACCTGGTTCTTTCTTTCGGCTGTAACGGCCATTGGCATTATTTTACGGTAGAGAAGCAGTCTCTGATCGGGAGTCACGGGAGCAGACCTTACAAGCCGCACATATGCATTGAAGGCAGGGGCTTCGTACGTTTTGTTACCCGATGCACAAATCTCATAAAGAGCTGATGCTGCAGTGTAATCTTTCCATGAAGAGAGGGTTCTGAAACATATTTCCCTCATTTCGGGAGAACCGTTCTCAAATTCGTCAAGCACATATTTCAGGGCTGCACTGCCTCCGGTATTTGCGAGTACCGGTATTATTTTCTCCCTTTCGGTTTTCAGCAGGGATGAGTGTAATATAATGTCCGATCTTCTCTCAGGATCCTTTACCTGGTTAGCGGCATTTGAAAGTGCCATCTGAAGGTCGGCTATATATGAAGGATTATCTGTTGCTGCTATAAGTTCAAGTATCTTGTCCTGGTCGCCTTCGGAGGCAAGAGCAGGAAGAGCCTTATATGCAGATGCTCTTACAGATTCATTTTCTGAAGAAACAAGCGGCAGAACAGATCTGAAATACTCCGGCTGTCGGCTCCAGGCCAGAAGCTCCGTTACCGATCTGCGTGCTTCATCAGGGCCCTCTTCGAGTACAGGCAGAAGCTGCGTCAGCCTCCTGCTGTCGAGAACCGTAACCAGTGCTCCCTTTACCGCGTCCTGATCAGCTGCGGCCGGGTTCTTTTTCATGAACGAAACAAGTTCCGGAACTGCATCCTGTCCTTTCATCTTTACCAGTGCCGTAACGGCCTCCTTCCTGACTGCCTGATCCGCACTGCCCAGAGATGAAATAACAAGCGGAAGTGCCGTGTCATCTTTCCTCTGACCCAGCATTGCAATTATCTCAGGCCTGGAAAATGAAGGAGCCTTGGCGAAATAATCCATCCATTTGCGTGTTACCTGTATTCCCGGCAGCGTAAGCGACAGCTGCATCGCCTTCATCCTGTAGCTGTTATCAGGAAAAGATGCCGCATCAAGAAGATAGTTCATGGCATCGGTACCTTTGTACTTAACGAGTGTTTCGAGAGCACCGGACCTGAACTGCATATTTGTCCGGTCTTTGCATTTTTCGATAAGAGTTTTGCATATTTTTTCCATGGTGACTATGTCGCCTTTCTCTGCCACTCTGCCGGCAAATTCAAGCAGTGATGCTGTTGCCCCGGAGTATTCCCATTTATAAGCCGCTGCCCGGGCCGCCTTATCAAGCACAGGATAGGCGGCCGGGTTTCCGCTCCGGGCAAGAGCACGGTATGCTGCAGCCCTGATCTGAATATCCTTATTCTGCGACCATGTAATAAATTGATTAACTGCAAGTTCAGAATTTACAGAAGCAAGAGTGTTCATAACGGAAGCAGCACATGGAAGGTTTGGATCGGAAAGAGCTTCCGACAGTATCTTTTCAGAAGCCGCACCTTTAACCGATGCAAGCACGCCCACAGCGGGCGAACAGAGGTTCTTATCGGTAAGATAAATTTTCACTGCCTGAACAGAGGCTTCACCTCCTATAAGCTGAAGCTGCTTGATAAAAAAGTCTTTGACAGTAATCTCTTTCGAAGACTCCATCATGCTGATGCAGATCTTCTCCCATTTTGCTCTTTCGGCGTCGTTTCCGTAGGCTGACAGGTGTCGTGAAAGGCTTTCAACCGCAAACCGGGGACGGACGTCGTCGCCGCTCCCTGCAGGCAGAACCTGGCTGCAGATCATTTTCAAACCTGCGTCGCCGAGTGAAAGCATTTCAGTCATAAGTCTTCCGGCAGAGCTGTTATCCCTTGCCGGCATCTGAGCGAGAATGTCGGCTACTTTTGTCTCCAGGGTACGGAGATCCTGGGAACCGGCATCAAAGGCCGTTATAAGCAGGGTTAATCCGATAAATAATGATTTTATATATCTCATATTCTGTGTTTTTTAGATGGTCCAGGGTTCACGCATCGGCTGGTTTATAAGCCTGTTTGCCCCCTCATCGTCAATAAATCTCTGTTTTAAAGGGTCATATTTCAGGTTGCGGCCAAGCCGCAGGGCTATAACCCCGAGGTTGACAATAGTACATGATCTGTGGCCGTTTTCCTCGTTAAGTGCAAACTTTTTTCTCGTCAGCACCGATTCAGTAAAGGTTGTAATCTGCGGTTCAGGATCCGGAAGAGTATCGATAAGTTTCTGCAGATCAGGAATGTCAGATCTGAAACCTCTGAATATTTTACCATAAGGGCCTTCAATATATGCGGCATCTTTGTCCCGGTTCTCACCGTCGAGGATTATCCGGCAGCCGTCGGCATAGGTAAAAGTGATTCTTCGCCAGGAACCGACGGCGTCCCAGTGTTGCTGCGGTGCATCGATTTCAATGTACACAGGGCTTGTATCATCCTTGCCGAGCAGGTACTGTACGGGGTCGAGGTAATGCTGGCCCATATCACCCAGTCCGCCTCCGTCATAATCCCAGTAACCCCTGAATTTGGAATGTACCCTTTCGGGGTTATATGGTTTCCATGGTGCGGGACCAAGCCAGAAGTCATAATCGAGTTCGGGAGGAACAGGTTCCGGTTTAAGGTTATGAAGGCCCGACCAATAGAATTTCCAGTCGAAACCTGTAATGCCGCTTACGGTTACCTTAAGGGGCCACCCCAGCACGCCGCTGTCGATAACTTTCTTAACAGGTTTTACGGTGGTATTCATACCGTAGAAATTGTCTTTGAACCTGAACCATGTATTAAGGCGGAACATCCTTCCGTGTTTTCTGACCGCTTCCACAACCTTTATTCCCTCACCTATTGTTCTTGTCATAGGCTTCTCGCACCAGATGTCCTTTCCGGCCTCGGCAGCCATTCTGGCCATAATCCCGTGCCAGTGAGGTGGCGTGGCTATATGAACGATGTCTATATCGGGTTGTGCAAGCAGTTCGCGAAAATCGTGATAAGCCCTTACGTTGCCTTTTGCAAGGCTCACAGCCTGTTCGAGGTGAGATTTATCAACGTCGCAAACAGCTATCAGCCGGGTGCCTTCATAACCAACATGACCGCGGCCCATGCCTCCGGTCCCGATTATTGCCTTGGTAAGCTGATCGCCCGGAGAGGTATACCCCCTGCCTCCGAGAACATGCCGGGGAATAATGGTAAATGCTGCTGCAGCCGTCCCTGCCTTCTTCAGGAATAAGCGTCTGCCTGATTTTTTCATCTGGCTGAGGTTTGATTCAAAAATAAGTAAAAAGAGGGATGATTGGTGTACATTATTTATTTTTAACAGTTAAGTCCTGCTTGGGATAAATAACGTTCACGGTGCTTCCACTGGGAAGTGTGCGGAATTAAAAGATTAATAACTGCCGGAGATTTATTTGTCGAAACTCTGCACGGTATTACATCAGCGGCAGTGCATGCTGAACAGCTTTCCAGAATTCTTCATCGAAAAGGAATGCGCTTCCGAGAAGGGCAGCATCTTCTTTCAGCTCCGAAACGGCAACGTCTCCGTTCCATCCTTCCGCTTTAAGTCTTTTTTCAAGTACCGGTCCGAAAATATTGAAGGCATTGGAGATATTACCTCCCGCCACCAGCAACTCCGCTCCGAACTTTTTCAGCCATGGAGCAAGAAATGACGCGAGGTCATTGCCAAATTTTTCAAAAAGCCCTGAAACAATTCTATCATGGCCCGCAAGGGAGGCAAGCTCTTTAACTCCCTGCAGTTCCTTGCCGGTCATCTCCCTGTATGAATTAATAAACCAGCGTGTGGAGAAATAGTTATCTGCTATGCTTTCTCCGTACGGAAGGTGATATACACATCCGTTCTGCGGCACATCCGGACCGTCAACAACAGGAATCCTGTCATTAATGAAAGCCGATCCCAATCCTGTGCCGAGTGTTATTGACATGGATTTCCTGTATTTCTTCGCCTTACCGGCCCATGCCTCCCCAACAGCAAAGGCTGTTGCGTCGTTTATGAACCTGACTCCAAAGTGGTCTGGTGCCTCAATACTGCTGATAATGGCATCGCCGATATTGAACCCGTAAAGGTTTTCATATTTTGAAACGCCCTTTATATAGCTCACACCATTGACATAGTCGAAAGGTCCGGGCATGGCAAAACCGATGCCAAGCAGATCATCAAATCCGATCCGTTTTATTACCTCCGATACGCTTTCCGACCATATACTTATGATCTCAAATGCCTGAGCCTGGTTATTGACACGTCTTTCCGTAAGCGAATTTCTGATGATTTCTCCGGTTCCGAGGTTAACCGCAGCGCATGTAATATGACTTCCGCCTATATCAACTCCTATCGCATATTTTTGCTTCATAGCTCATTTTCAATATCATAAATCAAAAAAAAGGATCATTAAAACCAGGTTGAAAATATTTAAAATTGTTAAATATTCAAAATATCTACCCGGATGCAGCTTTTTATGCAAATCTGTTTCATTTGGTAATAATCTGAATGTTTATCTTTAAAAAGCCAATTTGTGAAATGTAAAATACCTTAATAATTTAACGTCTGCCATGAAGAAAATATTGGTTTATCTTGCTTATGCAATTACGTTTATGCTCTTGCCGGGTGAGCTTTTTTCGCAGGAACCCTGGAAAAAAGATTTTCACACATGGGCGTTAACACCGCCCATGGGATGGAACAGCTGGGATTGTTTCGGTCCTACCGTTACGGAAGATGAAGTAAAGGCAAATGCCGACTATATGGCAAAATACCTGAAGCAATACAACTGGGAATATATTGTGGTCGACATCAGGTGGTATGTTGCCAACGATAAGGCGCACGGGTATAATCAGACCGATCCTCAGTATTCCATTGATAAATACGGCCGGTTCATGCCTGCAACAAACCGTTTCCCGTCATCAGCAAACGGAGCCGGATTTAAGCCCCTGGCTGACTATATTCATTCAAAGGGACTGAAATTCGGGATACATGTAATGAGAGGAGTGCCGGTAATTGCAGTAAAAAACCGTATGCCTGTACTGGGCACAAATCTTACCGCAGCAGATATTTTTACAGAAGAAGGTCAGTGCAGATGGCTCAGGGATATGTATACCATTGTTGCGGGTAAACCGGGTGCTCAGGAGTATTACAATTCAATAATGGAACTGTATGCCTCATGGGGTGTCGATTTTCTTAAGATTGATGATTTGTCCTCACCGTATCATGCCGATGAAATTGAGATGATACGTAAAGCCATCGACAGAACGGGAAGAAAGATAGTTCTCAGTACCTCCCCTGGGCCAACTCCCCCGGAAAGGGCTGATCATATAAGGCAAAATGCAAATATGTGGCGCACAGTCGGAGATTTCTGGGATAACTGGCCGCAACTCAAAGAGCAGTTCAATGTTTTTGAAAGATGGTATCCTTATGTTTCTCCCGGCGCATGGCCCGACGGTGATATGCTTCCCCTCGGACATATAGGCATAAGGGCTGAGCGAGGAAACGACAGAATGTCGGGCTTCACAAAAGATGAACAAAAAACACTGATGACCCTATTCTCAATATTCAGGTCTCCCCTGATGTTCGGAGGTCACCTCCCTGACAACGACCCTTTCACGTTGTCACTTCTGACCAATAAGGCCGTAATTGAAGTAAACCAGCGAAGCATAAACAACCGCCTTTTGTTTAACCGGGATGACAGGGTAGCCTGGACCGCAGAAAATCCTTTGACCGGAGAGAAATATCTTGCACTTTTTTACATCGCCGACCAGAAGATGCTGGACAGAAGGCGTGTTGACCCCGATAGTCCCGTACCGCCCGACTCTGTACAGGTTATCGTAAATCTGAGTGATCTCGGGATAAAACGTAAGGTGAGGGTTACAGATTTGTGGTCGGGCAGGGATGCAGGCAATGCAAAAGGGCAGTTTACGGCATGGATTAGGAGGCATGGCTGCGGTTTTTACAGCCTGGGAAAATAAAGCTCAGCCCTTTATGACCGCCAGAGGCGAAAGACCGGTATCCACTTCAACCAGGTCAGCCTGAAGCTCCATCACCCTGTTTATATTCTTGTAAGCAGAAGGCGCCTCTTCCAGGTCATTTCTTCCGCGAATGGAATGAAGAATATTTAACCTGTCAAGTCTTCGTATTTCCTCTTCCAGGTTAAGCGACCTGATGGCCTGGTTTCTTCCCATCACCCTGCCGGCTCCATGGGAACAGCTTTCAAAGCTGTCGGGGTTGCCTTTACCTTCCACAATATAACTTCTGGTCCCCTGTGAACCCGGTATTATGCCTGTAAGCCCTTTTGATGCCTTTGTTGCACCTTTACGGTGAATAACAAGTTCATCGCCAAAGTGCGTCTCGACGGCGGCATAGTTATGGGCAATGTTAATTATACTTCCGTATGAAAACCTTCCGCCATAAAAACTGCCGAAGATTTCCGTAATACGCTCCATCATCAGAAACCTGTTGCACATGGCGAACTCAATGCAGTACTGCATCTCCTTCAGGTATTTTTTCCCGTGTTCCGAATCAAGATACAGAAAGGCAAGTCCTGTTTTCGGACCGTAATCATCCCCTGCTTCCCTGTTGAGACTGACAGCCTT